>NZ_JBHVZA010000021.1:0-170296 GCF_042880275.1 Streptomyces sp. NPDC058308
CGGATGCAGTATCGACCCCACCTCATCGAGGGGCTCATCGCCAAGACCGGACTCGACCTCCAACCGCCGTAACCCCAGCCATTAAAGATCTCTAGCTGGGTCTATAGGGAGGCATCGAAACTGGGCTTGAAGGGTTGCTCGGCCGAGGCAGGAACGCGAAGGTCCTGTACAAGAGGGCCGAAATTTTCAAATGGCTGGAGCAGCAGAAGATCCACTAATCGCTACTCCTGCCCGGTGAGCCGGGGCCGGGGCTTCCGCGCGCTTTGCCTGCCTTCCACTTCCATGTTTGTCAGTCTCCGGCGCCTCCCGAAAGCCTCTGGGATACCCATCCCATTCCGACGGGCTGGCTCTAAGGGCTGTCCCGCAAAAGGCTGGCTGGCGCCCGCGCCAGGTGCTGAGCGGGATACTCGCGGGACTCCGGCGCGGGGCTGTGACAGCCTGCGAACATGCCAGAGCTGCGTGTTCATGCGAGGCGTCACTACGCCATCCAGTTCTACTACGCCTTGCCGGACGACGGATGGTGCGTGGAGCTGAGCGAGGCCGTCCCAGCGCCGACGGCGTGGGCTGAGAACCCCAGCGCCGAAACGCATTTGCCTGGAGTGGCCTTCCTGGTGGCGGTGATACCCGACGAAGATCCGGACCTGGAGCCGACCGTCCACATCCACAGCCACGACGAGCACGTCATCCCCTACGAGATCATGTGCTGGTTCATGGAGCATGTGGCCGAGCAGGTTGAACGCTGCCGCATCGCCTTCGAGCAGGGAGAACCTGAAGCAGTGGAGTAATCACACAGTGACTGGTGTGATCACGGCGTCGGGGCCCTCCTGAATAGCCCCGTTCAGCGGGCTCAGCCCACGGCAGTTCGGCAAACTGATCACCGCGCTCCGACGCGAGGGTGCAGATCTGGTGCGCAAGGGTCGGTCGTGGAGCCTGCCGCTGGAGGACCGCGTGCTGCTGGTCGCCGCGTACTGGCGGACGAGCCTCACCTTGCGCCAACTGGCGCCGCTGTTCGGGGTGTCCAAGTCCGCAGCCGACCGCATCATCGACCATCTCGGACCCGCGCTCGCGCTCCAGCAACGCAAGCGGTTCCGCAAGGACACCGTGCTGATCGTGGACGGCACCCTGGCCCCCACGTGCGATCACAGCATCGCTGAGCAGTCGAAGAACTACCTGTATTCGACCAACCACCAGGTCGTCATCGACGCAGACACTCGGGTGGTCGTCGCGGTCGGCCGGCCGTTGCCCGGCAACCGCAACGACTGCAAGGCGTGGGATTTGTCCGGAGCGAAGGCCGCCGTCGGCCAGACCACGGTCATCGCCGACGGCGGCTACCGGGGCACCGGCCTGGTCATCCCACACCGCCGCGAACCTGGCCAGAGCGAACTGGAGGCATGGAAAGAGGAACACAACACTTCCCACCGCAAGGTCCGCGCCCGCGTCGAGCACGCCTTCGCCCGGATGAAGACCTGGAAGATCCTCCGCGACTGCCGCCTCAAGGGCGACGGCGTCCACCACGCGATGCTCGGCATCGCCCGCCTGCACAACCTCATCCTCACCGGGTGACGACGAACAGGCAGGTCAACACGTCCTAGATCATTTACGGGACAACGCTTAGAGCCAAGGACTCGGACGTCAAGTACATGCGCAACCGCCACCCGCTTATCGACATGGGCTGGTCAAGGGCCGATCACCACCGGTGCCCGGACCGCTGCCAGTGCGGTGTTCGACAGCTTCTGGCCGCGGGTCACGGGCCGGTTCTGGGCGGCCTTGTGGCCGGTGATCACCGCCGGGTCGGCGCCGGGATTGCTGTCGTCGAGCCCGACGAAGCCCAGGTCTGCGATGGCGCCGAGACCCCGGCCGCCCGCAGCTTGGCGATGAGCTGGTCGTGGCGGCAGGCAGTGATCTCAGAGGTGCGTCCGGGCCGGGCCACCGAGACCCAGAGCAGTCGGCCGCGGTCGTTGGTGAGCGCGATGACGAGTAGGCCATGGCAGTTGCTCTTGCCGGAGTAGTTTTTCCGGTTCTCTTTGCCGGTGCGCCGCCGGGTGCGAATCAGCTGTCCAACTCCAATACAGCGAAGCTAAGACAGAAATTGATCACTCAAGCAGTGGATGAACAAAGGTCACGGCACGAGTGACTTCTCCACTCTCCGAAACCTCCTCAGATGACACGAACCTACCTTGCATGCTGCCGTCCACCGCCGACGAAAAAGGGGAGTGCTCCACCCTTGACCCTCGAACGAATCCAGGGGTCTTCTGGGTAGCGATTTCATCAATCATCGCGCCGAGGTCCAAGGAGGGAGCACTGTCGACCCAGGTTTCAGTCCACCCTCCTCGAGGGAAGTCTCTCGGATCTCCAGGGTGTAGATGCTGGCGCATCGACTCCAATACACAATCCTCGACAGCGCGAGCAGCCTCCCGATTCGGAACGAGGCACCGATCAATCAGGATACCGCCCCGAGAGATGTGGGCAGCGACGCGGTCATACACCCTCGGCTCGCTATGCGTGATTCCGACCTTGATTAGCCCGAGGGGTGGAAAGTGGATCAGATATACCCAGTGCGGGAGATCCGGGTCGATCCCTTCTGCGCACCGCAAGCAAGGAGGGGCGCCAGCAGCGAGCGCGCAGATGGAGACCTGCCTGCTCGCACCACAGTCGGTCTCAGCACAGCGTGCAGAGACTGGATCCGATAGCGTCGCATACCCGTCATGCTCTCGAATCAATCCGAACTTGCCATAGAACTCGTTTTGCCAACCAGCGAACTTTGACGTGAAGCATGCATAGCAATGCGTCCATGGCTCACTCGAACTCGAAAGTATGTGGACGGCGTTGAAGGTGTTCGGAGCAGCACAGAGTACGCACACGACATCGATTGACTCCCAAACTTCCCCGATACGGCTGTCCATTTGACTGTCGGGAAGCGTCCTCCCAGACCCATCCACTATCTCAAAACCTGCTTCGCGGACCATTCGGGCCACGTCGCTCTGGTCCATCAGCCAGTGCTCTGGGTCCCGCGCCACACCGTCCTCATACATGCGGCGACCAACGCACCAGTTGCAGAGTTCAATACTTCGCGACTGGATCTCCTTGTACGGAATCGCCCCGGGTCTGCCACAGGTCTGGCATCGATATTTCCTCGAGGCCCCAGGAGATACAAACGTCCCCTCTGGATCTACCTTGAGCGCACGGTAGATCGCATCGATACACTCAACACAGCGTCCTGGCTTGCCTTTGCGATTGGCACTCTCATTCTTGCCACACTTGGAACAGGGTCGGACTGCCATGAAGCCCCCTTCAGCACGATTGCCTCTACGAGGCTACGGGCGGGCACTGACAACGGGCCGGGGTAGCCGTCCTCACCTCTCAGCGATCCCTTCACCGCGCGGTCAGCTCACAGGGGGCATCGCGGACAGGTGACCTTGTCGGTGGACTACCGCCCCGGACCTACCCGATCCTCCCGACGCCTACGCACACCAGGCCATCTGACGTGCATTTTTCATGATGCACAGGGCCCATAGGGGCGAGTACCGAAAGGCACCCGCCCCCGATTCTCTGTTCAGGCTGATTCCACGGCTTCCTTGACGACCCCTTCACCGCGCTGTGCGGGAGCGCTCTGCACGGGGTGGGTCTCGGGCGCTGCTGCCTTGCGTACGCCGATGCACACGACGGTGACGACGGCTGCGACCAGCATGCCGATTCCGCCGATGGTGGCGCACAGGTGCAGGGCTCCGCTGAAACTTTCGCCGAAGGCGCCGAGGGCCTGGCCGGTGGCGGGTGCGCCCAGGTCGAGGTGTCCGGCGGCAGCGAGACCGTCGGCGGCGACCGCGTTCAGAACGGAGTCCCGGTCCGCGGCGCTCAGACCGGCTGCCGAGAGCTGCTCAGGCAGCGCGCTGACCGTGTGCTGGGTGAGGATGACACCGAATACGGCAGGGCCCAGGGCCCCACCAACCTGACGCAGGGTGTTGCTGCCCGCGCCTGCCATGCCGGCCAGGTGGTGGGGCACGCTGCTGACGGCGATGGCGGTGATGGGCGACATGACGAAGGAGAATCCGGCGCCGATCACGGCGAGCACCAGGATGACGAGGCCCGCGCCGCTGTCGGCTTCGAGGGCGTTCAGCCAGAACGTGCCGATGCCGGTGACCACGAGGCCCAGGGCCAGCAAGAGACCGGGAGCGACCCGGCCCATCAGTCGTCCCACCACGGGGGCGAGGACGACAGCCAGGCCGTTGAGCGCCAGGAAGCGCCAGCCGATGTCCAGCGCGGACAGGTGCTGGACCGTGCCGAAGAACAGGCTGAGGGCGAAGACGAGGCCGACCTGCGCGAAGAGGGCCAGAGCGATCACGATGCCGGCGCCGGAGAAGGCCCGGGACCTGAAGAGCTGCATGGACAGCATCGGGGAGGGCGAGCGCAGCTCGACGAGGATGAAGGCGGCGAGGGCGACGGCGGCGACCGCGAATGCGGCGACGACCTTGCCCGCACCCCAGCCGGCGGCCCCGCCTTCGATGACGCCGTAGACGAGGGCGGCGACGGCGATGACGGCGGTGAGCTGGCCGGGGATGTCGATGGCTCGGCCGTGCGGGGCCTTGGAGTCCACGAGCAGGACGGCGCCGGCGACGAGGCCGATGGCGCAGGCGATGAGCGACGGCAGGAAGATCCAGCGCCATGCGGCGCCTTCCAGGATGGCGCCGCTGATCAGGGGGCCGAGTGACATCCCCAGGCCGAGGGCGGCGGCCCAGGCGGAGACCGCCTTGGCGCGGGCCCGGAAGTCGGGACAGACGTGGCTGATCAGCGCGAGCGTCGAGGTGAGTAGGGCAGCGGCGCCCGCACCGGAGAGTGCCTGGCCGATCCAGACCTGGGTGACGGAGGTGGCGGTGAGGCTGACGGCGGAGCCCGCGGCGAAGAAGCCGAGGCCCGCGAGGAAGACCTTCTTGCGGCCGTAGAGGTCGCCGATGAGGCCGAAGGTGAGGATGAACGCCGCCATCGGGAGGATGAAGGCGTCGGTGATCCACTGCAGGTCGGCGGTGGACGCGCCCAGGCCCTGCTGGATGCTCGGCAGGGAGACGGAGACTCCGCCGATGGGGAGGTAGGAGGCGAAGACCCCGAGGCAGGCCAGGGCAACGGTCTTGCCGACGGAGCCGGGCCTGGCGTGGGCCGGGGTCGGTGCGCCGCGGATCGGCGGGCTGTGGGCGGTATCGGTGGGCACAGGGCACCCCTCTCGCTGTAATCAGGGACCCTGCGATATTATCAGCCTTACTGATACTCGTCGCGTGGGAGCTCTGCCGACACAGGCACGCTGCCGTTTCGAGCCGCTGCACGACATTCGAGGAGCCGCCATGCCCACACGCCACGAGGACTGGCAGCAGACGCTCCACCACCGGATGTGGAAAGCGAGCCAGGCACTGCACCGGACGCTCAACGAAGAGCTGGCCGGCCTTGGCCTGACGATCAACCAGCTGGCCCTGGCGGTGACGCTGGCCCAGCACGCTCCGCTGTCCTCCGCTGATCTGGCCCGCAGTCAGGGCATCACTCCGCAGACGGCCAATTCAGCACTGGCCCATCTGGACCGGCTTGGCTGGCTGGAGCGCCGCCCGCATCCGGTGCACAAGCGGGTCGTGCTCCTCGATCTCACGAAGGAGGGGCACGCCGGGGTGGCCGCCGGCCGGGCACGCACCGATGCCGTCATGGACCGGATGCGTGCCGCGCTGGGTGGGGCCCGGCAGGCGGAGGAGTTCTTGGCAGCGCTGCGGCGGGTGAGTGACGAGTTCGACGGGCCCGATACCCCGCCCGGGCAGCTGTGGCCCGGACGGTGACGGTCGAAGCGTGGGTTCAGCCGACGCGCACGGTGTGTACCAGGTGCTTGATCTCCTGGAACTCGGCCGGCCCGCAGGCGCCGTTGAGACGCCCGATACCGGTCTGCTTCATGCCGCTTTCCTCGAACTGATCATAGGTCATACCCCAGTTGTTGATCCAGACGGTTCCGGCGTCGAGGCGGGCCGCCAGGCGCACGGGCCGGGCCGCGTCGCTGCTCCACACGGACGCGGCGAGGCCGAATTCGGTGGCGTTGGCCCGGCGCACGGCGTCGTCCTCGTTGTCGAAGACCTCGAAGGTGGCGACCGGCCCGAACACCCCCTGCTGAACCAGTGGTGCCGCCGGGTCCACGACCTCAACGAGGCTCGGCCTGAGGTAGGCGTCCTCGCCCTGGGGGTTGAGGAGTCCGCCGCGGACCAGGACCGTGCCGTAGGCGCTGGCTCTGGCTCTGGCTCTGGCTCTGGCTCTGGCTCTGGCTCTGGCGACGAGGCTCACTTCTCCCTCAGCTTCTCGGAGGTGTCGAAGCGGATGACGGGCTTGATGGTATGGCCCGAGCGGGCGTCGGCGACCGCCTGGTCGAGTCGGTCGGGTGTGTAGAAGCGGATGAATCTGTCGAAGGGCAGGCGGCCCTGGCGGTGCAGGCCGATGCGGGCGGGGATGAAGGTCAGCCGGTCGCTGGCGCCTTCGGTGACGCCGCGGGGGTGCGTCCGTCGATATGAGGGAGTTGATGTTGAAGGAAGCCCGGCTGCCGGCGGAGGGGGCTCCGATGACGGCGACGGTTCCGTCGGCGGCGATGGCCGTGGCGGCGAGCTCCAGCAGTGAGGGGACGCCGGTGGTTTCCATGATGTACGTCAGACCGCGGGGACCGGCCGGGTCGGCGAGACGAGGCCGGAGATCTTCCTTGCTGCTGTCGATGGTGTGGGTGGCGCCGATTCAGTGGCGAGAGCCAGCCTCGACGGGACGACGTCCACGGCCACGATGGTGCGGGCGGGAGTGAGGCGGGCCGCCATGACGGCAGACAGTCCCACCGCCCCGGCGCCGAGGACGGCCACGCCGTCACCGTAGTGGGGCTTGAGCAGATTCAGGATCGCTCCGGCTCCGGTCCGGATCCCGCAGCCGACGGGTGCCAGCAGGCTGAGTTCTTCCTCGTCCGCGACGTCGACTCGGACGACGCTCTGCGCGGAGACGACGGCGTACCGGGCCAGCGAGGACTGTCCGAAGAACAGGCCGCCGAGCGGTGCGCCGTCCTCCGTGTCGATCGATGTGGTGCCATCAGCGCGTGCGGCCCGGAAGTTGAGGGGGAAGTATGTCTCGCAGGTGGTGGGACGGCCGGTGCGGCAGGCGTTGCAGTGGTCGCAGGAGTTGAAGGAGAGCACCACGTGGTCTCCGGGGCCGATGCCGACCACGTCGGCTCCTACGGCTTCGACGGTTCCTGCTCCCTCGTGGCCCAGAATTGCGGGTAGAGGGGTGGGCAGGCGTCCGGTCAGGACGGACAGGTCGGTGTGGCAGAGGCCGACCGCGACGAGGCGGACGAGGACTTCGCCGGGGCCGGGGTCGTCGAAGACGGCGCGTTCCCAGTGAAAGGTGTCCTCGCCGGTACGGGCCACTGCGGTGATGCGAGAGTGGGCAAGAGCTTCTCTCTCCTGAGATGAGAAAACGCGGGTGGCCGGGTCAGGGCAGGAACCGGCCACCCGCGCGCTTTCAGGTCCCGGGCTTGAGGAGGATGCGTCCGGCGACGGTGGTGCCTCGTTCCATCAGGTCGTGGGCCTTCGCAGCGTCGGCCAGCGGAAAGCGTGCCGCGATCCGTGAGTGCAGCCTGCCGTCGGCCAGGAGGGCCATCACGCGCAGAGCGTCCTCGTGCCGTGCTCCGCGGACGCCGACGATGTCGGCTTCCAGACGGGTGAGGTCGAAGACGGTGAACGGCATCGGGCCGGGCGGGTTCTGTTCACCGGCCGCCGGGCAGAGCCTGCCTCCCAGTCGCAGCACGTCCAGGGCCAAGCGCAGGAGGTCGCGGTGGGTGGAGTAGTCGACTGCGTGGTCGACGCCCTGGCCGTGGGTGAGGTCCCGTACGGCGTGTCGGGCGGCGTCGAGGTCGTTGGTGACGACCACCTCGGCACTGCAGGCGCCACGCAGAGCGTCGGCTCGCTCAGCATGACGGGTGGTGGCGATGACGCGCAGGCCGAAGAGCTGGGCGAGTTGGATGGTGGCCAGACCCATCGGGCCGGCGGCACCGGTCACGAGCAGGGTGTCGCCCGCGGTGACCCGCAGACGGTCACGCAGGACGCGGTGGCTGGTGCCGTAGGGCCACAGCGTGACCGCTGCCTGTTCGAGGTCGACGTGGTCGGGCACTGGCAGGAAGAGCCGCTCGTCGCGCACCACGTACTCCGCGTAGGCGCCCGGGCCCTGATGGCCGGGGATGGCGATGCCTGTGGAGAGGTTCCCCAGGCCCCGGTAGGTTTCTGGGGCATAGGGGTTCTCAGGGTGGACGACGGCCGCTACCCGGTCGTCCACGTGCAGCAGCTGGGTGTTGGGCCCGGCGGCGATGACTGTTCCCGCGGCCTCACGTCCCAGTTGCTGGGGCATGGGAAAGGGGTTGCGGCCCGGGAGTTTCGTGCCGGGCTGCAGTCCGCGACGGTACTTCAGATCCCAGCCCGAGACGGCAGCGGTGTCGACGGCCACCAGCACGTCGGTGGGTCCCAGGGCGGGCAGGGGGCGCTGTTCGTGGACGAGTTGCTCAGGGCCGCCGTGTTCGTAGACCCATACGGCGGCCGTGGTCGTCGGGATAGAGGTCACCGGGTGTTCCTGCGCAATGCCTCGGCAACGGCAGGAATGTCGTCGGGCCCGATGACGGCAGCGATGTAACGGTCGGGCTTGACCAGGACGAACCGGTTGCGGGCACCGGCGAGAGCTTCCTCCAGGCGGCCGTCGGCGTCGGCCACGGCCGGGCGCGGGCCGTCGGGCTGTGGGAGCCGGTCGTCCAGGACGACGTCGATCCGGCGCAGGTTCATGACGTGCCACTGGGGGGCGTCGAAGAGCGCCCAGGCCGCGTCGGGGACGTTCACACCGAGCAGGGCCAGGCCGTCGCCGAGGACCTCGTCGAGCAGTCGCGGGTGCAGGGAGGGCGGTACAAGGACCCGCGGCTGCGGGAGTTGTGTACCGGTGAGCGCATGGTCACCGACGACGAGCCCGGCCCGGTGGCGGGCGATCGGCCGGAACCGCATCTCGCTGAGGTAGCGGCGTCCGGGCCCGGAGCGCTGCAAGGTCCGAACGGTGACATCGCGCAGCAGGGCGCGGCGCCGGTCGGTGGTCATGACGACGTCACCGAGGCGTTCGGAGAAGCGGACCATGGCGGTGGCGTGCGGACGGCGTTCGGCCTCGTAGGTGTCCAGGAGGCGCTGGTCGGCCCGTCCGCGCCATACTTCGTCGATCTTCCAGGCCAGGTTGGCGGCGTCGCGTACCCCGGAGTTGAGGCCCTGGCCGGCGAACGGCGGCATCATGTGCGCGGCGTCGCCGAGCAGGAGGACGCGGCCATCGCGCCAGCGGTCGGCGACGACCGCGTTGAAGGTGTACGCGGTACAGCGCTCGACCTGATCCTCGGTCAGGACCCGGTGGGGGGCGACGAGTCGGCGCACCGTCTCGAAGTCGGGCTCGACGCCCTTCTCCCCTTCACCGGGCCCAAGCAGGAACTCGTAGCGGCAACGGCCGCCTCGGCCGGGCACGATGACCGTCGGCCGATCAGGCGTGCCGTGGTGCATGCCGTAGCGCTCGTCGTGGTGGTCACCGGTGGTGTCGGCGACCAGCCAGACCTCCTGGTGGCTGGTGCCGGTCATGCCGATGCTGAGCAGATCGCGCACCGTGGAGCGGCCGCCGTCACAGGCCAGGACCCAGCTTGCCGTGAGGGTTTCGACGGTGTCCGAGTCGCTGCCCGTCGGGCGCAGGCGGGCCACGGTGGCGCTGCCGTCGGGCTGTTCGTCCAAGGCGACCAGTTCGGTGGCGAAGCGGATGTCGGCCTCGGGCCGAGACGTGAGGGCGTCGAGCAGGACCTGTTCCAGTTCCGGTTGGGCGAACTGGTTTTTGAACGGGTAGCCGAGGCGGTAGGGCTGGGGGCCGCGTGCGTGCAGGAGCGGGCGGCCCTTGCGGTCGTAGTAGCGGGTGCCGGTGCCGGGCACGACGACGTCCAGGACCCGTTCGGCGAGTCCGGCTGCTTCCAGGGTGCGCAGTGACTCGTCGTCGAGGCTGATGGCCTTGGCCTCGTCGCTGGTGGAGGGGTTCCGCTCGATCAGGACGAGCGGAATGCCGCGCGCGGCAAGGAGGTTGGCGGCGGTCAGGCCGACCGGCCCGCCGCCGATGATGAGGACGGGGTGTGGGGTGTTCACGGGTTCACCACCGCCATCCAGATCGGCTCGGCGCGGCTCTGGAGTGCGTCAACGGCTTCGATGGCGGCGGCGAGCGGGTAGCGGTGGGTGATGAGGTCATCGGCCGAGAGCCCGCCATCCGCAAGGAGGGCAAGGACTTCCTGGGCGTCGGTGCGGGTGCAGGCCCGGGTGCCGATGATCCGCCAGCAGTTGACCATGACCGCGGCCATCGGCGGCGACAGGGGGCTGCGGTTGGCGCCCATGTGGACGAGGGTGCCGCCGGTGGCCAGGGCGGCCAGCGCCTGGGATGTGGCGGGCCCTTCGGGCACGAAGTCGAGGACCGCGTCGGCGCCGTGGGGGGCCAGTGCGCGCAGGACTGCGGTGAGCCCGGCGGTGGTGCCCCACTTGGCGGGCAGTTCGTCGAGGGCGACGGTGTCGACCTGTACGTCGTCGGCCAGCGCGCTCACCGGTGTAAGACGCTCCGCGCTGCGGCCGACCAGGATCAGCCGTCCGACCCCGAATTGGGAGGCCAGCTTGATGGTGGCGGTCCCCATGGTTCCGGTGGCCGCGGTGACGATCAGGGTGGCGCCCAGCGGGAGATGGGCCAGTTTCAGGGCCCGTACGGCGTTGGCGAGGTCGTGGACCTTTGCGCCGACGTCGTAGGAGACGTTGTCGGGCAGGACGTCGACCAGGTGGCCGGGTACCCGGATGTACTCCGCAAGGCCTCCGTCGTGGTAGCGGTCGTACAGGGGCATCGGGACGGGGCTGAACGCGGCGTGTCCGATCATGGCTTGCTGCGGGCACATCATGTCGCGGTCGGAGCGGCAGTATCCGCACACACGGCAGTTGAGGTTGGGGTGGACCCGTACCCGGGTGCCGGCGTCGATACCGCTGACGCCGCTGCCGACGGCGGCGATGGTGCCGGCGGCCTCGTGGCCCAGCGTGGTGGGCAGATGCTTGAAGGCGCCCTGGGCGAGCAGGGTCATCATGCCGGGCGCAAGGCCGGCCGAGGCCACCTTCACCAGGACATCGTCCGGTCCGGGTTCGGGTATGGCGATCTTGTGCAGGTGCAGCGCTTCGGAGCCCTTCTGGGCGCGCGCCGCCAGCATCGCGGTCATGGTGCGGCTCCTCGCTCGCTCAACCGTCGAGGGCTGCGGCGAGCCGTTCGGGGGTATAGGGGTCGGCGGTCCTGGCCGTGTCGGCGATCTGTGGCAGCTCACGGTCCGAGAACAGCGCGATGTGCTCGGACTCATCGGCGCAGACACTGGCGTGGGCGATGCCGAGGGGAATGCGGACGAAGTCGCCGGGGCCGAGTTCGGCGATGCCGCGCTGGGTGATCAGGGTGCGCCGGCCGCTGATCTGGTACTGGATCTCGTCGGCGTCCAGGGTGCGGCGGTACGTGCGGGGGCTGTCCGGCAGCAGACGGACGCTGCCCATACGGAAGCCGCGCGAGCGGTACAGCCACGTCATGCCGGGGTCACGCGGTGCGGTGATCACGTGCAGCCGGTCCTTCTCGGCGTGCACCTGTTCCAGGAGGGTGCGTTCGTCGGCGGGGGCGACGGTGATGTCGTGCCCCGGGGTGCCCATGCACTGGGTGACGGCCTCGTTGACCGGGCCCGGTGTCCAGCCTTCGAAGGGCGGGAAGAGGGGTTCGGACGTGCGCTGCGCGGCCCGCTCCTCGGTGACGGGGGCCGGGGTGTAGAAGAGCAGGTGGCTTTCGCGGCGGCCGTAGTTGTCGTGGGCGATACCCCGCGGGATGCGGGAGAACTCGCCCGGCCGGTGCTCGATGGTGCCCAGTTCGGTCATCAGCGTGCGCTCGCCGGCGATCTGGTAGGAGATTTCGTCGACGTCGCAGTTGCGGTGGTAGAAGGGCTGGCGATTGTCCATCGTCTGCCACTCGACGCGAACCTGTGCGCTTTCGTAGACGGCGCGCGGCGGCGCGAA
This sequence comes from Streptomyces sp. NPDC058308, assembly GCF_042880275.1. Taxonomy (NCBI): domain Bacteria; kingdom Bacillati; phylum Actinomycetota; class Actinomycetes; order Kitasatosporales; family Streptomycetaceae; genus Streptomyces; species Streptomyces sp. NPDC058308. Next base: position 12,105 of record NZ_JBHVZA010000021.1, read on the forward strand.
CGGAACGGCCTCGTAGCCCTGCGGGAAGTGGACGACGGGCAGCGGCTCGTGGTCGTGCCACAGCTTCACCGGGAAAGGGTTGGGGTGCGGCGGCGACAGGAGCAGATGCTCGTCGCGGGAAACGGTGCGCGGCGGCTCGTCGGACCAGGCGACCGCGATCACTTCGGTGACGGTACCCATGACAACTCCGTTGTTATGTCGGGGTGTTGTGTGTCCAGTTGTGTGTCTGCGGCGGGGCGTTCAGGCGGCCGGGGGCAGGTGCTTGTCGAGGAAGGCGTGGGTGCGCTGCCAGGCGGTTTCGGCGCTGTCCTCGACGTACATGTGGGGCCGGGCGTCGCAGGCGAAGGCGTGGCCCGCGCCGGCGTACACGTAGCTTTCGAAGTCGACGCCGCTGCCGCGCAGTGCGTCGTCGATGGCGGCGACCTGGTCGCCGGGGATGGTGGGGTCCTCGGCGCCGACGTGCAGGAGGACGGGGGCGTCGATGTGCCGGGTGCGGTCGAGGACGGCGTGCGGTCCGGCGGCGATGCCGGGGCCGTAGAAGACGACGGTGGCGCCCAGGCCGCGGATGGCGGTGGCGGCGGTGAAGGCGGCACGGCCGCCGAAGCAGAAGCCGTTGACGGCGGTGCGCGCCCTGGTGATTCCTTCATGTGCGGCCAGGTGGGCCAGGACGGCCTCGACGTCGGTGACGATGGCGTCCGGGCCGATGGCGCCGATCAGTGGCATGGCCTCGGCGTGCCGACTGTATTCGAGGGTGCCCGCGCCGTTGCGGTGGAACAGGTCGGGGGCCAGGGCGAGGAAGCCGTGTGCGGCGTAGCGGCGGGTGATGTCCTGGATGTGGTCGTTGACGCCGAAGGCTTCCTGCAGGACGACGATGGCGCGGTCGGCGGCGCCGTCGGGGCGGGCGACGTAGGTGTTCATCGGGCCGTCGGCAGTGGGGACGGTGATCCAGGAGGTGGGCTGTTGGGTGTTCACGGTGTGCCTCTCGAACGGGTGGTGCGTGGCGTGCGACCCGGTGGTGCGTGTGGGGCGTGTGGTGCGGCCGCCGGGTGGGCGGTCAGGGGTGCAGGAGGGCGGCGCGGCGCAGGAGGTAGTTCCAGCCCGCCTCCAGTTGGGTGTCGGGCCAGCACTCGGCGCGTTTGGCGCGCGCCTCGGCCGGGTCCGAGTGGACGCGGACGGGCCCGGCCGCCGCCGCTGCGAGCTGGGCGGCGCAGGCCCGGTCGAGCAGGACGGCGTGCATGACGGCGGCGGGCACGCTGTGGCCTGCTGCGACCAGGCCGTGCTTGGGCAGCAGCGCCGCGGGCGCCTCTCCGAGAGCGACGGCGAGTGCCTTGCCGAGAGCGGGGGTGCTGATCAGGTTGCCGGTCTCGGTGAACCGTGGCACGTCGCTCCCGGCGAACAGGGTGCCCTCGTGCGAGAGGGGCAGCAGCGGTGTGCCGAGGGCCGCGAAGGCGACGGCCGCGAAGGCGTGGGTGTGCACGGAGCAGACCAACTTCCGGTCGGCGGCGAGCACTTCGAGGTGGATGTGGCATTCCTTGTGGGGTTTGCCGTCACCTTGCAGCACGGTGCCGTCGTGGCCGACGAGGTGGAGGCGTTCCTCGGTGACCTCGTCCAGGCCCCATCCGGGTGCCTTGATCCAGATACCACGGTCGGCCGGGTCGCGTACGGCCGCGTGCCCCCACACCATGTCGCCCTGCCCCGCGGCAGCGAGGGCCCGGCCGGCCTGGATGGTCAGGGTGCGGGCCTCTTCGGGCGTCATTTCGGGTGTCATGAGGTCGGCAGCGCTTCGTAGTAGCGGGCCGCGCCGGGGTGCAGCGGAACCGGGCTGCGGCCCATGGCGTGCGGGTCGAGCGGGTAGGTGATGGGGCTGCGCTCCGGCGACAGGTGCCGGTACTGGCCCTCGATGATGTGCCGGGTCTCGCCGAGCACCCAGGCGATGGCATAGGCGAGGTCCTCGGGGAGGTCCGCGCGGGTCACCACGAGGAAGTCGGAGAAGTCGAGGGTGGTGAACGCGGCGCGGTCCGGGAAGTATCCCTCGTCCACGACCGCGTCGGGCCAGCCGTAGTCGGCGGCCAGAGAGTCGAGGACGTCGCGCTCGACCTCCAGGAAGTTCATGTGCCGGCCGATCTCCTGCCAGGCGGGCAGCATGACCGCTTCGTGCACGATGGCGTCGGCCCGGCCCTCCTTCACGTGATCGAGGGACTCGAACGGCCGCTCGTCCTCCAGGAGTTGCCCGCCCCAGCCGGTGATGTCGACGCCGGAGCGGGTGAGGACCTCGTGCGCGGCGAGCCCGACGTGGTTGACCCCGTCATGGATGGACGTCGCCAGCTTCAGGGCGGGCTTGTGCGCGCGCAGTTCCGCGAAGCTGGTGATGTTGTGCCTCTTGTCCACGGCGACGACGAGCCGGTCCCGCTGCGGTACGACGCCCAGGGCGCGCAGGTCGGGATAGTACTCATCGGCGTAGACGCCACGGCCGTCGAGCGCGGCGGCCGCGAAGGCCGTCGGCGTGGTGAGGGCCACGTGGACCTCACCACGACCGACGGCGCGCACGGCGTCGCTGAATCCGCGACTGTTCCAGGTCGCGATACGGGTGTGGGGGCCGCAGCGGTCGGCCAGTTCCTGGGCGATCCATCCACAGACGCGGTGCAGGTTGGCGCTTCCCCAGTCGCCGCGCAGATGCAGGGTGAGGGACCGCTCAATCCTCGGTTCCGCGGGGCGCTGCCCGTGCGGGTCGTGGGGTCGGCTCATGACTAACGCTCCAGTCCTGAATAGAAGGACGCATGTCCCGTATATCGATCAGCATAGGAGATCCGACGAACCCTGACGAGGGGGGAGCGCAATAAATCTAGCGCTATACCTCTAATAGTAGACCTACTTGCGCCGGATGCCCGGCCTGCACGGACGCTTCACTCGCCCGCCCCATAGGGCCGCTGCCCCGCCAGTCGCGCACCACCCTCCGCGAACGAGAGGACCGTGCGGTACATGAGGCCGACCCTGCTGTCCGCCCATACCGCCTCGACCGGGTCGATACGGAAGAACGCCTGTTGCCCCTCGTCGGGGGCCTTGACGTGACGGAAGAGCCCGGCGTCGGCGGCCCACGGGAACTGCTCGAGGCTCAGGCGGGCGGCCAGGGCGATCTCGTCGGGGTCAGTGACCAGGGACGCCTCCCCCTTGACCTGCAGCGAGCGGGTCTCGAAGCGACTGCCATAGCCGCCGGGCGGCAGGTGATTGACGGCATAGGCGACGCGGGGGTCGCGGACCAGTTCGGTGCGTTTGCGGAAGCGGGCGAAGGTGTGAACGTAGACGCGGAGCCCGTCGGCCGCGATGTGCATCGTCGACACCGAAGGACGGCCGTGGCGGTCATGGACACCCAGAGCCGCGATCTCCTCCGCCCGCAGTAGCTCCTTAACGCTCGTCTCGATCTGGTCCAGGGTGGGCTCGCTGCGCGGCATGACGCCTCCAGTGTCCTCGGGGTCTGGTTTCAGATCCCAGAAAATAGGACACTAGTCCTTCAATGCAAGACGCGCGCGGGTTTCCTTCTATCGCACGGATCCCCGGGGCGGTGGTCGCCTCCGCCGGTGTCATGTTCGGACAGGAGTCGCATCAGCTGCTCCTCGTCGCGTTTGCCGAGGGTGTCGACGAGGGCCGCGTGCAGCCGGCAGCGGTCACGGATGTGCTCGTCCAGCGGGACGCCGGGACGGGGTTCGACACCGAGCGCGTGCTGCTCGACGAAGCCGAGCAGGTGGACGTACAGGGAACGCAGGAGGGTGTGGGGCGTGAGATCGGCGACCTGGGCGTGCAGGCGCCAGTTGGCGCGCACGAAGGCGTCGACGTCGGCACTGTCGACAGCGCTCTGCATGGGGACGAGCAGGCCGCGCAGGTGCTCGACGTCGGCCAGCGAGGCGTGCCACAACGCGTCCTGCCACAGCAGGGGTTCGAGGGCGTTGCGGATGCGCAGGGCTTCGGTGACGTCCGCCGCGGAGGCGTCGAGGGCGAGCAGTGCATGGGCGAGGCGGGTCACCGGGGCCTGCTCGGCGACGAAAAGCCCGCCTCCCGGCCCGGGCCGGGAGGTCACAACCCCGCGGGCCGACAGCAGGCGCAGGGTCTCGTTGAAGGTGCCCACGGAGATACCGCAGCGGGCCCGCAGTTCGTCCTTGGTGCCCAGCCGGGAGCCGGGCGCGGCCTCGGCGGCGAGCCGGGCGACCTGGTCAGCGGCGAGCTCGGCGCGGGAGCGCCCTGCCGCCGGGGCCCAGTCTGCGCGCCGCAGCGCCGGCGGGTCGGTGCGGTCGTCCGCCGCGTCCTTCGCGGTGGGCCTGCCGCGGTCCTCGCGTGCCGTCACTGCGCCTCCGGTTCCTCGTGACTCTCGGGGCTATTCATTGTGATGGATATGGTCGCACCTCTTGACGCCCTGCGAAACAGCCCTGCAACATCACCATAATCATCATGATGAATGGAGATCGCATGGTCCCCGTCCTTGGTGAGCAGGAGTTCCGGGATCTGATGGCAGGGGTCTGCGCCCCGGTCACGGTCGTCACCACCGCGGACAGCGGCGTTCCCTTCGGCACCACCGTCAGCGCGTTCGCATCCCTGTCGCTGCGCCCGCCGATGGTCACCGTCGCCCTCGACCGCGCCTCCGGAGTCCTCGCTCGCATCACCGACACGGCACGCTTCGGGGTCAACGTCCTGAGCCGCTCCCAGGACAGCTTGGCGCTCGGATTCGCCCGGCGCGGTACCGACCGTTTCGCCGGCGTGGACTGGCATCTGGACAGCGGTCTGCCGCGCCTGACGGCTGCGCCCGGGTGGCTGGTGTGCGAACTGGACCGGGCGGTCGACGGTGGCGACCATCTGCTCCTGATCGGCACCGTCACCCGGGCCCGCACCCTGCCGGGCGCGCCGCCCCTGATCTACGGACATCGCACCTTCGGCACGCACTCGGCCTATGCCGACCGCCCGCGCCGCGGCATCCGCGACCAGGTCGCCGCGTGCGCGCGCTGAGCGCTGCCGCCCCGCCCGTTTCCCTGCCCCCGACTTCAAAGAGATGAGCGCCTCACGATGACGTCCCACGAAGAACTTGTCGCCCGCGCCGGGGAGTTGCGGCCGCTGCTGCGCGAGCACGCGGCCACCACTGAGGCGGACCGCCGAGTGCCCGAGCCGGTCATCAAAGCCATCGCCGACGCGGGCCTGTTCAAGCTCGCCACACCCCGCCGCTACGGCGGCCACCAATCCTCGGTGCGCACCATGGTCGACGTGTCCGCGGCGCTGGCCGAGGGCGACGGGTCCACCGCCTGGGTGGTCACTCTGGTCAATGTGTGCAATTGGCTGACCAGCCTGTTTCCCGACAAGGCGCAGGACGACGTATTCGGCGCCGCGCCGGATGCGCGGGTCACTGGGGTGCTCAGTCCCACCTCTTCCACGGTCAGGGTGGACGGCGGCTGGCGAGTGACGGGCCGCTGGTACTACAACTCCGGTTCCTGGCATTCGGACTGGGCGGTCCTGGGCGTACCGCTCACCGACGACTCGGGCACCGTCGTCGACCAGGGACTGGTCCTCGCGCCGCGAGCGGACCTCGAACTGGAGGACACCTGGTTCGTGGCCGGCATGAGGGGAACGGCGAGCAACTGCCTGATCGCGGAGGACATCTTCGTCCCCGAGCACCGCGTCCTGTCCGTGCCGGCGGCGATCGAGGGCGACTATCCCGCGGACCACGCGGACGAGCCGCTCGCCCGCTCCGCCTTCGTGCCGGTCCTCGCACTGGTCCTGGCGGGTCCACAACTCGGCCTGGGCCGGGCCGCATTGGACTATGTGGTCGACAGGGTCGGCCGCAAACCCATCTCGTACTCGTTCTACGAGACGCAGGCCGAATCGGTGGCCGTACAGATGCAGATCGCCGAAGCCGCGCTGCGCCTCGACACCGCCACGCTCCATGTGCACCGCGCGGCGGCCGACATCGACGAGGCCGCACGGCAGGGCACCTATCCCGACTTCACCCGGCGGGCACGGGTGCGGGCCGACACCGGATGGGCCATCCTGAACGTCCTGGAGGCCATCAACACTCTGGTCACTGTGCACGGAGCCGGGTCGTTCGCCGAGGCCAATCCGCTGCAGCGGATATGGCGGGACGCCAACACCGCAGGACGTCACGCCATCGCGGCACCCACCCTGGCCTTCGAGGTCTACGGCAAGGCCCTCGTCGGCTCCGACGAACGGATCACCCCGCTCGTCTGACCAGCCGCCTGTCACACCCCGTCCAGCCTCCCTCTTCTCCACAGGAGCACTGTCTTGCGCACCGCCAATCTCCTGGGCCGCCTGGTCCTCGTCACCGAGGACGCGCTGGCCGTCGATGTCGCGGAGGCCAGCAATGGCCGCTTCGGCCCCGACCCGCAGTCCGTCTTCGAGCACTGGGCCGCCTTCCGATCCTGGGCCGCGGAGACGCCGTTGCCGCCGGGCCGCCCGTTCACCGCCGCGGACTTGCGTTCCCCGGCCCCCGCACCGCGCCAGATCTTCGCCGTCGGCCTCAACTACCGTGCGCATGCCGACGAATCCGGCTTCGGCACCCCCGACGGCCTGCCGCCCGTGTTCACCAAGTACGTCTCCAGCATCACGGGCCCGGTGACCGAGGTGACACTGCCCGAGGGCGGTCACACCGACTGGGAGGTCGAACTCGTCGCCGTCATCGGCGAACGGGCCCACCGCGTCGACGAGGCCGACGCCTGGCGGCACGTGGCCGGCCTCACCGCAGGCCAGGACCTGTCCGAGCGCATCACGCAACTCGCTGGCCCTGCACCGCAGTTCGGCGTCGGCAAGTCGTTCCCCGGATTCACCCCGATGGGACCGTACCTGGTCACTCCGGACACCTTCGTCGATGCCGGCGACCTGGAGTTGCGCTGCGCCGTCAACGGCGAGGAGGTCCAGAAGGGCCGTACCAGCGACCTCATCTGCTCCGTTCCGGCTCTGATCGCCCGACTGTCGGCGATCGTCCCGCTGCTGCCCGGTGACGTCGTCTTCACCGGCACACCCGACGGCGTCGGCATGGGCCGCAGCCCACAGCGCTGGCTGTCCGCCGGCGACGAACTCGTCAGCCACATCGAGGGCATCGGCGAGCTGCGCCAGACCTTCCGTTCCTGACCCGGCCGGCCCTCACACAGATTCCGGAGTCCCGCATGGCCCTGCACCGCCTCTCCTCGATCATCATGGGCGTCCCCGACCCGCCCCGGACCTCCGCGTACTACCGCGACTTCGGGCTCACGGCGCAGACCGACGGCTGATTCAGCACCCGTGACGGCGGCCGCCAGCTGCGCATCGTGCCCGCGCCCTCGCGCCGCCTGGTCGAAGTCACCGTCGGCGTCGACACCCCCGACGACCTCGGCGCGGCCGCCGCCCGGCTGACCCGGCTCGGCATCCACCGCCAGCGCACGCCCGACACCCTCACCGCACAGGAGAAGGTCACCGGCGTCCGCGCCGTGCTCCGCATCGAGCCGCGCCAGGCCCAGCCGTTGACACCTGCCACGCCCTATAACGGACCCGGCCGCACCGAACGCGCCGACCGCCGTGCCCCCGGCACCCTGCGCACCGGCCCCGTCCGGCCCCGCAAGCTCGGCCACGCCGTGCTCGGCACCACCGATTTCGCGGCCACCACCGCCTTCTTCCGCGACGGCCTCGGGTTCCAGGTCTCCGACCTGATGGGCGAGGTGGGCGCGTTCCTGCGCTGCTCCACCGACCACCACAACGTCCTGGTCCTCGCAGCGCCGGTGGCCTTCCTGCACCACACCTCCTGGCAGGTCGACGACGTGGACGACGTCGGCCGCGGCGCCATGGCCATGCTGGAGAACCACCCTGAGCGGCACGTGTGGGGCCTGGGCCGCCACCACGCCGGTTCCAACTTCTTCTGGTACCTCAAGGACCCGGCCGGCAACTTCAGCGAGTACTACTCCGACATGGACTGCATCCTCGACGACCAGCTGTGGAAGCCGGAGGTGTTCGACGGCGCAAGGGGGTTGTTCAGCTGGGGGCCGCCGCCCCCACCGTCCTTCATCCAGCCCGAAGACCTGGCCGGCCTCATGACCGGCTCCCACAGCAACTGACCCGGAGGACCATCATGATCGAAATCAAGAATCTCGACCCCGCATCCCCGTTCCTGGCCCAGCTGCAGGGGCCTGACGACGGCAGCCCGGTCACCCTCGTCAACACCTTCGTCGCCCCCGAAGGGCAGATCGACAAGGTCATCGACGTCTGGCGGCAGGACTCCCTCATCATGAAGGCCCGACCCGGCTTCGTCTCCGCCCAGCTGCACCGCGGACTCGGCGACAGCCGCGTCCTGACGAACGTCGCGGTATGGGAGTCGCTCACCGCGCTGCGCAACGCCTTCCAGTGCGAGGAGTTCCAGCAGACGATCCCGCTCTACCCCGACGGCTCCCTCTCGTACCCTGTCGTCGTGCGCAAGCACGCGGTCTCCGGAGTGTGCGTGGCATGAATGCCGACAGCACCGAACAGCAGAGCATCACCTTCACCGAACTGGACCCCGGCCAGAGCTTTGCCGACCAGGTCTCCGCCGCGTCCGGCCCCTGCACGCTCCTGGACATCCTCGTCGTGCCCCACGGCACCCAGGACACCGCGATCGAACAGTGGCGTCTGCACTCGCAGTACATGAAGACCCGGCCGGGATTCATCTCCGCCCAGATGCACCGCACCCCGTCGGACGACGGCCGGGTCCTGGTGAACTTCGCCGTGTGGGAGTCGGCCGCCGCTCTACTCGCCGCCGTCACCGACCCGGAGTTCGCGAAGATCGCGGGCGACTACCCCGACGGCACCGTGTGCACCCGCCAGCTGATCCGCCCCGAGACCGTGGCCGGGATCTGCGTGGCCTGACGCGGGTTTCACACGACAGCGGTACCTATAGAGGTAGAGATAAGGTGGGTGCGTGAACGAGCGCCCCACCGAAGAACTCCCCATCGATCTGGTCCGGCTCACGTGGACCCTTCACCGGGCGCTTCGCCAGCGCCAGACTCCCCCGTCCGGTGAAACCGCCCGCCCGCTCGCCCAGGTCGAGGTGCTGCGCCTGATCGACAGCCGGCCAGGCATCAGCGTGCGGGAGATCGCCGAGGCCCTGGGCATGCAGCCGAACAACGTCAGCACGCTCGTCACACACCTGCACCGAGACGGGTTCCTGGAGCGACGCCAGAACCCGCTGGACCGGCGCTTCGTGGAGTTGCACCCCACCGGGAAGATGATCGCCGCCAGCGGCGAGGTGAACCACAGCCTGCAGAAGGAGATCGGCTCGGCGTTGGCCGAGCTCTCACCGCAAGCGGTGGCACGCATCACCGCCGCCGTTCCCGATCTGTGGGATCTGGCAGCAGCCCTGGCTCCGCCCCGGTAACCGGCCGGGGGCGGGGGCGACGTCACGCCACCCTCGCCCTCGCCCTCGCCCTCGCCCTCGGCCGGATCAGAGGGACTGCTCGGCCACGCACAGATTGCGGGTCTCGCCGAGCCCCTCGATCACCGTCCGCAGAGTCTGGCCCGGCTTGAGATAGACCTTCGGCTCCCGGCCGTCACCGACACCGCCCGGGGTGCCGGTGCAGATGACGTCGCCCGGCAGCAGCGTGATGATGTCGCTCACGTAGGAGACGACGTCCGCGATCCCGAACAGCAGGTCCGAGGTGCGCGAGGACTGCATCACTTCCCCGTCGACCTCACAGCGGATCTCCAAGTCCGGTTCCCGACCGCCGAACTCGTCGGCCGTGACCAGCACAGGGCCGACCGGGGTGGTCGCCTCGAAGGTCTTCCCCGACAGGAACTCCCGCGTACGCCGCTGATAGTCGCGCACCGTCACGTCGTTGACCACCGTGTAACCGGCGACGTGATCCAGCGCCTTCTCCTTGGGAACGTGTCGGGCGGCACGGCCGATCACGAAGCCGAGCTCGGCCTCCCAGTCCACCCGGTCACTGACGCACGGCAGCGTGATCGGATCGTGGGCGCCGATGAGCGAACCGTCGTACTTGGCGAACAGCGTCGGGTACTGCGGGGTGTCGCGCCCCATCTCCTTGATGTGGCTGGCGTAGTTCAGGCCGAGGCACACGATCTTGTTGGGGTGGGGTACGAGCGTCGCGAACTCGGCCTCCTCGACCGGGATCCGCTGCCCGCCACCTTGCCCGGCCGCCTCGGCCCAACCCTCCCCCGACGCCAGCAGCTCACCCACGTCACGGGAGGGCAGCAGGGCGTAGAAGTCACCGTCGAGCCGGGCTGCGCGGGTTTCGTCCCCCACCCGGAGTGTGGCCAGTCGCATGGTGATGCACCTCTTCTTTCATTGACCGATACCGCGACCTGATCGTACGCTAGTCGCGAAATGCAGGATAGATGTCCTGTTAAACGAGACACTTGAGGGGGTTGGCGACATGGCCATCACCGGACTCGGCCACACGGGCCTGTGGGTGTACGACCTGCCGAAGATGCGGGACTTCTACGAGCGCGTCATGGGGCTGCCCGTCACCGACGAGGACGAGAAGCTGCAGATCGTCTTCTTCAGTGCCCGCCCGGACGAGGAGCATCATGAGTTCGTACTGCAGACCGGCCGCACCGCGGCGATCGGGGACAAGCAACAGCACCAGATCTCCTGGCGGGTGGAGTCGCTGGAGGATCTGCGCGTGTTCCACCGGCGCTTCGAGGCGGAAGGCGTGAAGGTCCAGCAGGAGGTCACCCATGGGAACGCCTTCGGGATCTACTTCTTCGACCCCGAAGGCAACCGCAACGAGGTGTATCTGCGCATCGAGCGCGATGTGCGCCAGCCCTTCCGCAAGTCCATCGACTTCGGCCTGAGCCCGGACGAGATCTACGCCGAGGCGGACCGCCTGCTGAACGACGACTCCGACGCCTACCAGCCCGTCCAGTAGCCGCCCCACACGATGATGGCCCGCACCTGCCCCTGGTAGGTTTCCTGCATGTCAGGAATCACTCCTCGTGAAGCAGGAAGCAGTCAGGGGTATCGCGGGCGTAACTCCACGGCCGACCGGGCCCTGGACATCCTGCTTATGTTCGACGACGACCAGCTGGTGCTGCCGGCCACCGAGGTCGCCAAGCATCTGGGTGTGGCTCGCTCCACCGCCTACCGCTACCTGCAGAGCCTCACCTCCAACGGGTTCCTGGAGGAGAGCGAGGGCTCCGGGTTCCGGCTCGGCCCGCGGGTTCTCGACCTCGCCCGCCTGGCCCGCAAGGGGGTGGGCCTGTCCGACCTGGCGCGGCCGGTCATGCGCGATCTCGTCGAGCGGACCGGGATGCCCGTCCTGCTCACCCGCAGGACGGGCGCGGCCGTGGTCTGCCTGGAGCGCGAAGAGGCCAGCACGGCACTTCGGCTCTCCTACGAGCGCGGACAGGTGCTGTCGGTCAACGCCGGGGCCGCCGCCCTGGCCCTGCTGGCCTGGGCGCCGGAAGCGGAACTCGACACCCTGCTGGCCACCCCCCTCCCCCGGTACACCGACGCGACGCACACCGAGCCCGGCGAGCTGCGAGCACACCTGGCAGTGATCCGCGAGCAGGGCTACGCCGTGGGGCGCGGAGAGCTGGACCCGGACGTGCTGGGCATCGGGGCCCCGGTCTTCGGCGAGAGCGGCACTGTCACCGCCGCCATCAGCCTCGCCGCACTGTCACACCGGGTACCCGACCGGGATGTACCCCGCTACGTCAAGGCAGTTCGGGAAGCCGCGGACGACCTGTCCGCCCAGGTGACGCGCATGACCGTGGCCTGAGGCTCTCCGAGTCCCCGCAGCCCGGAAGGAGGGGCCTCGACGCGCCGCCACCAACCTCGTGGTGACAACCAAGTCAGCCCCCGCAGGGACCCCGAGCGGACGGCCGTCGGAGAATCAAGCCTCACGACGGTCGCGCACGCCACAGCCGATCCAGAGCAGGTACCCATGCAACTATAGCTATAGTCGGATGGACATCTTGGGTATCTACGAAGATCGGTCAATACGGATGCATCCCTCGTCGCCACACCCGCAAAGGGTGAGCAGCGCGCTCCACCTCCTCCGCGGCCCGAAGGTCTGGCTCGTACCCTGTCTCCTGCTAACGGTCGCGCTCTGCGTGATCGCTGTCGTGTTCAACGGGAGCGTGGCCAACCCCAACGCGGATCTGCGCGACGCCCCCGTCGGGCTCGTCAACCTCGACCAGGGGGCCATGGCAGGCGAATCCACCCAGAATCTGGGCGACCAGGCTCTGACAGGCATCACGTCTCAGCCTCAACACCCGCGGCAGATCAAATGGGAAACCCTCTCGTCCCTCGACGAAGCAAAGACACGCATCGGGCGGAACGAACTGTTCGCTGCGGTTGTCCTGCCCAAGGACTACAGCGCCAAGATGCTCGGCCTGGCCGGACCTGAGCCGGCCAAACCGGCTGTGACCGTCCTGACCAACCATGGCGGCGGCTCCATGGCCGCGTCCATCGGCCAGAACGCCGGTCAGAAGGCGGCGATCGGCGCCTCCAAAGCTGTCGGCCAGTTCATCCTGCAGCAGACCCAAAAGGCCGGGCAGCCCGTCCCGCACGCCAACCGGGCCCTCCTGCTCGATCCGGTCACCGTGGTCGAGCAACCCGGCTCCCCCCTCGGCGAGCGCACCGGCATGGGGATGACCGCCTTCTTCTACGCCCTGCTCCTCATGATGGCCGGCTTCCTCGGCGCCAACCTGATCAATGCGATGACAGACGCCGAACTCGGCTTCAGCGCATCGGAGTTCGGCCCCAAGCGGCACACTGCCCTTCCGCAGCCCATCAACCGAAGCCAAACGCTGCTCGCCAAGTCGCTCATCATGGCAGCGACCGCGGCCGTGGTCTCAGCCGGCGTACTGGCCGTCTCCACATTCGCACTCGACCTGGATCTTCCGCATTCGGCTCAGCTGTGGCTGTTCGGGACCGCGGCCATCTCCGCGGTCGGCATCGGAACGCTCTGTGTCCTCGCCGTCCTCGGAGCGCCGGGCATCGTGGTGGCCATGCTCGTCTTCGTCGCGGCGGCCATCCCCACCTCGGGCGGCGCGATCCCGCTCCACGCGATGCCCCCCTTCTGGAAGTTCCTCGCTTCGTTCGAGCCACAGCGCGCCTTGTGCGACGGAGTACGGGCCATCATGTACTTCGACGCGCAGTCCTCGGCCGGACTGGGACGCGCCTGGACCGTCCTCGGCGTGGGCTTGGCCATCACGGTGCTCATCGGATTCTTGGTGACCTGGTTCTACGGCCACAAGGGACTGCACCGGATCCACCCACATGCCCTCGAGCGCCTGCGTGCCTTCCTGCACCACGACGACAAGGAGACCCCCACAGGCATCGACGCCGCCGGTCAGCACCCTGCCCCGGCCAGCACGTCCACGCCAGGCCCCGCATAATGCCGGGGATCAACTGACCACCGTCCTCGTGGTTCGGCACGGAGGCGGAACCCAGGCCCGCGTCCACCCGGCTCGATCTGGCAGGGGGCGCGGCAGCCGCCGGGCACCGTGGGGACGGGGAAACACCGGCGACGCTCCGGTGCCCGGCCGGAAAGCGGCGCGGCCGTGCAGGGGCATGCACGGCCGCGCTCGCGTCCCCGGTGCTCGTGATCGACGAGGCAGAGCCTGACTACCTGGTGCCCTGACCGCACAGGCTCACCGGAGGCAATTGCGAGCGCGCTCGACGAGGTTCTGTTCGGGCTTGAGGAAGGTGTGAACCGTGAACGTGCAGTGACTTCGGAGCGCCATCGGCGCGGCAGGGTCCCGAGCGAATCGATCCGGCCCCCGTGGATCGGCCCAGTGCCGTACTCGCTCGCCAGGAAGCGAACGCCCAGCAGGGTCTCCATTCCTGCCTCGACGAGACCCTGCACATCGGCCTCGGCTCCGGCCCGACGCGGCATGACCTCGGTCATGCCAGCTCCTGCCCGAGATCGGGGCCGCTCGTCAAAGTGAAGCGGACTGCGTTTGAGTTCTGGACCCCCACTACCGATCACACTGCGTACCTCGACGCAACATCGGGCGAACCGCCCGCCGCCGTGTCAAGGCCACGTCAGGCGCGGCGTCCTATGGAGGACGGCGACCCGACGTGCCGCGTCCGGCCGCCGGCTGCGCCGGACCACGACACCGTGCCGCTCCCCTACATCCCGACACCCCGCTCACCAGCGTCCACCCCGAGCCCAAGGCATACGGTGCCGGGGGCGCCGCCGATCGCTTACCGGGGCAAGTGCGGGGCTGGGGTACGACCATGCGGGGCACCCGCTCGCTTCTATCCCGCCGGATGGCTCTGCGACGACCACCGGCCGTTGCCCACAGCACGGACTACCCGCAGGACTGCCCTACCTGCTCCCAATCGCTCCCACGACTTCCCACTATGCAACTGGCCCCTAGTGCTGATGCCGTGGCCACCAAGATCCGGACCATTTCCGGACCAGCCCCCGCGCGAAAGGCTTGCAAAGCACCGTTTTCCCTGGTCAGTCGGGGTACAGCTGCTGTACCACCAGCAGACGAAGAACCTGTTGGCCTCAGTGAGCTTTTTCCAACCTCAGGTTGAGGCGTGACGAAGGGCGGGGATGGTCTTCACGATGGCGGTGACCCGGTTGGTGCTACAGCGGAGTTTCCGCGGGAGGCACCAGCCCTTCAGGGCGGCCATGGCTTGCTCGCCGAGGCAGCGGATCCTGGCGTGGGTGCTGTGGTGCCGACGTTGCCGCAGCTTGAGACGCCGGCCGCGGAAGGGCGCCCGGATGGTGCCGCTGGCGCCTTGATACGCCTTGTCCGCCCAGTACTTCACCTCCGCGTCACGGGGGCGTAGCCACCGGCAGCACCCATGGCGTGACGAGCGCCCGGAACGGTGGGCGAGGCCGACAGCAGCCGACCTGCCGCATCGGCGATGGCCTACCGCGCCGAGCCGGGCTCGTCGGACATGGCGGCGCCGACCCGGCTGAGAGCTACCGCGGAGCTGCAGCACCGACCGGTGACGACCGGTTGGTGCGGATCCGGTCTACCGGTTCGCGGCTTCGCGAGAGGCGATCCGGTTCGTGCGACCGACCGCGCGGCCCACCGCGTTGCGCACCTCGAGGCCCGGCCGGGTGCGGGGCACCATGAGCCTGGAGAGCAGACCGACGCGTCGCTGCCGCGGGCCTACCTCACGGCGGAGCCGCGACTCGTAGGCGGCGAAGGCGCGGGCGTGATCACCGGGATGGGCGGCGAGCTCTTCTGCGAGGGCGTACGCGCCCGCCATCGCCATGCTGGACCCGTCACCCAGCAGGGCCGTCGCCGCCGCCGCGTCCCCGAGCAGTACGACCCGTCCGCGGGACCACGAGGGCATCCGGAGGGTGGTCAGGGGGTCGAAGAACGGAGCCGGGTGGTCGAGGTACGCCGCCACGAGTTCTGGTGCCCGCCACGGCACGTCGGCGTAGGCGTCGGCCACGGTCTGCTTGTGAAGGGCGATGTTCTTGCGGTCGTGGGGCGCCGGCTGTGCGGCCCGGAAGGTGAAGATCGCAAGCGGGGTGGTCCGTGAGGGGTGGAGGACCAGCATCCGGTTCGGCACGGTCAGCATCGTCATCTCGGTCGGGTCCTCGATGGCGTCGGGTTCCAGCGGGACGGTCGCGCCGTACAGGCCCAGGTCGCTCGCGAACTGCCGCTCGGGCCCGAATGCCAGGCGCCGTACGGTGGAGTGCATCCCGTCGGCACCGACTACCAAGTCGAAGCGCCGTGGCGCGGACCGCCGGAAGGTGACGTCCACCCCGCCTTCATCCTGGTCGAGAGCGGTGACCGTGTCGTCGAACAAGAACTCGACCTCGGCCTGCGCCGACCGGTGGAGCACCTCGGACAGGTCGGCTCGGGTCACCTCGACCGTCGGCGCCTTGTCCGAGGTGAGCGGGAGTTGCAGGATTCGCCTGCCGCCGGGGTCGAGCAGGGTCAGCGACCGATTGCGGGTGGCGAGCTCGCGGAGCTGCGGGAGGATGCCCATGCGCTCGGCGACCGGGATCGCGGGCCCCTTCACGACGATCGCGCTACCACCGGAGCGCAGCTGCCGGGCGTGTTCGACGACCGTCGGCCGGTATCCATTCCGGGAGAGCCAGTACGCGAGTGCGGGCCCTGCGATTCCGGCACCGACTATCAGCACCTCGGGCTTCTTCATGACGATGACCTCTCGGAGTGTCGATGACCAGGTCCCCGGCGAGTGCCGGGCCGGTTCTCAGGGCGCGGCGGCACGGGGCAGCGCAACCGGAACTGAGGTACGAAAAATTTCGTACCTCAGTGGAGCACATGCTTCAGGTACGATTCAAGTCGTACCTGAAGGAGGTGCCGCGTGACCGGGAAGAACCTGGACGGCCCGGAGGCCGATGCACTCGATCTGGGTACGGTGTTTCGTGCCCTCGCCGACGAGCACCGTCGTTCGGTGATGACGGAGTTGGCCACCGACCGCAGCGACAGCGAGCGGGGTTGCAACTCGTTCGATCTTCCGATCTCGAAGCAGACCCAGACTCACCACTTCCGGGTCCTGCGCGAGGCAGGCCTCATCGACGAGATCGACTACGGCAACCGCAAGGGCATCCGACTACGACGAGCGGACATCGAGAAGAGATTCCCTGGGCTGCTCGCGCTCCTGGGGACAGAGCCCCCGGCCGGTACCGCTCCTCGCTGAGCACACCGGAGGGGAGTCCGAGCCGGCCCTGAGCCGCGAGCCCGACCGGATCCAGCTCGCGCCCGGCCCGCAGGTAACGACGCGGGCACGAATGGGATCGGTGCCGCTTCGACTACCGTCCCGCGCTTGTGATCGGCGCCGAGCACTTCGGCGCGCGCTCCCTCACGCCAACACCCACTGAGGTTTCCTCAAGCTGCGTGCGGAGCGGAGCCACTGGGGTGAGGGCGGGGGTCCGGTAGTAGAGAAGCTCCTGGTAGACGGGCATGTCGAGTCCAACCGTCTTGCCAGGAGCTTCCGCGGGGCCATGGCCACCCTCAAAACCTGGCGGCTCATGCGCAAACTGCGATGCTCTACCAGCCGTATCACCAGCCTCGTCCAGGCCGTCCTCACCCTGCACCTGACATGCTCAAACTGAGGTTGGAAAAGGCTCCCTACGGACCGGTCCGATGACCACCAAGCAGCAATTCAGGCGTTGATGCAACGCCAAGCAGCTTTGGAGAAGCCGGTGTACGACTTCATACGCCGCGCGACAGGCGTCTACCCATACATCGATGAGGGCCGGCCCCCGAGTTCGCCATGGGCCTACCGGTATACATCGGCCAATGCCCCTACGGCGTGGTGTGCCCCGTCGCCAGCAGAATCCCCGGCTCGAGGGCGCATCTTGCCCCCTTTGGTGATCTTCGTGGCCTCACGCAGGGAGAAGGACCGCATCGCCGCACAGACACGACCCGACCAGCGCATCGTCATCCTGGAAAGCCCGGAATCCGGCGACAGCTCGTAGAGAACCACCAGGAAGACCCCTGACAGCGGCGCACGCAGCACATCCATCCGAATAGAGGTCCTCCCGTAGCCCGGGGAGTGGCCGCGAATCCGGCGGGCATTGTGCCTGGGGCAGCACGCCCGACAACCACGGGAGAACCTCATGCAAGGCGGCCTCAACGAGCGCCAGCTGGCCGTCCTCGAATGGGTGGGCCTGCAGTGTCCCGACGGAGTCTGGTCAGACAGTACATACAAGGTGAGCGCCCAGGCCCTGCAAAGCCGTGAACTGGTCAAAGTCACCAAACGCCGTGGACATTGGAACGCCCAACTCACCGACAAAGGGCGGGCATATCTGGCCTCCGTCGACACCAGCCCCGGGGAGCGCAACGGCGAAGTACCTGCAGCGTCCAGCGAAACACTGCCGTCACTACACGTCCGAACTGCGCCGAGGGCCCGCACGAACTACACCGACCAGCTCCTCGAAGAGCTGACAGCCAACAACAACTACCTCGTCAAGGCAGTCGAATCCGGCCCGCACGCGGTGAATTGGGCATCGCGGGTCGGTGCCGCACGCAAGTCCGGGAAGGTCCCCCACACCCAGGAGCTCCGCGGAAAGCAGACCCACCGCGGCTACGAAATCAAACTCGTTGATATCCCCGCCTGGCGTCTCGTCGAACTCACCCCGCTCATCGTGCCGACCAGACTCACCCGGCCCCATACCGTGGTGGCCGCCCTGCAACAGCAACCCCACCGGATGGGATTGCCGAAATCCATCTACGGCCGAGCCCTGCGCATCATCCAGACCCTTGTTACCGCCACCGAATCACAAGGCCATACCCCAGCACTCGGCCCCACTCAAGACGCTCCCCCACCCCGCCACCGCCGGCAGGCCGAACCGCACTTCACCATCACCGCCCACGGCGAATCCATCGACTTCCTCGTCCTCCAGGAACAAGACCACAGCAAACACATCCCCACCGACAAAGAACGCGCCGACGCCAAGAAGCACACATGGATACGCACCCCCGCTTCGACTACACCCCCGCCGACCGGCTGCGTTTCATCCTCCGTGGCGGCACCGCGCACCGCGGCAGCGAATGGGCCGACCTCCCTGACCGACCCCTGGAAGACCAAATCGCCGAAATCGCCCAAGAAGTCAACCTCCGCGGCGAAGCCGCCAAACGCAACCGTCACGCAGACGAACAAGCCCAAGAGGCGGCCCAGCAGAATTGGGAAAGCGCCGCGCGCCAAGCCCACGCCGCATACACCCACGCCTATCGCATCGAGCATCTCGAAGAACAGGCAGACACCTGGCGCCAGGCCAAGCGCCTGACCGAATACGTCACGGCCGTACGCAACCACACCACATCACTGCCGCCCGGCCAGGAAAGGACCGCGACCGAGACATGGCTCGCGTTCGCAGACGCCCACCTGCGCCAGCGCACCGAGTCCGCCTTGGCGCCGAAGCTGCCCACACCGCCGCAGCCCAGCGCCGAAGACCTAGAGCCCTTCTTCGGCCACCGATGCCCCACGGACCTCGCCCCACCGGCCGCCTAAAATCCGGGCATAACCAACAGGATTTCCCCAAGAGACGGTAAAGACGGACCCCCTGAAGGCCGCACCTGACGCACCGCCACCTGCAGGAACGCGCACCTGAAATCCCGTCAGAACGTGCGTCAAACGTGCGTCAGAAGGGCCTCACGTGCTTCGAATATGCGTCAAGATATCGCCCGTAACGCCCACAACGCACATAATGCACACTCACCAAAACCGCAGGTCAGGCACCCTTTGCGGAGGGCTCAAGGATCGCGACGCACTCAACATGATGGGCCATAGGGAACGCGTGCAACTGAGACATCACAAAGGAACATGCAGGTCAGAGGCTACTTTCGGGATGATCAAGTCGGCTCATCATCTGCTTGCCGTGCAGCGCGCGGGTTGATTGGGATGAAGGCTCACCAGGTGCCCCCCACCCCGTCTCCGACGTGCCCGACCCGGGCCACATCGGAGGAGTGGTTCCAGTAAGAGGTGCCCGGGTGCTTCTTGGAGACCGCGGTCCAGCCCGGACGCGGGCTGGAGACATAGGGGTCGATGTAGGCGGGGTAGACGTCTCTGGTGCGTCAGCAGGTTTCGGTCGGGGGTGAGGATCAGCTCGCTGTCGCCCATCTGGGTCGGCGTGCGGGTCTGCCCGTATCGGCTGGAAGAATTCGGAGACTCGGCAGTGGTCAACGCGCATAGGGCGCGTTGGTCTCGCCCGCGATGGCGTCGAAGGCGCGCAGGGCGGGCTCGGACATCTCCTCACGCCAGCGCAGGTCCAGCACGATCGCGGGTGGGTGGCCGAGGTAGTAGGCGCGTTTGGTGCGCTCCAGATTGACGGACCGGTCCGTGGCCCGTGCGGCGCGTTCCCGCGCCACGATGTACTGAGTGCCCTCGTTGCCGCCCAACGGATGCTGGACGCTGACCCAAGGGTCGAGCATCGCAGGAAGGAAGGAGAAGCCCAGCGTCGCGCTCAGGCGGGACAGGACGTCTTCGGGGTGGGTGGCGACGTCCTCGTAGTGCACCCGGCTGACGACGCCGGGCCAGCGGGCCGCAAGCTCCTCTGTCCGGCGGATCTGGGCGACCCACTCCGAAGCCAGCTCCGCCGGGTGGGCGTCGGGGTACTTGCGCAGGAGGGAGTTGACCACCGCCCGGCCATCGCGGGCCAGCACCACCAGATGACGGTGGACGGTGCCGGGCAGCAGTGCCACCTGCTGATCGATCCAGCCGACCGCTTTCGTGGAGTCCACGACGAAGGGGCGGCCGCAGCGCCGGGCCAGCACCTCGTAGAGGTCGGGGCCGGTGCTCGGCAGCGGGTCGCCCCACACGGAACAACCGTCGGCGCAGAAGTTGCAGCCGACGGTCCGCCCCTGTGCGTCGGTGGCGCCGAGGCGGGTGCTGTTCCACGCCTCGCCGGCGAAGCAGACCGCCGGATGCGCACCCAGCATCAGCCCGAGCAGCGTGGTACCGGAGTGCCCGGCCCCCATAATGAAGATCACCGTCTTGTTGCGCCGCTCACTGTTCATCACTTCACAGCACCTCCGTCGCCGGGGTCGAGGAACCGGTCACCGATCTTGAGACAGCTTGTGCAGTTCCGCGAACAGCGCGCCCCGGGCGAGGAGTTCATCGAAGGTGCCCTCCTCCGCGATGCGCCCCCCGGCCAGCACGACGATGCGGTCAGCGACGCGGGTGTTGGTGAGGTTGTGCGTGACGAACACGGCGGTCCGGCCTTCGGCCAGCGTCTTGAAACGGCTGATCACCCGGTGTTCGGCACGCGGATCCATCGCGGAAGTGGGCTCGTCGAGGACCAGGACGCCGGCCTCCCGGTAACAGGCGCGGGCGACGGCGAGGCGATGCCACTGGCCGCCCGAGAGATCGTGCCCGCCCCAGAACGACTTGGCCAGCAGTGTGTCGAGACCGTGCGGCAGTCCGGCCAGCACGCTGTCCGCGCCGGCCTCGCGGGCTGCGGCGTGCACGAGGCCGTCCCCGCCGCGGTCCTGACCGAGCGTGATGTTCTCCCTCGCGGCCATCGGCCACTTGGTGTAGTCCTGGGGCACCAGACCGACTCGCGACCAGACCGAGTGCGGATCCGCCTGGGCCAGATCGATGCCGTCCCAGCTGACCGTGCCGTGTGTGGGCAGGTAGAGACCGGTGAGGAGATGGGCGAGCGTCGTCTTGCCGGAACCGTTCTCACCCACCAGGGCGACGACTTCACCGCTGCGCAGGGCCAGGCTGATGTCGTGCACGGCGAAGTCGTTCGCCGGGCTGCCGGGGTGGCGGTAGGACACTCGGTGGGCGCGGATCTCCCGGGGACCGGCCGAGTCGATCACCAGCGGTCCGCGCGTGGCGCGCAGGGTGTCGGCGAGCGCCAGGAAGTCCCGCCAGTCCTGGAGGTGGAGCGAGGTGCGGAACAGCCGGGCGCCCGCCACCACCAGGGAGTTGAGCGCGCCGGTGGAAGAGCGGACCGCCACCACGGCCGTGACGGCGACCGCGAGCGCGATGGTGCCGTTCATCGCCAGCAGCCCGACGGTGAGCCAGGTGAGGGCGAGCATGACGCCGGTCCCGGCCGCTCCGCCGAGTGTCACCAGCAGCACCCTGGGCGCGGCCGCCCGGTGCCTGGTCCTGATCCGCGTGGCGACCTGGGCGTACCACTGGCGCAGGAACGCGGCCATGGTGCCGGCCCTGACTTCTGCGGCGGTCCGGCGGTCCGTGCTGTGCTGGCGCAGGATGTAGCGCAGTCGGTTGTCGGCGAGGCTGGTGTGAGCGGTGTGGTGGGCGATACGGGCCGCGCCCAGAGCGGCCGCCCCCTTTGGGAGCATCGCGAGGACCAGCAGCGGCAGCAAGACGGGGTTCAGCAGGGTGAGGACGGTCGCCGCGGCCGTCAGCTGCGCCACCGCGGACACCAATTGCTGCGCGTCGGCGATCAGGTCTTGCGTGGCCATCGCCCCCAGCCCGGCGGCCTGGAGCGAGTCGTTGAACTCCGGCCGGTCGTACGCGGTCAGCTCGACCTCGGGGGTCTTGGCGAGGATGCGTTCCTCGGCGAGGGCGGTCACCTCCGGCCCCAGTTTCACCGCCGCGTACTGGGAGACCGCGTCCGACGCCGCCCGGGCCGCGGCCGCCCCCGCCGCGATGATCAGCGCCGGCACCGCGGCGTGCAGCCGCTCGGTGGTCCGGCCCTGCCCGACCAAGGCTTGGATCACCTGGGCGGTCGCGGCCAGGACCACCGCGGCGGAGGCAGCCGCCAGGAGCTGGGCCACCAGCAGTTGGAGGACTGCCCACCGGTCGGCGGCCCAGCTCAACCGGGCGGCGCCGGCGATCGTGGCGGGCAGACGAGCCGCCAGCTGCGGCAGGCCCGCCGCCGCGACGCGGTCGTGGTGCGGGTCGTCCCAGCCCAGGCGCAGTTCGGGCTGAGGAGCGGAGGACGAGGGAGCATGGGTAGGCACCCGGGTCATCCTGCCGTCACGCCCGGTGCCGCACGGTGACACCGCTCCGGGCCCGCCTCTGCGGGCGCCGAAATCCCACGTGCGGACGACGGTGCGGTGAAGGGCTTCACGCTCTCGGAAACGGACCCGGTGGAATCGGTCGGTCGAGAAAAGGGGCGAGCTTCTCCCAGCCCTCACCCGCGCAGATGTCCAGGACCAGCAGATCCCGGGGGCGGCGGGCGAAGTGACGTCGTACGCGGGCGAGTTGTTCCTGTTGGACCCGAGCCAATCGAACCCGGTCGAAGGTCTCCCCGCCGCAGATCCGCGTACGGAACAGATGCGCCGCCTCCCTGTGGGCGGCCCGCTCCGCCGAGGGCGCCCCCGCCGGCCAGCCGGTGTCCCAGAGCCGCTCCACCGCGCGCGACCAGCTCTCCGTATCCCGTACGGTGACGACGAACCGCGCCCCCGGATGCCGGGCGTCCAGTGCCGTGAGGGACGCGAGTGCGAAGACGCTCGTCAGGCCGTCGTAGTGCCGCAGCGCCGGAAAGTCACCGTCCCGGCGGCGCAGGGCCGCCAGGTCCGCCGCGCCCAGCGGGTAGTGGGCGAGGTCGGAACCGAGCCGGTGGAGGGCCTCGGTCAGGCTCCGGGTCGCCGTACCCGGCAGGCCGAGGGAGAACACCTTGGGCCGGTCGGCGGCGGGGCCATGGGGCCGCGGTGCGCGGGCCACGGCTTTCCGGACCTCGGCCATGGTCAGCGGAGGACGGTCGGGCAGGCGCAGCTGACCGACCACGCGGGCAGCCAGTTCGGGCAGGCCGTCGAGGTACCGGCCCAGCGCGTGCGGGGTGACATCGGCGGGTACCACCGAGCGGCTGTGCCGTATCGCCTTTCTGGCGACCACGAAGTCCAGGTCGTCCCCCCAGCGCAGCAGGGCCGACTTCAGCACCGCGTGTGCGCTTTCGGTACGGCTGCGCACCTCGCGCAGAGCGTACTTGGCGAAGATGTGGTGATAGTGCTGGAAGTGGTCGTGCAGGATGTGAAAGCCCTTCAGCTGCACATCGGGCTGGAGATGACGTCGGGCGAGGTGCCGCCGGAACGCCTCGGGCCGCAGCATCGGCCCGCGCCCCGCCGCTGGTGCCTCCGCTTCGACATCCACCTCCCGCATCGCCCGGACCAGGTCGGTTCGGGTGATGTGCACCCCGCAGTGGACCCGGCCGCGGAACCGGTCGTGCACGAAGCAGTCGACGTATGCCAGGTCGTTGGCGTCGAGAAAGGGCCTCATGTCCTCGAGGATCAGGCAGTCGGCGTCGACGTGGACGACGTGCGAGGCGTCGCCGTGGTCGATGTGCACTTGGCGGTCCACGGCACGGGCGAGTGGCTGGATGTTCTCTGCGATGTGAACCCGGCGTGGGCGGATGTGCCGGATCGCGAGGCCGAGTGCGAGGTGGGTGGTGCGCTCACCGACCGTGCGGAGTACCAGGTCGACCGGACGGCCGGCGGGCGGCGACCAGTCGCCGGGGAGGGTGCGGATCGCGCCGCTCACAGCCGGTCCTGGGCGGGCGAGGCCCGGTTGACGTTCGGGAAGGGACGGTCGTGGACCTCCCTGCCCAGGAAGGGGGCCAGCCGTTCATAGCCCTCGCCCCCGGCGATGTCGAGGACGAGCAGGTCGTCGTCCCGGCCCGCGAAGTGGTGCAGCACCTGCTCGACGTGGCGGCGGTGGACGCGGGCGAATCGTTCCGGGTTGAATTCCAGACACCCGTAGACGGCAGCACGCAGGAAGCGCTGCATGTCCGGATACCCCTCGCCACGGTCGGTTTTGCTGTCCACCGGTCGTGCCCAGTGTGTCGCGCACGAGCGCAGCCAGGCCTGCTCCTCCCGGACCGTAAGGATGAATTTGGCTCCGGGCCAGTCGAGATCGAGTTCCTCGTAGTACGGAACCACGCTGATGTCGGTGATCCCGTCATGGTCCGCCAGCAGCGGAAAGCGCCCGGTGCCCGCGAGCAGGGTCCGGTAGGTGGCGGGGTCGGAGGGGTAGTGCACGGTGTCGAAACCCAGGGTGCGCAGCGCGGCGGTCAGCGAGCGGGTGCCGGTGCGCGAGAGGCCGATACCGAAGACCTTGGGACGAGGACGGGAGCGGTGCGGTGCCGCACCGGGAATACCACCGGTCACGTGACGCCCCTCCACGTGGCTCGCGGGCCGGTGCTTCCGGACTCGGGCCGACGCGCCAGATCGATGACGGTCTGGTCGGCCATCGCCGCCAGGCCGTCGTCCAGCTCCGTGCGGGGCCGATATCCGAACGCCCGCGCCGCCAGGGCGATGTCGGCCGCGGTGCGCCGGGCGTCGCCATGGCTGCCGGGCCGTGGATCCAGGTTCACCGGGCCGACGAGACGCTCGACGGCCGCGATGGCGTGCTTCATGGACACCGGGGCGTCACCGCCGAGGTTGGCCACGCCGGTGAAAGAGGAACCGGCCGCGTCCCGCATCGCCGTGACGACATCGTGCACGTAGGTGAAGTCGCGGATCTGCTCGCCGTTCCCGTAGAGCGGGAAGGGCCCGCCGGTCAGGGCCGCTTCGATCAGCCGGGCCAGGGCCATGTCGGGCCTCTGCCGTGGGCCGTACACGCTGAACAGGCGTAGTGACACCGCGGGCAGGCCAAAGGTGATCCGATAGATCTCGCACAGATGTTCCGCCGACAGTTTGGTCACGCCGTACGGCGTGAGCGGCCGGGGGCACACCGACTCGCCCGTGGGAATGACCGGGGCGTCGCCGTACACGGAGGAACTGGAGGCGTAGACGAACTTGCGCAATGGTCGGTCCCTCACTGCTTCCAGGAGTCTTTGCGAGGCGAGCACATTGCGACGGGCATACAGCTCGAAGTCCTTTCCCCATGAAGACCGTACTCCTGGTTGACCGGCCAGGTGGTAGACGACGTCCGCTCCGTCGACGAGGGGTTCGAGAGCGGCTTCCAGCAGGTCCACGCGGTGGAAGGTGAAGGACGGTTGCGGGATCAGGTCGCGCAGGTTTCGTTCCTTGAGTGCCGGGTCGTAGTAGTCGGTGAGCACGTCGATACCGAGGACGCTGTCACCGGCCGCGAGCAGGTGAGCGCAGAGGTGGGAGCCGATGAAGCCGGCGGCGCCGGTCACCACGGCCCGCGTCAAGGCTGCGGCCTGGTTGTGTCGCCGAGCCCGGCCAGTACCCGGTCGGCCCGGATCCGCCAGGTGTGCCGGTCGTGGAGCTGCCGTCGTGCCTCGCCGCCCAGGGCGGCGCGCAGGTGTTCATCACCGACGAGCCTCTTGGCCGCGGCCGCCCAGGCTTCGGCGGAGTCCGGCGGGCAGAGCAGGCAGTTGACTCCGTCGGTCAGAATCTCCCGGAGTACCGGCAGATCCGAGGCGATGACGGCCTTGCCGTAGGACATGTACTCGAACAGCTTCATCGGCGATACCCAACGGCTGATCTCGCCCACGCCTCCGGCACAGTACGTCCTGCGCTGGTAAGGCGCCAGGACGATGTCGAACGCCCGCTGGTAGGGGGCCAGCTCGGCAGGCGGGAGATGCCCGTGGAAGTAGACGTTGGGGCGTGTGCAGCGGCTCTGCCAGTGGGCGCGGTCGGCCACGGTGCCGCCGACCAGGTGGAAGTCGGCCTCGGGTACGCGGGCGGCGAGTTCGAGAATGACGTCGGTGCCGCGCCCCGGGTACAGATGACCGACGTAGCCGATCTTCGGTGCCTGCGGGCGGCCCGGCAGGTCTGCCACCGGCCCGTCGGCCGGGGCGGGGTCGGCACAGTCATGAGCCGTCACCAGATCCGCCCGCCGAGACGAGTCGAGCTCCGGAAAGACGCGACGGTAGTCGTCGGCGAGCGCCTGGGACACAAAAACCACGCGTCGCAGATTCCTTCTGCGGAACAGGACGCCTTCGATCCTCCGGACGATCCGCCGCGGCCACATCAGATGCGTCTCGTACACCAGAGGGGCCAGGCCCGACGAGACGAGCAGGGCGCGCAGGTCTCGTCCGTACAGCAGATCGGGGGCGCCTCGTCGGCGCAAGTCGGCGCGGATCCGCCAGGCACGGATCCATACGCCCGGGCCCGGCAGCGCGGGCTGGGCGATGCTCCGCACCTCGAAACGGTTGCGGGTGCCGTAGTAGCGGTGTGTGTCACCGGCGGGCACGGTCCCCGGCAGCGCGTAGAGGACGACCTCGTGCCCCGCGTCGGTGAAGGCATCGCACATCCGCATGACGTGGACGCCGTTCGCGTAGACGGAGGGGATGCTGCCGGAGTGCAGGTAGGCGATCCGCATGACTGTATGGGCCTCCGGGATCTGGAGAGGGACACCCATGCTCCGCAGCCGGGCGTCGGGGCACAATGCCCGCCACCGGGCGGCTGTGGCACACAAGGGCGCACAGCAGCGCACGGGCGGGCCCGGTCTCACCCTTGCCAGCCAGATTTGACGGGCCGACAGGGTCCATGGCGCCCCACGCGTCACATGCGCATCGCCAAGGGCCGCTCACCGGAATGCCGTTCGCCTGTTCCATGCTGTTGCGGGCGGGGCCGGAGCACGGAAACCCCCGGCTGTCTGGTTCCCGCACTGGCCGTGCCTCCGCCGATGGTGCGCCGTCCCGCCGTGCGGTACTTCTGAGCGGGGCGTCATCCGACGCTGCCGGGCCCGAGCACAGCCGTGGAGGACATCGTGGAGAACGAGGACATCGAGCAGGTCACCGAGGAGCTCCCCGAGTACGCGCTCATGATCGACATTCCGGACCAGGACTGAGCGGTCCGGACAGTCGCACCCGCCCGTCGTGCCGGTGCTCCCGCCGGCGAGGTTCGTTCCGTCGGAGCCTCCGCGCGCTCACCGCACCGGCAGACGGTCCGGCGGTTTCACCGTGCGGGTTGCCGGCCGCCCGGCGCGCGGGGCGCTGTCCCCCGAAGGGCCGGCCTTGTCGGCCACGGCACCAGTCTTCACCCGGGCAAGGGAGTGAACGCGTGGAGGTGAGCAGTTGCTGCGAGTAGCACCCGACACGCGCGAGGCGGTGCGAGATGAGGGAGCGGTCCATCGAGTGGTCTGTTCCGTCCTGACGGCGGCCGGACTCCCCGCGCCGCCGGAGGCGCATCCCGCCGTGGTGGCGGCCGCGTTCACCCTTCAGGCGGAGCCAGGACTCACTCCTTCGGCGATCTTGCGCAGCACGCGTGACACCAAGGCCCGCGAGAGCCTGGCGCCCGCGGAGCCGTCCCCCCACCTCATCCGCTCGGTGACCCGCGCACTGTCCGCTCTGCCAACCGGAGCCGACGCCCCCGGGGGCTCCCGCGTGGTGTCCTGGCAGCGCCCGGACCGGGCCGTGCTCGACGAGAGCGTCGCGCGGCTGGCGGCCGCCTGGCCGCTGATGCTGAGCGAACTGCGTATCGGTGTCGCGCAAGTGGCTCTCTTGGAGGGCCCGGCGATCGACGGCTTCACCGACTTCGCCACTCATGGCGCGATCTACGTCAACCGGTCGCGGCTGCGCACCAGTCCCCGCGGGCTGCCCGGTCCGGTGCGGTGCGCGGAGGCGCTGGTGCACGAAGGCACCCACACCCGCTGCAACGCCGCCCAACTGAGCACTCCGTTCCTCACCACGGCCGCGGACTCCGCGCGTCCCGTCCGCACTCCCCTGCGCGCCGACCCCCGGCCTGTGGCAGGGCTGTTCCAGCAAATGGTCGTCCTGGCCCGGAGCAGCGCGCTCTACGCGCTGCTCCTCGGCGGTGACACCACGGCCGCGGACGCGCTGGAGGCCCGCCGGGTCCTGCTGGCGGAGAGGGCGCGGCAGGCGATCGGCTCCCTGCGGGACCGCGCACCACTGCTCACCGGGCACGGGCTGACCGTGCTGGAGGAGTGTGCCGCCCTGCTGAGGACCACCGCCGTCTGACCCTAGACCCCGGAGCCACGCCGATGCCGCAGCCCACAGCTCCCTCATCGCCCACCACCTGGGAGCCTCAGGTCTTCGCACCGTTCTCCGTCGAACCGGCGGTGTTCTTCGGGCGGGTTGCCGCCCGCAGCGCGCTGTTCGCCGCCACGGACAGCGCCGGGGGCGACCACGTCCTGATCGGCAGCGCTTCGGGGGAACACCCCGACGACGTCGCCGTACGGGCCCGCGGCGAGCTGCTGGAGCGGCTGGGCAACGTGCTCGCGGCCCGCGCCGCCGAGGAGTCCTGCTCTCTCCTCGCCGATCACGCCGAGCTGGTCCGTCGAGGCGCTCCCGCCCTGGACCCCGCGCCCTGGTCCGGGCCGGCCACCCGGAGCGTACGCCAGCTGTGGGTCACCGGGCGCTCCCTGCTCTCCGGTTCGGAAGTACTGGTTCCGGCAGGTCTGGCCTTCCTGCAGCACCGTCCGCCCACGGGTTGCGCGGCGCCCGACCGGGCCGGCTCCACGGGCCTCGCGGCCCACCCCGACCCGGGGGCCGCCGTCGCCCATGCCGCATGGGAGACACTCGAACGCGATCTGCTCCGCCTGAGCTGGCAGGATCCGGCACGGCATCCGCCCCGCCACCGTCCCGTACACGACGAACTGCCCCTCCCCCTGCGCCGCGTATGCGCGCACCTCGGACTGCGGGCGACCGCCTTCACCCTGCCCGCGCCCGGCTCCCACGCCGTCGCGGTCTGTCTGCACACGCCCGAGCTCAACGAGCAGACCTTCGGTGCTCGTTGCGGCCCTCCCGGGCAGGACGCGGAGCTCATCGCCCGCGCGGCCCACGAGGCGCTCATGGTGCGCTGGAGCATGAGCACGTCGGCGGCCCGACGGGTCCGTGGGCGGTCCTTACCCGGCGACAGACCGGTCTCCGCGGTCGAGCACGCTGTGTGGACGTATCTCGGCTGTCAGGACGCGATGGCGCGTTGGCTGCCGCACACCACGGCAGACTTGTGCCCGACAAGGCAGGGGCCGGTGGACCCGGTGCGCCTGCTCGCCGAACACACCGGCCAGGACGTGATCGCGGTCGACACGACCCCCACCGCGTTCGCCGCCTCCGGTACGGCCGTCGTCCGGCTGATCGCCCCCGGCGCCCTGCCGCTGCCGTCCGCCTCTTCCATCGGCTCGCGTATTCCGCCGCATCCCTTCGGCTGAACCCTCACAGAGGAGCAGCATGCCACCGAGTCCCGATTACGCCGTGGACCTGGCCGACCACTACGACGACTGGTTCACCCCACCGACGGCCACCACCGACGCCACAGTGGCCCTGCTCGACCGGCTGGCGGCGACCGCACCGGAAGGGCCCATGCTCGAACTCGGCATCGGCACAGGGCGGATAGCCCTTCCGCTCGCCGCGCTCGGGCACGACCTCCACGGTGTCGATGCCGCGAAGGCCATGGTTGAACAGCTCCGCGCCAAGTCCCGGGGCAGTGAAATCGCCATCAGCATCGGCGACTTCTCCGATGTGGAACACGAAGGCCGGTTCGGGGTGATCTACGTGGTCAACGGCACGTTCTTCGAGCTGACCTCCCAGCAGGCGCAGATCCACTGCCTGACACGAGCTGCGGGGCGGTTGCTCCCGGGCGGGCTCTTCGTCCTGGACGCGCATCTTCCGGAGGTCCTGGCCGCCGGAGCCGGTGCCGGTGCCCAGCCCGTCCGGGCGGCCAGCGGCGACCCGGTCACGCGTGTCCGCCGGATCCACCCAGCGACGCAGCGCTACACCTCCGACTACAAGGTCATCCACAACGGCGACGTCCGGCACATCCGGGTGGCCTTCCGCTACGCCTCCCCCGGCGAACTCGACCTGATGGCCGCCATGGCCGGCCTGCGACTGCGCGAACGGTTTGGCGGCTGGTCCGGAGGCCCGTTCACCGACGGCAGCAACTACCACGTCAGCGTGTACGAGCTGCCCGCGTGAGCGCGGCGGACCTGCCCCGTGGAGCTCGTGACCCAGAGGCGTACCTGCGCAAGAATCGTGAACTGTGGCGCCTGTGGACGCCGTTGAAGGCCGCGTCGGCCCAGTACGACCTGGCCGGTTTCCGGGTCGGCGGTTCGCGCATGCGCGCACTTGAACGTACCGAGGTCGGCGAGGTGCGCGGCCGCTCGCTGCTGCACCTGCAGTGCCATGTCGGCGTCGACACACTCTCCTGGGCGCGGCTGGGTGCCCGGGTAACCGGTGTCGACTTCGCCGCCGAGGGCGTGGCGACGGCGCGTTCCCTGGCCGCCGACATCGACCCGTCGGCGGTCTTCGTGGAGGCGGATGTCCTGGCGCTGCCCGCGCATCTGGACGGCCATTTCGACATCGTGTACACGTCCCACGGAGTGTTGGGCTGGCTGCCCGATCTGCGCCGTTGGGCCGAGGTCGTCGCCCACTTCATCGCACCGGGCGGCTTCGTCTACGTCTTCGAGTCCCATCCCGCGGCCTGGATGCTCGACAACCGGCTCGACACAGCCGAATTACGCCTCCGCTACTCGTATTTCGGTGAGCCGGAGCCTCTTTCCTTCGAGTACCGCAGTCCGACTGCTGTACCAGACCGGGAGGTGCCGGGAGTCGAATACGCCTGGGGACACTCACTCGGCGAGATCGTCAGCGCCCTGGCGTCCGCGGGACTGACCATCGAATTCCTTCACGAATGGCCCTTCGTGGCTTGGCGGATGCTCCCCTGCATGGTGGAGCACGACGACAACTGGTGGCGACTGCCGGACGGTCTGCCGTCCATGCCGCTGTCCTTCTCTCTCCGTGCTTCCAAGCCACCCGCCCAACAGCGGTTCTGAGACAGGGAGAAGCAGCTTGCCCGCCGTGACCTCACACCGCTCCCTCGACGAACTCGATCTCCGCCACGTCCTCGACGGCCGGATGGCGGTCGTCCGGGACGGTCTCGCACAGCTCACCCCCACAGGATCATGGACCCGGGCGGCACTGGCGGCCATCGCATCCGCCGTCTCGCCGGAGGCCGCCGAGCAGGTGTCGGAGCGAGGGCTGGAACACATCCACACCGTCGCCGACATCGATCAGTTGCGCGCCGTCCGCGACGACCTGGACCGTCGCCTCAGACCCGCCGCACGTCACCTGCTGCTGCGCTTCGCCGACCTGCTCCCGCCGCAGAGCCGCAAGGTGTACGTCAGCGACCACTTGGGCGTGCGGATCATGCCCCCAAGGACCACTGTCCACGGCCGGGAAGAAGAACTGGGTGGGTACACCGGCTTCATGATCCCGACCGGCGCCCACGTGGACTCGTGGTTCAACACAGCCGTCAATTCCGTCAACCTCTGGATGGCCCTCAGCCGGGTCCGTCGGGACAACGGCCTGCTCATCTGGCCCGGGGCATATCGGCGCTCGCTGCTCCACGAGGGGGTACGGCTGCTCCCCGGCCAAGCGGTCGGCGAACCGGTGGAAGTCCAGCTCAACCCAGGTGACTTACTGCTCTTCGCAGGCGACCATCTTCATGCCACTCGTCCCAACAGTGGGCCGGAGACCCGGTGGGTGGTCACCAAGCGCATCTGCCTCGGCCCGCCCCGCTACCACCCGCGCGCCACCGGCTGGGTTCCGTACCTCGACCCGCGCCTGCTCGGCACACCGCTTCGCCCCCTGGCACCGCTGCGGTCGGTTCTGACCGCCGGACGCGCCCGCCAACTCATTCGTCAGACCCGCCGCCGTCTCAACTCGCGCGGTACCTGAGCAGGTGCGGAGCACCACTCGGTACTCCGCCCACGACATCCGGCTCGGTCGACCTAGGCCCCCGCAACAGATACCCCTCCGTTGTCGTGCCGTGTTCTTCCGCATGGCGTTCGATCGCCTCCCGTACCGAGCGGGGCAGCGGCACCTCACGGAACTCCTCCACCTTGCGGTGTTTTAGCTTCGCAGGCCGGTGTGTGTTGGAGTGGATCTGCTCGTGCACCCGGTACATGTCGGCTGCTACCACGTTGTTGGTGTTCACGGCCCGCGCTTCGCCGTTGCGCAGCCCGCACCCCGCCATCATCACGATCTCCAGAGCAAGGTCGTCACCCGCGACAGCCAGAGCCTGCTTCACATAGGCTAGGTCCGGAATAACCACCCTCTTGCGGACGTACTCCGGCTCCTGCACCCCCTTAACCGGGTCATCCGCCATCGCCCCCTTGTCATAGGCGTCCCGCAGAATCGCCTTGAGGGTGCGCAATATGTTGACCTGATTGCCCCGGCCGACGCCGTCGGCCTCCATCTCGTCCAGGAAACGCTCCACCACAAGGGGAGTTACGGACATCAGCTTCCGTGACCCCAAGCGCGGAACGATATGGACGTTGATGGAGCTGTTGACGTGCTCGCCCGTGGAGTATTCGGTCATCCGGCGCTGGCGGGGCCGCCACTGCTTCGCGTATTCCGCGACGGTCTCCTGTCCCAGCTCCCGGCGCGCTTCAGCATTGAGGCACTCCCGGTCTTAGGCTCCCTGCCTGCGTTTTTACAGGTCAAGGGCTGTTTCGACACTTTACACCGCGGCGGCGCTCGGTGCCTGGACCCTCGTAAAGGACGCGTCCGGGTTCTCGTCGAGGACGCGTCCGGGTTCTCGCTGACGCCACCGATCGCCCGCACTTGCACGGCGCGCGTTGCACGCAAACGTTCTCGGCTCCCTCCCGCAGGAGCCGAGAACGGCCACGGAGGCTTCAGGGCCCTCCCCGCTCGGACACCGCGTCGGCCAGCGCCTTTCGCAGAGCCATGAGCGCGGGCAGGTCCGCATCCACCACGAACCGGTCCAGCAGGACACTGAC
Source organism: Streptomyces sp. NPDC058308 (assembly GCF_042880275.1). NCBI lineage: Bacteria > Bacillati > Actinomycetota > Actinomycetes > Kitasatosporales > Streptomycetaceae > Streptomyces > Streptomyces sp. NPDC058308. Next base: position 45,097 of record NZ_JBHVZA010000021.1, read on the forward strand.
CCGCCAGTGTTCACCCTCACGAACCGCCTGCACGATCTCCGCGATGGCCGCATCCCGCCCAGCAGGAACCTCCACAGATGCCCTTCTGACGGATCTCCGAACGGCGGCATCAAGAACTGGCATGCGCCCGACCCGCCGCGCTCATTCCGCTCTTGCGGATTCCCGGGCCCAAGGGGCCCTTCCCATGAAGGGCATCGCCATCCTGTACCCGCGCACTGCCCCAACACCATAGGGCGACAGTTGCCTTCTGGCAATCTTCTCGCAGTACCCCTGGCCGCCGCTCCACTTCCGGCCCGGCCCGCAAGAAGTCCGGGGCTTCCCCGCATCACGGACAGCGTGCTTATATTTGCCACATGGAAACAGTTGGATGGTCAGGCGTGCCCCGACATCCAGCGCAGGTGATCCCCCGCGGCGTCGGCGTGTGCCGTGCGAGGACAGCTACGTCGAGGGGATTTACGAGTGAGCAGCAGCGAGGCCGTCATTCGGCAGCGCGTGACGACGGCGCTGCACGGACGTGCCGACGAGATCGCTGATCGCTGGGTGCAGCTCCAGCGGAGCCAACAGGAGCCCGGCACCGGCATCACCGAGGGTGAACTGCGCGAAGAGGCCGATGCGTTGGTCGCCGCTCTGATCGCCGGGATGGACAGCGTGCTCCCGGTCGGCAGAATCGTGCACTCCCACGACGAACTGGAGCGGGCGGTGAGCGAGTTCTCACTGCGCCGGGCCAGAGTGGGCACGACACCCACCGCCACCTCCCTGTCGGTCCTCTCCCTCAAGGAGGCGGTCCTCGAGGCCGTGCAGCAAAGCACCGACAAGGCCGATGAACTGTTCTCCGCCGCCTTGCTGATCAACCGGTTGCTGGACGCGGCGGGCGCCCTGTCCTTCGACACGTACGTCGAAGGCCGGGAGGAGATCATCCGCAGACAGAGCCGGCAATTGCTCGAGCTGTCGACGCCGGTCGTACGTCTGTGGCGGCAGGTGCTCGCCGTACCGCTGATCGGCACTCTCGACACCGCCCGGACACAGATCGTCATGGAGAGCCTGCTCCAGGCGATCCAGGACCACGAAGCGCAGGTGGCCATCATCGACATCACCGGGGTACCGACGGTCGACACGGCCGTCGCGCAGCACCTCATGCAGACCGTCAACGCGGTGCGCCTGATGGGAGCGGACTGCGTCATCAGCGGCATCCGGCCTCCGATCGCGCAGACCATCGCCCAATTGGGCATCGACCTGTCGAAGATCCTTACGCGGGTCACCCTCGCCGACGCCCTCTCCGAGGCCATCAAGCTCACGGGCAGTGCCGCGCCCGAGCCGCTGGGAGCGGCACGTTGATGGACGGCCGCCCGAGCACCGGTGTTCCCCTTCTGCGGCTCGGCGATGTGCTGGTCACCGGCTTGCTCAACGAAATCGATGACAAGGCCGCTCTTGCCTTTACCGATGAGCTGACCGAACGCATTTCGGCGGAGAGCATCCGAGGCGTGCTCCTCGATGTCTCACGTCTCGAGATCATTGACTCCTTCGTGGCGCGCACGCTGATGGAGCTGACGACCATGGCTCGACTGCTGGGTGCCCGCGTGATCGTGGCCGGTATGCGGCCGCCGGTGGCCATCACCCTGGGCGAGCTGGGGATCGAACTGATCGGCGTGGAGACCGCGCTGGATGCGGAGCGTGGCATGACTGCCCTCGGCTGGCGCCAAGTCCCGCAGCCCCCTGAAGGGGCGCGCCGTGACACGACTCGCTGACAGCACCGATGCGGCAGGCCGCGCCGAGGCCGGTTCCCCCGCCACTCTTGCATCCGCCCAGCGGATCCAACTGCGCACGGAGGAAGACCTGCTGACGGTTCGTCATGCCGTGCGTGCCGCGACACTGAAGGTCGGTTTCGGCATCGTCGACCAGACCCGCGTGGTGACCACGGCCAGCGAGCTTGCCCGTAACGCGTACATCCACGGCGGGGGCGGAGCGCTGTCCATCGAATACCTCCGCCGGGGAGGCGGGCGTGGTTTGCGTCTGACCATAAGGGACGAGGGCCCCGGCATCCCCGACCTGGAGGCCGCCCTCACCGACGGCTTCACCACCGGCGCCGGGCTCGGCCACGGACTGGGCGGGGCACGCCGTCTCATGGACGACTTCGACGTGCACTCCGCACCGGGCAGGGGCACGACCGTGGTCGCCACGCGATGGGCTCGCCAGTGACACCCCTCTCCACACCGCCGACCGCATGCGTGCCCATCGACCACTACAGTGCCGTCCACCTCGCCGCCTCGACCGCCCGTGCAATGGCCGGGCAGTGCCGCCTGCCGGGTGCGATGCCGGACCAAGCAGCGGTCATCGCCTCGGAACTGGCCAGCAACCTCGACAAAGCACGCACACGGGGGCACGCTCTACGTCCACCCGCTGCCGTTGGGTGGCGGTCTGGAGATCCTGGCAGCCGACCGGGGCCCGGGCATGCCCGAGCTCCAGCGATGCCTCACGGACGGCTACACCACGACCGGAACCATGGGCGCAGGCCTGGGCGCCGTGGCCCGCATCGCCACCGACTTCATCATCCGGACCGATGCCGAAATGGGCACCCTCTCCTGCGCCCGGCTCGCCCTGCCCCGGCCACGGGCAGCGCGCCAGGCGGTCGGACTGGTCTGCGTACCCGCCGACAGGGAGCAGCAGTGCGGCGATGCCTGCGCGATCGTCGACACGGACGGCGCGCGTACGGCGATCGTCATCGACGGGCTCGGCCACGGTCCGCACGCCGCCGAGGCCGCGCAGACCGCCCTGCGGTCCTTCCACACGGTCGTGGACCGTCCACTGCCGGAGATCCTCACAGGCATCCACCGGTCACTTCGCCGCACCCGCGGCGCAGCCGTGGGCGTCCTCCGCCTGAGGCCGGAGCGAGCCGAGTACTGCGGGATCGGAAACGTACGCGCCGCGGCGATCTCCCCCCACCAGGTCCACCACCGGCTGACCGGACAACCCGGCGTCGTCGGCTGGAACATCCCCGCTCCCCAGAGCCACTGCTTCCCCCTGACCCCGGGGACGACAGCCGTGCTCCACAGCGACGGCATCGACAGCAGATGGACGCACACTCCCCCGCCCTTCATGCTGCGCCTGCCTCCTTCCCTGCTCGCCGGCGCCGTCGCCCACAACCACCGCTCCACGCGCGATGACGCCGCCGTACTCGCCGCCATGCCCCACCCAAGGCACTCATGACCAGAAACCGCTTCTCCGCTCTGGCCCCACTGCGCGAAGCCGTGCGCCGCGTGGCCGACGCCCACCGGCTGCCGGCAGACGTCCGGGCACGCCTGGTGCTGTCTGTCACCGACGTGGCCGCCGACGAGCTGGGCGCGAACCGGTCCGTTGTCCTCAGCACGGCCCACGAGGCCGGCTCACACGACGATTCGCCCGTCCTGGCCATGGCTCTCAGCGCCCCGGAGGCCCGTCGGCCGCTGAGTGTCAGGGACCTGCCGCTACCCGCGCTGGCCGACGGCCCCCGCTCGGTCATCTGGCGCCTTCCGGTGCCTCACACGGCGGGTTCACCGGTGCCCGGCCCGAGCCCGAGCGCCGACAGCGATGCGACCGCGGAACAGTCGTCCCTGGCCGAAACCCGGGCCATCAACGAGGAACTGCGCGCCACCGTCGCCCGTGCCGACGCGCTCGCGGCCGAGTACCGGCGTCTCAAGCACGAGCTCGCCGAGACCAATGGCGGCGTTCTCGCCCTCTACGTCCAGCTCGAGGAGCGCGACGAACAGCTCCGCAAGGCGCACGGGCAGATACTGCGTGACCTCGAAGACGCGCTGCGTCCGCAGCCGATGGACATCGACGGCCTGGAGCTGGCGGTCCACTATGCCCCCGCAGAGGCCAACGCCCCCACGGGCGGGGACCTCTACGACTGGTTCGCGCTGCCCGACGGCACCCTGCACATCACCGTCGTCGACGCGCTCGGCCATGGGGTACGAAGCACCCGCAGCGCCCTCAACGTGACCCACGCCGTCCGGACGCTGGCGCTCGAAGGCCACCCCCTGCAGTCAATCCTGCAGCGCACACACGAGATCCTCATGCCGCTCGCACCCGAACTCATGGCGACCGTGCTCCTGGCGCGACTCGACCCGGCCACCGGGAAACTGCAACTGGCCAATGGAAGCCACCCTCCCGCTCTCCTGCTCCGGGCCGACGGCACATCCGAGTATCTCGAAGTGCGCGGCCGCGGCATCGGCTTCCCGCTGCCCGGCAGCGAAAGACTGCTGCACACCGAGATCCACCCGGGCGACCTCCTCATCCTCTACACGGACGGCCTCACCGAAAGCCGCCGCGACCCGTGCGAGGGCGAACTGCGACTCGTCGCAGCAGCCCGTCGGCACGCGGCCACGCCGCTCGCTGAACTCCCCAGCGCCATCGCCGCGGAAATGCACACCGTCGTGCTCCACCCCGACGACACCTTGGCCCTTGCCATCCGCCGCACCACCCCTGCTCCACAGGCTCGGCAGACGCAAACGCAAACGCAAACGCAGACGCAGACACCGAAACGACGGTGAGGGAACCCCACATGGCGAGGGGGAAGCCCCCACCCCTGGAACGGAAGCGGGCCTCCGCGTTCAGGGGCGAGAATCGCGCCCGAACCAGTCGAGGCACACGACCAACGCGTCGTCCTCAGCATCGGCGTCGAGGTACGAGGCGAGTTCCTGAAGGATCGCCCGGGGAACCGCAGCGGCGGGCAGAAGGCTCGCGGCCTGCACCGCGAGCGCCAGCTTCCGCTCGCCGTAAGCCTCTCCCATCTCAGTGGCGGCGCCGTAGACGCCGTCACTGACAAAGATCAACCGGTCGCCCGGAAGGACATCGAACTCCTGGGCGACATACTCGGTCTCCTCGAACATGCCCAGCGGAAACTGCGCCTCGAAGTGCACGCGCTCCACGCTCTTGCCGCGCTGACGCCACAGCTGGGGCGAACCGGCGTCCACCACCTGCACGCGCCCTGTAGCCAGCTCGAAGCAGAGCAGCAGGGTCGATACGTACTCATCGCCCCGATGCTGCGCGTACAGCGCCTGGTCGGCCAGAGCCGCCTGGTCCGCGATGCCGATACCGGCTCTTCGGGCATTACGCAGGGCGTTGACCGTCAGGTTGGTGAGGAGAGAGGCTTGGATTCCTTCCCCCATGCCGTTGGTGACGCTGAGGGTGAGCGTCTCCGACGTCGCGGCCCAGTCGAAGTTGTCGCCGTGGATGGCATACGCCGGCTCCAGTTGCGCACCGATCGCGTATTCCTGGCGGGTGCAGGCCCGTCCCGGCAGCAGCTGCCACTGCATCTCGGCGGCCAGTGTGAGGCGGCTGGCCCGGCGGGCCTGAAGGTACAGATCGGTGTCCCGCTCAGCGACAACGATCTCGTGCCCGAGGAGTTCGGCGACCGCGGTGAGCTCCTCCACAGCCTCAGGCGTGCACCGGTCTCTGGGGATGCGCGCGGAGAGGATCCCGAGTCTGTCGCCGCGGACCGTCACGGGCAGGTGCAGGTCCACGACGCCCTCACGGCTCACGAGCCGCCCATAGGGCTCCTGGCTGCCGAACGCGCGGCCTTCGGCGCTGGTGTACACGGACAAGGGCTCAGCGGTGTGCGGCAGCGCCGTAACCGGCTGGAGAACCGTAAGGCTGTAATCGGCCATGAGCAGATCGACCTCGGTGGCCTCATAGTGCTCGACCAGGGCCGCTCGCACCGTGCCGAGGAGGTTGTGCGGTGCCGCCGTCCGCACGGCGCGTTCCACAGCCAGGAAATTCGTCACGGTGAGGCCTTCTTCGTCTTCGTCGGTTGGTCGGGTTGGTCGGGTACTACTGAGTGACTGATGGGACCGCGGGCATGTGCCATCAGGTCGCTCACCGCCCGGCGCCCGGGAAGAACGCTCCTGGCGGTGTACGCCCTTCACCAACCTGACCTTGACCGCGGTGCACCGGACAGCGCGGTCTGCTGAGACCGAGCGAGACTTCGTAGAGCCGCGAATATTGCTATGCGGCAACTATTGATCCTACCGCTCGGCGGAGCCGGAAAAAGCGGCCGTTCCAGGCTGACTCCGTCGGCATTCCTGCCGGTCTCCTCCAAGGCCTCCGACCCTGGGTGGTGGAAGACGCCCAGGGATACTTTGCGGCGAGCGGGCAGAAGACCAGGCACGTGGCACGACATTCGTGGTTCACGAGGGCGCACATCAGTTCACGGAGAGTGACGGTCGTATGGACCGCGAGGGCGATCCCCTGTACGAGCTGACCGAGGAGACGGCTGCTGCTGTCGAAACACTGGTGTCTCTGTGGGCGCGGGCATCCCGGGCCGCCACTCCCCGGCTTTCGGCCCTGCAGCTGGAAGCACTGCTCATCACGCGTCGCAGCCCCGGCATCAATCTCACCGGGCTGGCCGTAGAGGTCGGGGCCACACTGCCCGCCGTCAGCAGACTGTGTGACCGGCTCGAGGCCGCTGGACTTCTGTGCCGCGAACCGGCGCCCACGAGCCGGCGAGAGATTGGGCTCGCACTGACACAGCAAGGAACCGACGTCATCAACGCTTTGCTCGTCCGGCGTTCCCAGCTGTTCGGTGACGTGCTGAGCCGTATGCCGACCGCCGCTCGGCGACATTTTCTGGCAGGTTTGCAGGAATTCTCAGATGCCGCGCGAGAACGACACCCTCAACGGCAGCGATCGGAGCTGACCTCTGACGGCGGCGGCCCGCCGGGCATGGACGGAGGCTGAACGCGCCGCGGGAGCGGCCTGGGCCGGTGTCTAGGCGATAGCCGTGGCGGGCCCGTCGTCAGCATTCGCCTCGCTACGCAAACCGATGTGCGCGCCAGCGGCGGCTTGGAAGAGCTCCAGCCCCTCGGCCAGTGTCGCCAAGTGATCCGGTGACATTGTTTCCAGTACGGCTTCGACCTCACGCATCCGCAACGTACGGAACTTTTCGAGGACGGCAGATCCACGCCGGCTCAGGCACAGATCGACTTCACGGCGGCTGGTGGTGCTGGGAAGCCGCTCGATGAGACCGGCGGCCTCCAAGCGATCGCACAGCCGGCTCACGGCTGACGGTCGTGAGCCGAGTGCTTCACCAAGGGTCCGCTGGTTGACCTTCTTCTGCTCCTTGATCACCGTCAGCGCCCGGAACTGCGAAGGCGGCAGGGGACCCGAGGGGGAGGCTTCCTGGCCGCGCCCCCACAACACCTCCAGCAGATCCGACACACTGCACGCGGCGTGTGCCACCCGCTCAGGGCTGTGGGAAGGACGACTTCGGGGCATCCAAACACTCTCTCACTAGAAGGCTGGGCTTGTCAGCCAAGGACCTCTCCATCGAACCACTCCCCCTGAGCAGCGACTGGTTACGGTCCCGCGTCATACCTCAATACCTCACTACCTCAGCCGTGCCGCAAAGTGACGTGGTGGCGTGCTGGACGTTGGTTTTGATGACGACTGAGACCTGGTGACCAACAAGTACGGCCCGACGAGGCTCGGCTTCTGCCTGATGCTCAAGTTCTCGGCGCCGCCGTCCACGGGCGGCTTGCCGCCCGTGGACCGAGACCAGGTCGACGTCGTAGCCGGCGCCGGTGGGCCTTCGCGTTCTGGGGCCCACGGCCTCAGCAGAGAGAAGAGCCCCTCGGCGACAGCCCCCATGATGCCCAGCACGATCGCCACGATGACCAGGAGCAGGAAGAGGCCTACCTAGTCACGGCGCTCTCAGCGCTGGAGTCGGGCGTGGATGGTTTTGCCACTGCCGGGTCCGGGTGTGACGGTCAGTTCGGTGGTGAGGCGCCGGACCATGTGCCAGCCGAAGCCGCCGCTGCCCGCGTCCAGGTCAGGTGTGCGCTCGCGCGGGGGTGCCGGGTCGGGGTCACTGACCGCCGCCGTCAACGCGTCCGTCGTGGCAGACAGTTCGAGCGTGTACCGGCCACCGCCGTGCCGCAGCGCGTTGGTGGCCAGCTCGGAAACCACCAGGACGAAGGTGTCGGCCGTAGCGGGAGCCGTGGCCGGGATGAGGCTGTCGGTGAAGGCGCGGGCGGCCTCACGGGCCCAGCGGACGCTGTCGGCACTGGCGCCACGCACCACGGTCGGTACGGATGGCGTCGAGGCAATGGTGATCTTCGTGCTGTTCATGCGCGTTCACCCCATCTGTTCCGGTTGCGCCGCTTTGCAGTGCGAGGCACTGTGCCCCCTCTCGCCACTCCCACACCTGTCCCGCACGTCTTGATGAAGCTTTCTGCAGACCGGGACGACAGAACACCGTCAATGCGTCACGTAGAAAATCTCCCTTGCTGGGAGTAGCCATATGGCGTCGCTGTGGTTGGCGATTTGCCCGCAGCCAGGAAGTCAGCTGCTGAGCAAGCCGGTCGAGCTCACGGAACAGGCCGGAGACCCGGCTTCACCGGTCGAGCGCCCCGTGTGTCTCGCCGCCCATTCGAGCGGTGCCGCAAGGAGCGTATCGGTTGCGAAACCCCTTATCGGAACGGTGCTCGAGGGAGCGGAAGCACTTCCTTCGGTTACGTTCCGTGTTTCCCGAGCGGATTTCTGGAAACGCTGGGTAGCGAAAAGCGCCTGAAGGAACCTCGGAGAAAGGCGGAACACATGTCCGTGGGTCTCGGAATCGTCTTCGGCGTGGTGGTAGCGATCATCACCGCACTCGTGCTCGCCCCACCCGTGCCTCACGTTCGCTTCGGTAGCCTGAGAGAGCGATTCGGGCCCGAACTTGACCGCGTCACCGCCCAGCATCACGGAGACGCCAAAGCGGCGGAGCGTGAACTGAAGGCCCGGGTACGCCGGTTCGGCAATCTGCGTCCCCTCAGCCTGACAGCTCCGACTCGGGAGCGGTACGCCGCCCAGTGGGCGGATCTGCAAGGCCAGTTCGTCGACTGCCCCGGTGCCGCCGTCGCCAAGGCCAACCGTCTGCTGTGGCAACTGGCCGTCGCCCGCGGCTATCCGGCGGATTCGCATGCCCGGCAGGTCGAAGCGCTGTCCGTCCATCACCCGCGCCGCGTAGATGGCATCCGCCAGCTGCACACGGCGGCACAACAGTCGGCTGCCGGAGAGGCTGAACCCGAGACGATGCGTCAGGCCATGGTGTCCGGCCGGTTGCTCTTCGAAGAGCTCCTGACGACGCAGCCGCGGGAGGAGGGCGCGAGGAAGGCTCGGGCACCACGCTTGCAGAACGTCCCGGTGCAGCGCACTGCCGACCGTACTCGCAGCCTTGGCTGAGCGGCTGAGCGGCTGAGCGGCTGACGTAGCGGAGCGCGAGGGGGCGGGCTTCGGGTCCGCCCCCCTCGCGTTCCATTCGGCACACCAGACATCCGGACTACCGGGCTACCGGGCCGCCTGGGCTGCGGGCAGAGGGCTGCTGGCAGGACGTGATTTTCGGCTGATCTGAAGCCTACCCATGCTACTGTTTCCTGATAGAAACTGTTTCCGTTAGGCACCCCTGGCGGGCCTCCGGGCGCGGGAGAAGCCGCTGCGCGCGGCAATGGAGGGGAATGGCGATGGAGGGGAACAGATTCATGGCACAACCGGAGACGGATGACGCAGCCGGGCTCGGCGCACTCGAACCGGTCACCAGGCAACGAGCGCAGTTGCGTACTCGTATCGCGGATGTCGCTTGGACTGCCTTGTGCGTCATCTTGCTGTTCTGGGGGATCTGGAGCGCCGTCGGCGTAGCGGGGGGCGTCTCCGCTTGGGCGTACTCCGCCGTGGCTTGGGTGCTGCTGGCCATGGCGCTGGTCACCCGTGCTGTTGCAGCCCGCAGCCGGACGCGGATCTGAGGCGGGCCATCATGGAGAAGCTGAATGCTCTCCTAGCCAAGCGCCTTGGCTCCAGGTAATCCTGTCGATCCTGGCTGCCAGCGCTGTGATCATCGTCGGCTGGCTCATCGCCAACGGCAACCTGCAGAACCGACGCCTTCGGCACATGCGTGGTGCCCTTGATGCCTCGCGTGCCGCGCTACGAGCTGAAGCCGATTAGCGCTCGGGCGGCAGGGGCCGCCAGCAGTGCCCCGAAGAGACTCCGCCGGCGCATTACACCAGCAGCCAGGGGACGCCCAAGAAGCGGTTGAGCTTACGCGAGCCGTGACACCCGTATGGCCGAGTGTGTCTCAAGCGCCGTTGGGCAACCGGCGTCGATGGGACTCATCAGCACCGTCGAACAGACCATAGAGCGATGGACCTCTGCCTTGTGGGCGATCCTTGTTCCATCCCCCCAGCAGCACGCAGAGGTGGTGTCCATACTCCATCGGGAGTGCGACGACAACGCCTTGATCCTCGACCGGCAGCGCGTCCTGGTGCCGAACGCCTTCGTCATCGAGCTGCCGTCCGAAAGTCATAGCCAACTCACCGCGCACTCCGAGGAGGTCTCGCGCCAGCTGGCGAGCCAAGTGTGTCGTCACGCGGCCGAACACGGATACACGTTCGCGGGACCCGTCGCGGTCGCGCTACGTCCCTCCGCCAACGAGTCAGTTGGCCGTTTCCAGATCCGCAGCCGGATCGACCCCACTGAGGCTCGGTGCCCCAAGGCCCGATCGGGCGACGCATAAGCGGCCCATGAGCCCCTCGAATTCGCCTACCGGTGGGGGCTCTTGGCAGGGGCACGGCTCCTACCGCGCCATCGCGGCCCGGCGCGGGGCGCTCCCGGAAGCCGCGACGGCAGGTGACGACGCCGCGGTTCAACACGGGCAAACGGGGGGCGCCGCGATGCGTCCGGAGTAGTCCGGTGCGCACCCCGTCCCGCTTCGTTTCCGTTTGGTACCTTTCACTGGACACGAAAATCGATCGGATGTTCGTTTACTGGGATCTCCGAGACGTCCGTTGTCGGCAGTAGACGCTCACGTTCTCCGACGTGCGGCGTGCCACACCATCGGACCGGGTGAAAGCTCATGGCAGGAACCGAGCACGAAAAGGCGTTGGACACCGCGCTTGCGCAGATCGAGCGGAAATTTGGCAGGGGTGCGGTCATGCGCCTCGGCGACCGGCCCAATGAACCCATCGAGGTGATCCCTACCGGATCGACCGCGCTGGACGTGGCGCTCGGTGTGGGCGGTCTGCCCCGCGGCCGTGTGGTGGAGGTGTACGGGCCGGAGTCCTCCGGCAAGACGACGCTGACGTTGCACGCAGTGGCGAATACGCAGAAGGCCGGCGGCTCGGTGGCGTTCATCGACGCTGAGCACGCCCTCGACCCCGAGTACGCCAAGAAGCTCGGCGTCGACACCGACAATCTCCTCCTGTCCCAGCCGGACAACGGTGAACAGGCGCTGGAGATCGTCGACATCCTGACCCGCTCCGGTGCGATCGACTTGATCGTGATCGACTCCGTCGCGGCCCTGGTGCCGCGTGCGGAGATCGAGGGCGAGATGGGCGACTCCCACATGGGTCTGCAGGCCCGCCTGATGAGCCAGGCCCTCCGCAAGATCGCCGGCGCACTCAGCCAGACGAAGACGACGGCGATCTTCATCAACCAGCTCCGCGAGAAGATCGGCGTGATGTTCGGCTCCCCGGAGACCACGACCGGTGGCCGCGCGCTGAAGTTCTACGCCTCGGTGCGGCTCGACATCCGCCGCATCGAGACCCTCAAGGACGGCACGGACGCGGTCGGCAACCGCACCCGCGTCAAGGTCGTCAAGAACAAGGTCGCCCCGCCCTTCAAGCAGGCCGAGTTCGACATCCTCTACGGCCAGGGCATCAGCCGCGAGGGCGGCCTGATCGACATGGGCGTCGAGCACGGCTTCGTCCGCAAGGCGGGCGCCTGGTACACGTACAAGGGCGACCAGCTCGGCCAGGGCAAGGAGAACGCCCGCAACTTCCTCAAGGGCAACCCCGACCTCGCCGACGAGATCGAGAAGAAGATCCTCGAGAAGCTCGGGATCGGGGTACCGGTGAAGGCCGCGGGCGCCGAGGGCCCGGGTGCCGCCCCGGCCCCGGATGCCGCACGGGCCTCGGCGGGAAACGCCGCCTGACGGACACGGGCGCGTCAGGATCCGGCTGGTCGGGGCGGCCCGTGGTAGGACGACGACGCCCGGGACGCTTCAGTCCTTCAGCGTCCCGGGCACATGTCCGAGTGGCAGCGGCGCACGTGGCCGTTACTGGACAGGCAGCACGGTTTCGATCGCGGTGGTGACGTCGTCGGCGTCGGGTTCGGTCTGGGGTGCGAAGCGTGCGGCGACGGTGCCGTCAGGGGCGATGAGGAACTTTTCGAAGTTCCAGCGCACGTCGCCGATGTATCCGTCGGCGTCGTGAGTGCCGATCAGCTTGTCGTAGAGGGGGTGGCGGGCCGGGCCGTTGACGTCGGTCTTCTGGGTCATGGGGAAGGTGGTGCCGTAGGTGGCGGAGCAGAACGTGGCGATCTCGGCGGGGGTGCCGGGTTCCTGGCCCATGAACTGGTTGCACGGCACCCCCAGGACGGTGAAGCCGCGGGCCTCATAGGTCTGCTGAAGCTTCTCCAGGGCGGCGTACTGGGGGGTGAGGCCGCACTGGGAGGCGACGTTGACGATGAGAACGGCCTTTCCCTGGTACTGGTCGAGGCGGGCGGGGCCGCCGGTGAGGGCGTCGATCTCGACGTCGAAGACGGTCATGACTCTCCTTGTGTTTGGTGCTCTGCAGGGGTGCGGGTGGCCTGAGTTGTGGGTGGCGGGGGCCTTGTCCGGGGCGTGCGGCTGTGCGGTGCCGGGGTGGTGCCGGGTGTCGTGGGTGATGAGGAGGGTGGCGGCGAGAGCGGCGAGGGTGAGGATTCCGGCGGCCCACCACAGGGCGGTGCTGTATCCGTGGACAAGGGCGTCGCTCTTCTGTCCGCTGTGGCCGCCGAGGTAGGCGGCGGTGGAGGTGGCCGCGAGAGTGTTGAGCAGGGCGGTTCCGATCGCGCCGCCGACCCGCTGGGAGTGTTGACCATAGCCGAGGCGATGCCGGCGTCTTCGGGGCGGGCACCGAGGGTGCCCAGGCTGAAGGCGGGCATCAAGGCGGCGCCAAGGCCCAGGCCGGTGACGAGCATACCGGGCAGCACACGATCGCCGCGGTTGCGGTCGGCCAGGATGCGCAGGGGCAGCAGCGGGGACTTCGCCCGCGTCTGTCACCTGGCGAAGGTGGCCAGCAGGACCAGCCCGGCGCCGATGGGGCCCGGGGTGGCGGCGGAGTTCCAGCCGTCCTCGGAGACGTGGGAGAGGCCGTAGACGAAGCCGGCCAGGCCGGCCGAGGCGAGCAAGGCGCCGGGGACGTCAAGGCGAGGGCGCGGCCGGTCGGCGGCCGGGGCGGGCAGGGTGCGCAGCGCGCCGAGGGCTGCGGCGATGCCGAAGAGGATGTTGACAGTCCGGTTCAGCCTCGCGCTCGGCGGCCGACAGCCCCGCCAGCACCTGCCCGACGGTCTCCCACATGATCTCCAGTCGCGACAGATCCTCCCGGGCCCTCTCCAGCCGGACGGCCAACTCCGCCGCCGCAGCCTCAAGTTCCTCCACCCGTTGGCGCGCCGCCGCCTCCCGCGCCTGAAGCCCTTCCGGTAAAGACACCATGGCGTCCCACCTCCACCCCGCCACGGTAGAAACACGACGCCGCCGCCCCACACCAATCAGCGTCTTCCCAGCTCAGTTATCCCCCGAGAGGATCCGTACCCGAAGCCGGGCGCTGCGGCCTCGTTCGAGGGCCGCCGCCGGTCGCGCACCGGAGCGCTGTCGCGCGGCCCATACGTGGTTGCAGGCGCCATCTACCTCGGTTAACTTCCTTTAATGCCCACTCAACATCGAACGAATAGACGGCTTTTGTCCGTGCGGGGCAACCTTGCAGGCATGCTTTTCGGCCTGACCGCCCTGGGGGCAGGCCTGGTGGCCGCTCCCTCCGTCGCGGCAGCGGCCGAAGCGCCTCCGGAGACTCTGAAGTCGATACCCAGCTCCAAGTTCAAGATGCTTACCACCGACGGGGCCTGGACCGCCTCCCGCGAGGCGGTCGAGGCGGTCGAGGCCACAGGAACAGTCACCAAGGTGACGCCGACACAGGTCGCGACCTCGGGCCAGCACGTGGGCAGGGCGGGACTCTGTCACTCCACAGGACTCGACATCAGGCTCGACCCGGACGGGTTCTGCTGGGACAAGACCGACGACGTGACGAACAACTACGACAAGGTCAAGGGCGGTTGGATGCCGCAGGGGCTGACCGCAAGTCACGACGCTTCCCCCGACGGAACCATCGAAGGCAACCACCTGTACGCGGCCTCCTGGTACTACGGGAAGGGCGGGTCGAAAAACGAGTTCGCCCGGATCACCCTCGCCAAGAACCTGGGAGGCACCGCTCCCTCCTACGGGCACGTCCTCCTGGTCGTGCCCTCCGTCGCCGGTACGTCGGGGACTTTCACTCCGGTGGAGAACACGCACGCGGACGGCATGGTCTGGTACGGCAACCGGCTGTTCGTGGCCAACGGCGGCGAACTCCAGGTCTACGACATGCGTCACCTGTGGAAGATGACATCCCTCGCCGAGAACGTCGGCGTCGACGACGGGAAGTCGTCCGCCCGCTGGCATCAGTGGGCCATGCCCATGATCGGGCGCTATGACATCGAGGGTGCGAACGAGGGATCGGGCTGTACACCCGGCACCGGCACCGAGATCTGCCTCAGCTCCCTCAGCCTGGACCGCAGCTCCTACCCGGACGCCCTGGTCTCCAGCGAACACGTCACCTACGCGACCTCGGCCACGGGTGTGCGCGGTCGCGTCGCACGCTGGCCGCTGAACGCGGATGTGGCGCTGCCCAAGGCTGACGACGGCAGTGGCATCGGTACCACCACGGCATCCGCCGCCTACACTTCGCCGGTGTGGGCCGCGCAGGGCACCGCGACCGACGGCACCTATTACTACTCCAGCGGGGCCTGCCCCACGGGTTGGTGGCAGGACGGTGAGCCACCGGTCAAGGACCCAGCGGCGTTCAACTGCATCCACCGCGCCAAGCCGAACGAGGCGCCCCACGTACTCACCCGTTCGCCCCGCCTCACCCAGAATCTCTCGTACGCTCCGAAATCGGGCCGTCTGTGGGGGACGAACGAGAGCATGTACGTGGCACCCGGCCAGCAACGCACCGGAGACCGGGTCGTCTTCTCCATCAAACTCCCCTGATTTTCTACCGGGCCGTAGAAGCCCACGGCCCGGTAGGGCACGGCGGCCAAGCACCCAGCATCAACCCCGCCGCTTGGAGCGCCTGCGCTCCACCGCAGGTGCCACCTGGCCATGCGAGAGGGCCTCGTACGCGGTGCCGCCCACCGACAACAACCCCCCGAACCCACGCGGAGTTCGCGCTACGCCACGACAGGAAGCGACACGAGTCCGCGGACCAGACGTGTGCGGCGCCAGTCCAGTTGGTCGGCGGGTACGGCAAGGCGCGTTGCGGGGAAGCGGGTCAGCACCGTTCGCAGGGCGATTTCCGCTTCGGCCTTGGCCAGCGGGGCGCCGACGCAGCGGTGGATTCCGTGGCCGAAGGCGAGGTGTGCGGCGGCGTCGCGGTCCAGGTCGAGCAGGTCCGGCGAGGGGAACCGCGCGGGGTCACGGTTGGCCGCTCCGAGAACGACCTGCACCGGGGCGCCTGCCGGGATCTCGGTGCCGCCGAGCGTGACGGCTTCCGTCGTGAACCGGAACGTGGCCGTACTCACGGGGGAATCGAACCGGAGCAACTCGTCCAGCAGGGCGGGGATGTCGTCCGGGTCGTCCCGGAGGCGACTGAGCTCGGCCGGGTGCTGGAGCAGCGCCAGCAGGGCGTTGCCGAGAAAGTTGGTGGTCGTCTCGTGTCCGGCTACGAGGAGCAGTACGGCCAGGGAGACCAACTCCTCCTCGCTCAGGTGGTCGTCACCGTCGCGGGCCGAGATCAGCCGGTCGAGGAGGGAGCCGCCCGGGGCCAGGCGTTTCGCGGCGATGAGGCCCGTCATGTAGTCGGCCATCGCGTGGGAGGCCGCGTCGATGACGTCGGGTTGTCCGGCCGCGAAGAGCTCGGCGGACCAGCGCTGGACGTGCGGCCGGTCGGCTTCCGGGACTCCGAGCAGTTCGCAGATCACGACGACCGGCAGCGGCACCGCAAGGCCCGCCACGAAGTCGAACCGTTCGCCCGCACGCCACTGGTCAAGGAGCTCATCGGTGACGCGGGCGATGAACGGACGCAGCTCCTTGACGGCACCGGTCGTGAACGCCTTGGTGACCAGCTTGCGCAGCCGGGTGTGCTGAGGCGGGACGCAGGCCAGCATGGTGTGGGCGACCGCGGGGTGGAGGCGGCGGCGTGACTTCTTGCCCGCGAAGAAGACGGCCGTGTCCTTCGAGAGCCGGGCGTCGCCGAGGGCCGATCTGGCTTCCGCGTAGCCGGTGACCACGTAGCCGGGATGCCCTCCGGAGCCGACGGGCACGGACTGCACCGGGCCGGTAGACCGCATGGCCGCGTAGGCGGGATAGGGGTCCCGGAGGAAGCGGGGGTCCTGAGTCGGGTCGGTCATGTGCTCAGGCTCCCATGGGGTTCCGGCCGCAGGCCGTCGTCGTCGGCGACAACGATAGCCACGTCCGACGAGGGGTTCCCGCGACCCCGGCGTCACCTGCCGGTGAACTCCGTACAACCAGCTCCGTCCTTCGGCGGTCACACCAGGTAGACCCGCAACCCGTCGACCGAGTGGGGCCTCCATGCCGCACAGCCGCCGCATTCTGACGTACGCCATCGCAGCCGCCGCCGCGGTCACCGCCGGGGTCGTGCTCCCGACCGGTGCCTGCGCCGCCGCACCCCGTTCCGCCACGAGCGACTTCAACGGCGACGGCTACGCGGACCTCGCCGTCGGTGTCCCGGACGGAACCGTCGGCGGCCAGGCCAAGGCGGGGTACGTGAACGTCGTCTGGGGCGGCCCGAAGGGCGTCGGCGGGCACGGCAGCATCCGTGTCACCCAGGCCACCCCCGAAGTGCCCGGCACCCCGGAGGCGGGCGACCGCTTCGGCGCGTCCGTGGCCCTGACGGACCTCAACGGCGACGGCGTCGCGGAACTGCTCGCCGGAGTCCCCGGCGAGGACGTCACCGACCGCGGCAGGGACGCGGGCATGGTCATCGCCGTGGGCGGCTCGGAGACCGGGCCGGGACCGGGGTCGACGGTCCTGACCGGGCCGTCGCCTTCGGCGGCGTACGGCACTTCGATCGCGGCGGCCGACCTCACCGGCGGCGGCAACAAGACGATCGTGATCGGCGGCACGGACAAGGTCGTCGCCCGTGTCATCCAGGGCGAGGACAGCATGGTCACCACCGTCGTCGCCGCCCCCATGGGCGGCCGCGCCCCCGTCCTGGCCACCGGCGACTTCGACGACGACGGCACGGCGGACCTGGCCGTGGCGTACTGGACGGCGGGCAGCCCCAGCACGCAGTCCCACGTGCGCCTGTGGAAGTGGGACGCCGCCCGGTCCGAGATGGCCAACTTCTGGAACACGGACAACGCGGGCGTGACCGCCCTGGCCGCCGGTGACTTCGACGGCGACGGCCGCGACGACCTGGCGCTCGGCGAGTGCCGTGAGATCGCCGACGAGAACATCGACGACCCGTGCGGCCCCGAGCGACTCGCCAAGGGGGGCGGCGTCCACGTCCATTACGGGAGCCCCGAGGGCGGCCCGTTCGGCCGCCGCGCCCAGACCCTCAACCAGGACACGGCGGGCGTTCCCGGCGTGGCCGAGAGCGGCGACCGCTTCGGCGCGGCCCTCGCCGTCGCCGACGTCGACCGCGACGGCCGCGACGACCTGATCGCGGGCGCTCCCGGCGAGGCAGTCGGAAGCGAAGCGGGGGCGGGCGCCGCCTGGTTGCTCCGCGGCGGCGCCAAGGGCCTGCTCGACGCGGGCGGCGCGGCCACGTCCGTTGCCTGGAACCAGGACACACCCGGCGTCCCGGGTGTCGCGGAGGCGGGTGACGCCTTCGGCGCGGCGGTCTCCGGGGGCGATCACAACGCCGACGGCGTCCCGGATGTCACGGTCGGCTCCCCCGCCGAGAACGCCTCCCTGGGCGCCGCATGGCTCCTGCCCGGCGGCTCGGCCGACGGCTCCGCGGCCTTCTCGCCCCGCACGCTCGGCCTCCCGTACCTCTCCACGGCTCAGAAGTACGGCAAGCCGCTGAGCAGCCACTGAGCAGTCCAGCGGTCGCTGAACGGCATCCGCCCTTCAACAGCCTTTGCCTGGCCGGATCACTCCGTCACGGGCAGGCACTCGGCGAGCAGGCCGACGATGTCGCGCCAGGCCCGTTGCGCGTGGCGCGGGTGGTGGCCGACGCCGGGGAGCACGGTCTGGTCGACCGGTGGATGGTGGAAGGCGTGCAGGGCGCCGCCGTAGACCACGAGGCGCCAGTCGACGCCCGCGGCCTGCATCTCGGCGGTGAACGCCTCCCGTTGCGCGGGCGGCATGATCGGGTCCTCCGACCCGACACCGGCCCACACCGGGCAGCGGATGCGCGCCGCCTCGCCCGGCCGGCCCGTGGTCAGTGCGTTGACCGTCCCGATAGCCCGCAGATCGACGCCGTCGCGTCCCAGCTCCAGGCCGATCGCGCCCCCGGTGCCGTAGCCGACGGCGGCGATGCGACCGGGATCGGTACGCGGTTCGGCGCGCAACACGTCGAGCGCCGCATGGCCGATGCTCCGCATCCGGTCGGGGGCGGCGAGCAGCGGCATGCACCGCGCCAGCATCTCCTCGGGGTCACTGAACCAGCGCCCGCCGTGAATGTCGAAGGCGAGCGCCACGTACCCCAACTCGGCCAGCGCGTCGGCCCGGTGGCGCTCGACGTCGCTGAGTCCCGTGCCCTCCGGCCCGACCAGGACCGCGGGGCGGCGGTCCACACCGGCCGGCAGCGCGAGATGGCCGACCATGGTCAGGCCGTCGGCCGGATACGTCACCGTGCGCGTCGTCACCCTCGTCGTCGTTCTCGTCATGACACGGACCCTAGAGACCGACGTGTTCGACCGGACTGATGTTCTGCCACGGGCAGAACATGACGGCTGTGTCTACGTAATGCGGGGGGCGCACGGCTCCGGGGGTTCCGAATCCGACGGTGAGGGTGAGGGTGAGGGGACGGACGGCCCCGTAGGTGAGGGGGAAGGGGTGTCGGAGGGGGCCGGGGTGGGGGTGGGGCACTCCGGGTCGGTCGAGGTTGGGGTCGGCGTCGGAGTAGGGCCGGGGTCGGAAGGGGCGGGGGTCGTTCCGGGGGCGGAAGGGGTCGGGCCGGGGCGGGGCGGGTTCGGGGAGGGGGAGCCGCCCGGGCGCGGGCGGGAGGGGTTGGACGGTGGGGGGCCTACGACCACGCCGGTGGGCCGGGTCGTGGGCGTCCTGCCGCCCGGTCCGGGGCCGGTCGGCAGCGGGCCCCGGCCGTCGGGCACCTCGTGGACGCCGCGGCGGTAGAAGTCCAGCCAGGCCAGGACGGTGCGCAGGTAGACCGCCGAGTGGTTGTAGCTGAGGATCGCCCGGTCGAGGTCCGCCTTGTTCGCCAGGTCGCGGTCGCCCGCGCACAGATAGCGGCCGGCGGCGAGCGCGGCGTCATGGATGTTGCCGGGGTCGGCGCGGCCGTCGCTGTTGCCGTCGGCGCCCCAGCGGGCCCATGTGGAGGGGATGAACTGCATCGGCCCCACCGCCCTGTCGTAGGTGGAGTCGCCGTCGTACGCCCCGTCGTCGGTGTCGGAGATCCGGGCGAATCCGGTGCCGTTGAGGACAGGTCCGAGGATGGGTGTGAGTGTCGTACCGGCCGCGTCGACCCGGCCGCCCCTGGCCTGTCCGGACTCCACCTTGCCGATGGCCGCGAGGAGTTGCCAGGGCAGTCCGCAGCCGGGGTCGGTGGCGGCGAGGGCGGCCTCGGCACGCCGGTAGGCGGTGAGGACGGTGGCCGGGATGCCGGACTGGGTCCGCGCCGCGGCGGCCTCGCTCCTGTCGGCCGGTGCGCCCTTCCCGGCGCGCAGAGGCGGGAGTTCGGTGTGGTAGGAGTCGGCCGACGATCCGGCGGGCGGGTCCCAGCCGCCGCCCCCGGCATCGCTTTCCGGGTCGGCGCCGTGGCGGGGTGGGGCGAGTGGGCCGTCGGGCGCGGCCGACGCGGTGAGTCCGGCCATCGCGAGGGCCGCGACGACGGTGCCCGTCATGCCGCGGCGGAAGCGGCGGCTGCCCTTGCCGCGGTGTCTGTTGCTCGTTGCCATGGCTCACCTCTCGGATTCGCGACGCTCAGCAGGTGGAGGCGGCGGGCCGGCCGGCGAAACGGTCGGCGAGATACCGCATGGCCTCGGCGTTAGCCGCCTGGATCGGCCAGAGGTGGTCGGCGACCGGCGGGCGGCCCGTGGTGTCGTACGTCTTCCAGGTCAGCGGCACGCCTTGCGCGCAGTACTCCCTGTGCAGGGCGTCGGCCTGGTGCGGTTCGACGAGGGCGTCCTGGGTCGCGTGGTACTGGAACACCGGAACCTTGATCTTCGGCGTCCTGCCGAGGGTGTTCTCCGTGTAGCGGGCGACCCAGGGCGGGTCGACGAGCGGGCTGCGGGTGACGTACGTGGACAGCGGCTTGTTGCCGTACTTGTTGATCATTTCCAGGGCGCAGCCGCCCGCTTCGAGGTCGGCGACCATGGCGCGTCCCGCGTCGTTGAGCACGTCGTGGAACCTGAGCTCCGCGTACGCGTGGTCGAGGCCGATGAGGGCGTAGAAGAGGAAGCCGGAGCCAGGGCGGCCGTTGAGCGGCAGGGCGACCTCCATGAGGTCGCCGGGGACACCGCCCGCGACGATGCCCTTGAGCTTGAGCTCCGGCGCGTAGTCCGGCTGGAACTCCCCCGCCCACAGCGCGGCGCCACCGCCCTGCGAGTATCCGCGGAACACGACCGGCGCGTCGGCGGAGAGTCCGGCCGCGGGCAGCCGCTGGGCGGCGCGGACCGCGTCGATGAGAGCGGGGCCAAGCGACCGGCCGACCATGTACGTCGTCTTCGGTGCGGGCCGGTAGCCCTCGTAGTCGGGCACCGCGACCGCGTAGCCCGCTTCGAGCATGGCGTTGATGACCCACTGTTCGTACAGGGCGCCCTTGGCGATCAGCCGGGACGGGGTGCAGCGGAAGGCGGGGCCCTGGGTGCCGGGGCCCCAGCCGACGACGGGCCGCGACGCGGGGGCGCCGCCCTTGGGCACCATGACGGTGGCGGTCGCCGCCCGGGGCTTGCCGAGCGCGTCGGTCGAGCGGTACATCACCTGCCAGGTGTCGGCCAGGGCGCGGGGTGTCGGGGTGCCGGGGTCGGTCTTGCGGGAGCGGATGACGTCGCCCGGCTCTCCGTCGGGCAGGGTCCCCGGCGGTACGTAGAAGTCGTCGGGCGGCAGCGTCGCGGCGGTGCTCGCAGGGGCCGGACGGGGCTCACTGCCCGCCGTGCCCGCGGACAGCGTGCAGGCCGCGAGGATCAGGGCGAGGGCGACGGTGAGCCGTCCCGCCCGGCGGATCGTCGGTACCGGCATGTCAGTTCCCTCCGCTCTCGGGAGCGTCGTCGGGGCCGCGGCGGGCGATCACCCGGTAGGCGTTGCTCAGCGAGGTCCGCCGTACGAGCGGTGCGAGCAGCAGATCGAGGCCGTACGCGGCGAGGAGCGGCGGCAGCGCGGCGAGCGCCACGGCCCAGCGGACGGCGACCGCGGCCCGTCCCGGCGGTCGTGCCAGCCAGGGCGCGTCTTCCTTGGGCATGGCGCGGGCCGCCCAGAACCAGGTGGCGCAGGCGAGGTCGACCGGGATGTGCTGGTTGCCGCGGCGGCGGGCGGACACCACGGTGAAGCCCATGCGTTCCAGCTCGCGGCAGAGGTTTCCGATCGGCACGAAGTGCAGGTGCTGGGGCTGGAACCAGGGCATCCAGCGACCGCGGAAGAGCCTGCCCAGCGGGGATTCGGGGTTGGGGACCTCGATGAGGAGGTGCCCGCCGGGCCGCAGCGCGGTGCGGGCGGCGAGGAGTTCGCCGCGCGGCGTCAGGGTGTGCTCCAGGTAGTGGAACATGCTCACCGTGTCGTAGCGTCCGGCCAGTTCCTCGGCGAGCAGCGTGAACTGTCCCCTGTACGCGACCTCGATCCGCCCCTCCTTCACGGCGAGTTCGACGCTCTCCCCCATGTCGAGGCCGTGGAACTCGGTGTCCTGGAGCTCCTCCTTGGCCGTCGCGCAGAAGTGGCCGTGCGAGGTGCCGACGTCCAGCCAGCGCCGCGGACTCGCATGGGCGCGCAGGGCGCGGGCGCTGTGCCGGAAGCGCTTCACGCTGCCGCGCCCGGCGAACATCTTGGCCGTCGTCTCCCCGCCCAGGCCGTCGTAGAAGTCGCCGTAGTAGAAGTCGAGCCCCTCGGAGGTCAGTTGCGGGTTCTGGAAGATGTGCCCGCAGTCGCGGCACTCGTCGAGGACGAAGCTGCCCGGCTTGTTCTGCACGTGGTCCCGGCTGCGCAGCCGGTGGCGGAGCCGGCCGGAGGCGCACCAGGGGCAGGTGGTGCGCGGGGGCCGGAAGAACCGGCCCGTTCCCGCGGCGAGCAGCCGCTGGTAGTGGGGCCTTCGCGCGGCTATGTCCGCAGTCCGTGCCACGGGTTCTCCTGTTCTACGACTTCTTCGACTTCTTCGACTTCCACGACTTCTTCGACGTGTTCGACGGCGAGCTCTTCGAGATGTGCGGCCGCGGCGGGCGCTCCGCCCGCCGCGCGGAAGGAGCGGCCGATGCGGCGGGCGGCCGCGGCGTGGTGGGGCCGCCCGAGCACGGTGTCGAGAGCGGCTCCGACGGCCTGGGCGTCGGCCCGGCCGAACCGCACCCGTACGCCCGCTCCCGCAGCGGTGACCTGGGCGGCGACCACGGGCTGGTCGTCGCGGATCGGGGCGACCACGAGGGGGACGCCGTGCCACAGGGCCTCGGTGACGGTGTTGTGTCCGGCGTGGCACACGACGGCGTCCGCGCGGGCCAGGAGGGCGAGTTGGGGAACCGCGGGGCGGATCAGGACGTCGTCGTCGCCGCACGGCCGGCCGAGGAGTCCGCCCGGGTCGGCGACCACCGCGCGCAGGTCGCGTGAGCGGGCTCGTACGGCGTCGACGCAGCGGGCGAGGAAACGGGCGCCCACCGTGGCGTTGACGGTGCCGAGGGAGACCAGGACCAGCGCCCGGCCGTCGTCCCGGTCGACCCACTCCCAAGGGAAGTCGGCGATGTCGCCGCGCGAGCCGAGCGCCGGCCCGACGAAGCGCACCGGACCGCGGTCCCGCGCCGGGGAGCCGGTGAGTTCACTGGTGGAGAAGACGAGCGTGAGCCGTGGCGAGAAGCGCGGGTCGTGGCGGGCCGAGGGGTCGCCGAGACGCTGTCGCAGACCGTCCAGGAGGTCGGTGAGCCACTGGTCGACCTTCGGGATGCCGAAGAGACTGCCCGAGAGCTCCGCGGAGGTGGTCGAGGAGGTGACGTGGGGGACGCCGAGCCGCTCCGCGACCAGTGCGCCCGCGACCGTCTGCTGGTCGACGACGAGCAGGTCGGGCCCGAACTCCATGACCGCGGTGGTCACTCCGGGCGCCATGGCGTACGCGAGCGGTGCGAAGAAGTCGTCCCACAGGAACTTCAAAGCCGCCACGCCGCGCAGCTCGCGGGGCCGGTCCTCGATGCCCGGCGCGCCCGCGCAGGGAAAGACGCGGCTGTCCGCGGCCACCAAGCCTTGCAGGGCCGCCGGTTGCCCGGCCCAGGCCACCTCGTGGCCCCGCTCGGCGAGTGCGGCGGCGACGGCCGAGGCCGGGTTGATGTGACCGGCGAGCGGCGGCACGACGAAGAGGAAACGGCTCATCGGGCGACGCCCCCGGAGAGCAGCCGCCGCACCGTCCAGTCCAGGGTGAGGGCACCGACGTGTTCGGCGGCCTCCACCAGGACCGAGTGCTTCTGGCCGGGCACCACGACGACGTCGCAGTCGGGCAGCAGTGCCGCCAGGCGGGCGGTCTCCGCGGCGACGAGGCCGCCCTGGCCGTTGACGAGCAGCACCGGGCGGTCGAGGGCGCGGAGTTGCGCGTCGCCGAGGGTGCGGCCGCCCGGGATGTCCCGCGCGATGGAGGTGGTGGCGATCAGCCGCCCGGCGGCGCGTCCGAGGCGGGCGATGTGCGCGTCGTGCAGGCCGTCGCCCTGCCGGGTGGAGGCGAGCGCCCCGTACTCGGCGACGAACCAGGCGAGCGCCTCCTCCTCGGACCGCTCCCCCGTCACCCGGTGCAGGGCCCCGGACATGGTGGTGGCCCAGTCGCGCGTCGCGGGCCCCGACTCGACGACGGTGACGGACGCCGTACGCGCCGGGCGGTGCACGGCGAAGTCCAGCGCCACCGTGCCGCCGAAGGAGTTGCCGACCAGGTGCACCGGCTCGGTGATGCCCAGGGCGTCGAGCAGGGCGACGAGGTCGTCGGTGAAGTGCTCCAGTGTGTAGCCGGTGGGCGGGCGTTCGCTGCGGCCGTGCCCGCGCAGGTCGTACATGAGGACGTCGAAGCCCGCGTCCGCGAACTGCGGGCCGAGCGTGAAGTAGAAGCTGGCGAGGCTGTCGATGAAGGCGCCGTGCAGGAAGACGACGGTCGGCGCGCGGCCGTCGGCCGTCATGACCCGCGCTCCGGAACCGTGGGGAAGCCGCTGTACATGGTGGAGGAGGCCGTTCGCCCGTACCCTGGCCACGGTCAGCCTCCCGCGCCGGGCCGCAGGGCGCGGCAGAGGTAGGCGACGAGATCGCCCACGGTCAGGGCGATGATCTCGTCGAGCTCCAGGCTCGCCAGGTAGGCGGCGAAGTTGGCGTCCGGCCCGTACCGGTCGGCGAGCAGGCCGGCGAGGGTCACCAGGTCGATGCTCTCCATCTCCAGGTCGTCGCCGAAGCGGGAGTGCGGGCCGATCTCGACGGCGTCCGGTGCGTAGTCGCCGAGCACCGTGGTGATCATCTCGGCGACTTCTCCGAGCACGTGGCGCTCGTCCGGCGCCGCGGTCGTCTTCACAGGTCGTTCTCCTTCGCTGTCCAGGCCACGACGTAGTCCTTGTGCTGAGCTCCGGGTGCGGGGGCGGGCCCCAGGTGTTCGCAGCGCACGTGGTGGCGCTGCCGGTCCGTCTCGACGATCAGTCCGTACGGGCGCACCCCGCGGACGGCGAACCGCCGCGGTCGGCCGCGCAGCCCCAGGCCCTCGGCCTTGGCCGCGGCTTCCTTGGCCGCCCAGAACCGGGTGAACCACACGGCCTCGCGCTCACCGCCGGCAGCCGTGCCGAGCCCGGCGAGCAGGGCGCGTTCCCGGTCGTCCAGCGCGGTGCGGTGGGTGGCATCGGTCCGCTCGGCGACGACCTCGACGTCGATGCCCACGCCCGTGCCGGGGTGCTCCCGTTCGGTGTGCGGCCGTACGAGTGCGACGGCGGTCTCCGCTCGGTGGGCCAGCGACAGATCGAGGGCAGGCAGTTCCCTGCCGTGCACACCGACGGCGTACGGCCGTCCTTCGGCGTCGTTGCGGACGGCGATCTCCGCCGGATACACCGCGTCCGCGGACCGCCGCCACAGCCAGTGCCGCACCGCGTCCTTCGCAGCGATCCGGCCGAGCAGCCACTGGCGGCGGCCGCGCGGCGGGTGCTTCTCGTAGGCGGCGCGCTCGGCGGCGCCCAGTTGGGTGCGCATCACGAGGTCGCGCGAGGCCAGGTCGGGCCAGGCGTCGGTGAGCAGCGTCCAGCCGCCGGGCCGGGCCTCGGACAGGGTGCGGCGCTCGGGGTAGCCGCCGGGCCGGTCGGCGCCGGGCACGTCGAAGCGGCGGTCCTGCCAGCCGGTGACCTCGGCCCAGACCGTGCCCCCGACGCTCAGCTGTACGTCGGCGGTGAGTGCGGGGCCGGTGAGGGAGGTGACTCGGACGTGGCACTCGGCGGGTGTGCCGGGGGCCGGGTGCGGGCCGAAGAAGCGGAAGGCGTCCATCCGTACGGGGAAGACGACGGTGCGCTCGGTGTGTTCGGCCAGGATCCAGTGGCCGAGCAGCTGGCCGACGTTGTCGAGGAGCGCGCCGGGGGCGGCCGGGGCGGCGATGGTCCCGCGGACGTGCCGGTCGCCGATGCCGGTCAGCTCGGTGACCCCCTGGAAGGCGGGGCCGTGGAACATCCACCGGTCCCGGTAGAGGTCCTCGGCGGTGATCGCGCAGGGCCGCTCGTCCGTCTCCCGGCGCCAGCGTGCGGGTGGACGGGCGGGGTAGCCGTCGGCGAGTTCGAGCACGGCCCGCGCGTACGGCCCGAACGCCACCCGCATGAGCCGCTCGTCGGGTTCGGGCGTCACGACGACCTCGACCCGGGTGGCGGGTTCGGCCGCGAGCCACTGCTCCAGCCGTACGTCGTACACCGCGACGACCCGGCGGCCGGGGCGGGCTCGCTCGGCGGCCCGCACCATGTGGTGGATGACGGTGGTCGCGGGGACGACCGGGTGCCGGTCGCAGAGGTCGGGCCAGCCGGGGCGCTGCGGGATCAAGCAGTGGTCGAGGAGGTGGGGCATGGCGGTGGTGCCGATGACGAGCTGGGTGCGGTCGCGGGGCTCGGTGGCCGCCGGCGGTGTGCGGGTCTTTCCTCCTGTCTTTCCTCCTGCGGGGCAGGCCGGTTCCGTTCGGGCGGTGGGCGGCGTCGCGGCCCCGGGTGCCGCGGGCGATGCCGACCCCGGCGGGGTGGCGGCCCGTTCAGGTGCCGCAGTCGCGGTGAACAGCGCCACCGCGGTGTCCGCCGTCTCGGCCAGCGCGGACCGCAGTTCGGCCGCCGCGGGGAAACGGGTCGCGAGGGCGTCGAGGCGGCCGGGCGTGGGCGCCGGGGTGCGGTCCAGCGCGGCGAGGAGGTCCGCGCGCAGTTCCGACCGTACGGCAGACGGCAGCGACACCGACGCGGCGCCGAGGTCGAGGCGTACCGGTGTCCGGGCGGTGGCACGGCGGGGCAGCGGGGCGTGCGCGGCCCGGGGGCTGCCCTCGGCCCACAGCGCGGCGACGACGCGGCGCAGTTGGGCGAGCCCGCCGCAGCGGGGCGTGTCGGCGGCGACGGTCAGACCCTCGCGGCCCGCCAGGGTGTCGTCGATCAGGGAGCTGAGGCGGCCGGTGCCCATCTGCACGAAGGCCCGGAACCCGGTCGCGTACATCGCGTCGATCAGCGGCCGGAAGCGGACCGGCTCCAGGAGGTGGCGTACGAACAGGGCCCGGACGTCGGCCTCGGCCGGAGGGAAGGGGGCCGCGGTGGTGCCCGACCAGACGGGAATGCGGGGCGTGCGCACGGGGGCGCGGTGCACTCCTGCCGTCAGGGGGGTCAGATAGGGGGCGAGCATCGGCGTGTGGAAGCCGGAGCGGAATGGCAGGATCTGGGCGACGATCCGCCGCTCGCGGAAGTCCCGCACCAGGACGTCGACCGCTTCCTTCGGGCCGCAGATCATGGACTGGGCGGGGGCGTTGTCGTGCGAGAGGACCACGTCGGTACGGGCGCCGAGCACGGCCCTGACCTGCTCGGCGGACGTGCCGAGTGCGGCGAACACGACGCCGGGGACGCTGAGGGAGTCGGGGTCGAAGTCCGCGAGGAGGGCGTCGGCCGTGGCGGCGTCGTACAGGCCGCCCGCGAGCATCGCCGACCACTCGCCGATGCTGTGTCCGGCCACCGCGTCGGGTTCGATGCCCAGGGCGCGCAGGGCGCCGTCAAGGACCCGGCCGACGGCGAGCACGCCGATGCCGTGGCGTCCGACGTCGCCGACGACCGTGGCGTCCCCCGTCGGCAGCGGCAGTCCGAAGTGCCGGGCGACCTCGCCGACCCGGGGCGCGAACTCCGCTTCGAGACCGGGGAAGACGAACGCGAGTCTGCCGCCGGCCTCGGGAGTGAGCAGGGGGTCCGGGGTGAACCACACGTCTCCCCTGCCCCGCCAGGCCCGCCCTCTGGCCACCGCGCGGCGGGCCAGGGCGAGGCGTCTGGCGTCGGGGGCCACGACCGCGAGGCGGACGCGGCCCGCGAGCGGCTCGGTGTCCGCCTGGTCGCGCAGCGCGGAGTCGGGGACGGCGAGCCGGTCGGCGAGGAGTCCGGGGCTCTCGGCGGTGAGGCGGAGCACCGGTTCCGCTTCACGGACGACGGTGCGGGCCGGTGCGGCGGGCGGCCGCGGAGCCTGTTCGAGGACGACGTGGGCGTTGATGCCGCCGAAGCCGAAGGCGTTCACCGCGGCCCTGCGGACCTCGGCGTCCCACGGCCGGGCCGTGCCCAGCGGCCGGAAGCGGGTGGCCGCGAGTGCGGGGTGCGGGTCCTCGCAGTGCAGGGTGGGAAGGAGCGTCGCGTGGTGCAGGGCCAGGGCGGCCTTGACGAGGCCCGCGGCGCCTGCGGCCGGCATAGTGTGGCCGATCATCGACTTCACCGAACCGATGACGCCGCGCCGCTCGTCCGGTGAGCGATCCTGCGGCGGCCCGAACACCGTGGCCAGCGTGGCGAGTTCGGCCGCGTCACCGGCCGGGGTCCCGGTGCCGTGGGCTTCTAGGAGGCCGAGGGCGCCCGGGGCGCGCGGGTCGAGCCCGGCCGCCCGCCAGGCCTGCCGGACAGCCCGGGCCTGGCCGCCCGGATCGGGGCTGAGCAGGCTCGCGACGCGGCCGTCGGCGGCGACGCCCGTACCGCGGACGACCGCGTAGACACGGTCCCCGTCGCGGGTCGCGTCCGCGAGACGCTTGAGGACGACGATGCCGGTGCCCTCACCGATGAGGATGCCGTCGGCCTCGGCGTGGAAGGGGCGGCTGCGCTCGGAGCGCGACAGGGCCCCGAGGCGGCTGAAGACGCTCCACAACGTGATGTCGTGACAGTGGTGGACGCCGCCCGCGAGCATCATGTCGCAGCGTCCTGTGGTCAGTTCGGCCACCGCCTGGTCGACGGCGATGAGCGACGAGGCACAGGCCGCGTCCGTCGTGTACGCGGGTCCCCGCAGGTCGAGCCGGTTGGCGATGCGCGACGCGGCGAGGTTGGGGACGAGGCCGATGGCCGCCTCGGGCCGGTCGGGGCCCAGCTGCCCGGCGAAGGCCTCCTCGATGCGGGCGAGCCGGGCGGGACTCAGCTCCGGCAGCAACTCACCCAGGGTGAGCCGGAGTTGCCGGGCCGTACGCACCCGCTGGTCGTTGCGGGCCTGGGCCGGGGTGAGATAGCCGCCGCGACCGAGGACGACACCGACGCGGTCGCGCCCGGGGAGGCGTTCCTCGCCGCCCGCGTCGGCGATCGCGCGGGCGGCGACCTGGAGGGCGATCAACTGGTCGGGTTCGGTCCCGTGCACGGAGTCCGGCAGCACGCCGAAACCGACGGCGTCCACCGAGGCGAACTCGTCGACGAAGCCGCCGCGCCGACAGTAGATCCGCTCCGGGTAGAGGGCGGCGTCCCAGCGGTGCCCCGGCGCCTCGGCGATGGCGTCGGCTCCGGCGACGAGGTTCTGCCAGTAGGCCGCGAGGTCGGGGGCGCCGGGCAGCAGGACCGCCATGCCGACGATGGCCACATCCGTCATCGCGGCCTCACAGACCCGACGCGGTGAGGACGACGGACGTCGACGCCGGGTCGCCCCAGGCGAGCTCACGGAGCAGCGCGAGCACTCCCTCGTCGGGGTCGATCAGCCCGACACCGCGGCGTGCGTAGTCGCGGCCAAGCTCCGGGGTGACCATGCCGGTGTGGGCGCCGACGGGCGCCCAGGGCCCCCAGTGCACGGTGAGCGCGCGGTGGCCGGTGCGGGCCGACCAGTCGGCGCCGAGGCTCTCCAGGGCGTCGTTGGCGGCGGCGTAATCGCACTGGCCGCGGTTGCCGAGCACGGCGGAGACGCTGCCGAACAGGACGGCGAACAGGCGTTGCCGCCCTTCGGAGAGCGCGGCCGCCGCGTCCAGGAGGTGGCGGGCCCCGTCGACTTTGGTGCCGTACACGCGGTCGAACGACGCGGCGTCCTTGTCGGCCATCAGCCGGTCCTCGATGACGCCCGCGCCGCCGACGACGCCGTCGATCCTGCCGTGCTCGGCCATGACCTCCTTCAGTACGCGGTCGACGGCGTCCGCGTCGCGCAGATCGGCGGCGTGGTAGCGGGCGGGGCAGCCGAGGCGCGTCAACTCGGCGAGGGTGGAGGCGACTTCGCGCTGGGCGAGGATCAGCCCGGCGGCCCGGTCGACCTCGCCCGGGGAGCGGCCGCCCTGGGCGGCGAGCGCCGCCCGCAGCCCGGCGCGGTCCCGTGCCACGGCCGTGGCCGGGGATTCGGGAGTGTCGGGCAGCGGGGTGCGGCCCAGGAGTTCGACGCGGCAGCGTGCGGCGGCGGCGAGGGCCAGGGCGAAGCGGGCGGTGATGCCGCGCCCGCCTCCGGCGAGGACCACGACCGACTCGGAGGTGAGCCCGCAGGCCGCGGCCTCGGCTCCACCGTCGTCCGCGGGTCCCGCGCCGCGTTGCGCGGCCGGGCCCAGCGGGACGGGCTCCGGACGTGGCGCGAAAAGGCCTTCGGGCCTGTGATCGACCACGGGCTCGGGCCCGGGGTCGGACAGCTCGGCCACCAGCGCGTCGGCGAGGTCCGCGTCCGGGGGCCGATGCGCCAGGCGCACCAACCGGACGTTCGTAGCGGAGTGTTCACGCGCCGCCGTACGGAACAGACCGGCCAGACCGGCTCCCGCCGCACCCGAGGCCGGGCAGGCACCGATCAGCCAGGCGGGGCGAAGCGCCAGCGCTGCGGCGAGTCCCGCGAACCCGGCGGGGAGCACGGGCCCGGCGTCGTCCGCCAGCGCGCCGAGGTGGACGACGCCGTCCAGAGCGCCGAATTCCTCGGTCAGCACGTGCTCTCGGCCGAGCGGTAGGGCGTCGGCCCCGCGCTGCCGGAGCCCGGCGACCACGAGGGCGGCCACGCGGCTTGCCCGGTCGGCCCGTGCGGCCCGGTCGGCCCGTGCGGTGCCCTGATCCGCCCCGGCGGTATCAGCCGGTCCCGCGTCCGCAGGAGCCTCGCCGAGCACCGCGAACCGCTTTCCGGTCAGGTCGAGGGCCGTGGTCCCGGTCGGCCTCGACAGCGGTTCCGGTCGGACGACATAGCGTCTGGGGACCGTCCCCAGGAGTGCCGCCGACGCCGCGTCATCCCGAGCCGCGTCATCCCGAGCCGAGGCTTCGGGCAATCCGGCCTCAGGCAGTCCGGCTTCAGGCAGGCAGCCCTCCTCGGGCAGTCCGAGAACCTCGCCCCCCTCCGCCGGTACCGCCTGCCGTGCCCTCAGCCACTGAGTGATCGCTGCCGCCGTCCGGGCCCTGGACAGCGCTTCGAGTGCGGCGTCGTCGAGCCGCACCGCGTCCGCTCCCGCGCCGAGGAGCCCCGCGAGCTCCCCGGCGATCTCGGTGCGCTTGA
The DNA here is from genome assembly GCF_042880275.1 of Streptomyces sp. NPDC058308. Taxonomy (NCBI): domain Bacteria; kingdom Bacillati; phylum Actinomycetota; class Actinomycetes; order Kitasatosporales; family Streptomycetaceae; genus Streptomyces; species Streptomyces sp. NPDC058308. Next base: position 76,337 of record NZ_JBHVZA010000021.1, read on the forward strand.
TGGAGTCGATGCTGAGGTCGGCCTCCAGATCGAGGTCGGGCTCGATCATGTCCGCCGGGTAGCCCGTGCGGTCGCTGATGATCCGCAGGACGGCGCCGAGCAGATCGGCGCCGGTCGCGGGCCGCGGCCGTTCCGCCTCCGGCACCGGCTCCGGCACCGGCTCCGGGTCCGGCTCCGGGTCCGGCTGGACCGCCTCGGGGCGGGCAGCGTGGCCGTCTCGTGCCGGAGTGGCGAGCACGGCCTCAGAAGCGGGTGCGGCCGAGGCGCCGAAGTGGGCCAGCAGTACGTCACGTTGGGCCGCCACGAGCTCCCGCGTCCCCCGGAGGAAGTCGGCGAGCAACGCGTCCCGGCCTCCCGCTCCCCCGTCGTGGTGCGTGCTCGTGCCGGTCACGTCGGCCTCCAGAGTGATGCGTCGGGCCGGACGCAGTGCGCCGGGCAGGGGGTCGCCCGAGGCGTCCCGGACGAGGTGGCCGTCGACGGTCCAGGCGGCGGGCCGGGCGGGTGCGGACGGCTCGGTGCCGGTCGTGGCACGCCCGTGGAACAGCCACCCGGTGGCCACGGGCACGCCCGCGACCGCGAGCCGGGCGAGGGCGGCGAGGAAGCCGGGCAGTCCGGCCCCGGCCTGTGGCTCGGTGGGGATCGCGTGGTGCGGGCGGTCGCCCAGGATCCGGCCGACGAGTGTGCTCAGTACGGTGCCGGGGCCCGCCTCGACGAAGATCCGTGCCCCGGCCGCGTACATCGCCTCGATCTGCTCGGCGAACCGTACGGGTGAAGCGATCTGCTCGGCGAGCCCGTCCCGGATCGCCTCGGGCGAGACCGGGTAGGGCGCCGCGGTGGCGTTGGCCCACACGTCGAACTCCGGTATGCCCACGGCGACTTCGGCCAGGTCGACGGCGAACGCCGGTCCCGCGCCCGCGAGAAGCGAGCTGTGGAAGGCGCAGGCGACGGGCAGCAGCTTGGCGCTGTGACCGGCGTCGCGCAGCGCGGTCACCGCGTCCCGCACCGCGTCGGCCGGTCCGGAGACGACGCTCTGGGCCGGGGCGTTGAGGTTGGCGAGGACCACCTGGTCCGCCAGCCCCGCGGAGCGCAGGGCGTCCAGGATCGGGACCGCGCCCGCCCCGATCGCGGCCATGGCGCCGGGGACGTCGCCCGCCGCGTCGAGCATGGCCTCGGCACGGCGGGCGCTCAGCGCGATCAGGGCGTCCGGAGTGAGGGCGCCCGCCACGCACAGGGCCACGAGTTCGCCGTAGGAGTGCCCGGCGGCCATGTGCGGCCGTACCCCGGCGCGGGCGAGCAGATCGGCGGTGGCGAGCCCCGCAATGCCCAGGGCCGGTTGGGCATTGCGGGTGTCGGTGAGCCCGGCGCGCTGCCGTTCGTCGGCGTCGGAGGTGAAGCCGGTGGGCGGATAGAGCGCGGGTACGCAGGCGGAGGCGCGGCGGAGGTGCTGCTGGACCTCGGGGAAGGCGATGAACAGGTCGCCGCTCATGCCGGGGCGCTGGCTGCCCTGGCCGGGGAAGAGGAAGGCGATCCGGTTCTCCGTATGCACGCTCGCGTCCGCATCGGCGTACGCGTCGGCGTCGGCGTACGCGTCGGCGTCGGCGTACGCGTCGGCGAGGAAGATCCCGGCCGCCGGGTCGTGTTCGCCGGCCACGGCTCGGCGCAGCAGTACGGGCAGGCCGTGCGGGTCGGTGGCGACCACGGCGATGCGCACCGGCCCGGTGCGCCGCGCGGCTCGCCGGGCGGTGGCGGCCGCGAGGTCCCGCAGCCGCGGTGGGCCGGGCTTCCGGTCCATCAGGTCGAGCAGCAGCCCTACCTCGCGGGCGGCTCCTTCATGGTCGTCGCCGTGGAAGGTGAACAGTTCCGCGGGCCAGTGGGCGTACCCGTGGGCGGGAGGCGCGCCGCCTTCGTGAGCGCGCAGGACCACGTGGAAGTTGGTGCCGCCGAATCCGAAGGCGCTGACCCCGGCGCGTCGTTCGGCGGGTTCGGCCGCCCAGGGACGAGCGACGGTGTGGAAGGCGAAAGGGCTGGAGTGCGGGTCCCAGGCCGGATTGGGCCGGGTGAGCTGCCGGGTGGGCGGCAGCACACCGGTGTGCAGGGCCAGGGCCGTCTTGATCAGACCGGCCAGGCCCGCGGCGCACTTGGTGTGCCCGATCTGGGACTTCACGGAGCCGAGCGCACAGGCACCCGCACGGGCGCCCGCCTGCGCGAACACCTCGGTGAGCACGGTCAGTTCGGTGCGGTCGCCGACCACGGTGCCGGTTCCGTGGGCCTCGACGAGGCCGACCTCGGCCGGTGAGACACGGGCCTGGGCATAGGCGCGTTCCAGGGCGAGGCGCTGGCCCGTGGGACCGGGCGCGGTGAGGCCGAGGGCGCGGCCGTCGCTGGAGCGGCCCACTCCCCTGATCACGGCGTAGACGCGGTCGCCGTCGCGTTCGGCGTCGGTGAGCCGCTTGAGCACCACGCAGGCCACGCCCTCCCCGAGCGCGATGCCGTCGGCGTCCGCGTCGAAGGTGCGACAGCGGCCGGTCGGAGACAGGGCGCCCACCGAGGAGAAGAGCAGGTAGTCGTTGATGCCGTTGTGCAGATCGGCGCCGCCGCACAGCACCAGGTCGCTGGCGCCCTGGACGAGCTCCTTGCAGGCGACGTCCACGGCGGCGAGCGAGGAGGCGCAGGCCGCGTCGACCGTGTAGTTGGCGCCGCCGAGGTCGAGGCGGTTGGCGATGCGGCCGGAGATGACGTTGGCGAGCATGCCGGGGAAGGAGTCCTCGGTGAGGCGCGGCAGTTGGGCGGACAGGGCCTCGGGCACGGAGTCGAGGTAGGAGGGCAGGACGGTGCGCAGGGTGGTCGCGTGCGCGAGATCGCTGCCCGCTTCCGCGCCGAACACGACCGACGCGCGGGAGCGGTCGAAGGCCCGGTCCGCGTACCCGGCGTCGTCGAGTGCGCGGCGGGCCGCTTCGAGGGCGAGCAGCTGAACGGGCTCGATGGCGCCGAGCGAGGCGGGCGGAATGCCGTAGGACAGGGGGTCGAAGGGGATACGGGGCAGGAAACCGCCCCATCGCGAGGGTGAGCCTTGCCCACCGGTACCGGTGCCGCCACCGCCATCGGCATCGGCATCGGCGCCACCGTCGTAGTACACAGCCGGGTCCCAGCGGTCGGCGGGGACCTCGGTGACCGCGTCGGTCCCGGCCAGGATCTGCGCCCAGTAGGCGTCGAGGCCGTCCGCCTGGGGGAACATGCAGGCCATGCCGACGACCGCGACGTCCAGCGGCTCGGGTGCGGCGACAGCCGTCGGCGCCGGGGGCGCGAACCGGGGTCGCTGAAGGGCTCTCTGCTCGGCGAGGAACTGCCGCGCCCCGGGCCCGACTTCAAGGTGCAGCGCGCGGATCGTGGTCGGTCGCGTGCGCAGCAGGGACACCTGCCCGGCCATGAACATTCCTGCGGCCAGCTGCCGCTGCTCGTCCGCGGGGGCCAGTTCACCGTCGCGGCGCTCCACGCCCTTGGCCGCGATCCGCAGCCGGCCCAGGTTCAGGCGTTCCAGCTCCGCCCATATCCGCTCCGGTGCGAGACCCTGACCCCGCAGCCTCCTCTCCTCGGTGGCGAAATCCGCGGTGAAGGGGCTCGGCACGCACCGGGTGGCATGGCCGGGCGCGGTCCGCAGGAGAGCGGTCGTCCGGGCCGCGGCGAGCTGCTCCTGGAAGCGCGGCTGCACGGCGCCGAGGGCGACCGCCTCCTCGGTGAAGAGGTACGCGGTGCCCATGAGGACGCCGACCGCCATGCCCTGCGCGGCGAGCGGGGCGGCGAGGGCCGTGACCATCGCCGATGACCGCGCGTCGTGGATGCCGCCGGCGAACATCACCTGGGTCTGCGCGAGCCCGTCGGGATGGTCGGCCGCGTAGTCCTCCAGGACCGCCAATTGCGCTTCCCACAGCGGGAAGGAGGCGAGGGGCCCTACATGGCCGCCGCACTCGGAGCCCTCGAAGACGAACCTGCGGGCGCCCGCTTCCAGGTACTGCCGCAGCAGCCCCGCCGACGGGACGTGCAGGAAGGTCCGGATACCGGCGGCCTCCAGTTCGGCGGCCTGTCCGGGTCTGCCGCCCGCGATGACGGCGTGGCTCGGCCGGACCTCCCGTACCGCCACGAGCTGGGCCTCGCGGACCCTCTCGTCGGCGAAGCCGAGAATGCCGACGCCCCAGGGGCGCTCGCCCAGCGCGGCACGGGTGGCGGTGAGGAGGGCGCGGGCCTGTTCGCCGTCCGCGAGAGCCAGCGCCAGGAACGGCAGCCCGCCCTCCTCGGCGACGGCCGCGGCGAACTCCGGCCGGTCACTCACCCTGGTCATCGGCCCCTGAGCGAGGGGGAGTTCGACGCCTTCGACGCCTGCCGACGGGGGCGGGGGCACGGGGGCCACCACTTGTGCGATGGCGGTACGTATCCCCCGTACAGCCTTCGACGCCGTCCCCCACCGTGCGGCGAAACGGGCGGCCAGGAATCCGTCCTCACCGACGGGTAGCGCGCGCTCTTCACCGAGGGCGTCGCGGGTGCCGCCGTGGATGCCACGGGTGTCGCAAGTATCGCGGGACTCGCGGGTATCGCGGGTATCGCCGTCCCTTGGCTCACTCGCCGCTTCCCGCGGCACGCCCCGTCGGCGCAGGATCCGTCTGCCGTCGACGACGACCGTCCCCGTGCCGTCCATCCCCTCCAGCGCGGCCCGGTCCCGTTCGGGCAGGCCGGATTCGGCGAGCAGGGCCAGCTGGGTGTCGAGGACGACCCCGTTCGCGCCGCCGAGCACGGCGGCCGCGGCGGTACGGGGGCCGATGCCGCCGCACGCCCAGACGGGCAGCGGCACATCGGGGTCGGCGAGAAGCTGCTGCAGCAGGACGAACGTACTGAGGTCGCCGACGCGTCCGCCACTCTCGCTGCCGCGCGCGACCAGGCCATCGGCCCCGTCGGCGACCGCCCGCACGGCTTCATCGCGCGTGGTGACCTCGACCAACACGGAGTAGTAGTTGCCGAGTTCGCCCGGCAGCCAGGCGGAGTCCACACCGAGCAGTACGGTGTGCGGGCGCCCGGCCGATGTCGTGTCCAGGTCGCCGGGGCGCAGGGCGCAGCGCTCTCCCACCCGCACCCCGAAGCGGTCGGGTTCCCAGCGGCAGAGCCGGGCGAGTTCCTCGCGTGCGTGCCGGTCGCCGGTCCCGAGGTCGAGCATGCCGAGACCGCCGGCCCGGCACACCGCGCTCACCAGACGGGCGTCCGGGCGGCCGAAAGGGCTCACCCCCATGACTGCGTCCAGGCTTTCCTCAGAAAACAGCACCAGAACTCCGACCGCTCGGCGATGCAGGCATTTACGTTGAATGGGAAAACGAGTCGAGAGCGGAAGTTAGCGGCGTTCCGAGAAACAGGTCAAGGGATGTTTCGCCGCACAAGGAAGTTCTGTTGTGCGGTGAGTACGGAGTCGGGAGCACTTGTCATCCGGAACCACTTCGCGTTTTTTGGCAACGGCGTATGAATCCCGGCGTCTCTCTGCTCACCTGGTGATGAAGCCGTCCCCGAATACGGGCAACTGGATTCCGCTGGTAATCCACATCTTGACCGCCCAACTACCCGTCAGTAGTTTACGAATCCAAAACAGGGCCGTAACTGGCGAGGACAACGACAAGTACGGCCATTTCCCCTTCACCGTTCTGCTCCTTCACGCGGTACGAGAGGCAGCTGATGAGAGCTCAGCGAAAGAGAACCAGGACGCGTCGCGCCCTGTGTACGGTCGCGGCCACAGGCCTTGTGGCCGGGCTGGTCACCCTGACGGCAGGCACAGCCGCCGCCGGTCCGGTTCGGCTGGACCAGAAGTACACCTGCAAGTTCCCGATCATCAACAACGACCCGATCGAGATCCACATCTCCTCGGACATGCCCACCTCCATGAAGGTGGGCGAGACGGTGCCCGAGTACGACATCAAGGCCGTCACCAAGGTCGGCGCGCGAGCGGCCCAGGGCCTCGGCGTCATGGGCGCGGTGACCCTGGAGGGCAAGGCCACGGCGGACGTGGTCGTCACGCTGCCCGGCGGCGACGGCACGCTGCCCATCAAGGTCGTCAACACCGTCGCCAAGACCAACATCCCCAACCCGGCGGCCGCCTTCGACGTCAACGCCAGCGGGAAGTCGCCCGGCTCCCTGCTGACGTGGGCCAAGCCCGGCACCGCGAAGTTCGATGTGAAGGGCCTGAAGCTGCACAACATGATCGCCCGGGACTCGGCGGGCGCGCCGGTCCAACTCCCGCCGTTCGGCGACGAGTTCGACGCCACCTGCACGCTCGACGCGGGGCAGGCGACGCTGCTGCACACGATGGAGATCCAGGGCGACGGCCCCGGCCCGGGCCCTGGCCCCGACCCCACGACCGGCAAGCAGAACGTGCACACCAAGGTCACGCCCAAGCAGGGCGGCGGTCAGCTCACCATGGCCCAGGCGGGCGACACCGTCGCGCTCTCCCCGGTCGAGGAGGGCGCGGGCGGCAGCTCGACCGGCGATCTGCAGAAGGTGACCGTCAAGGACGCCCGTAACGGCGCCACCGGCTGGTCGCTCACCGGGAAGGTCACCGACTTCACGGGCGGCGCCGGCAGCATCGGAGCGGACAAGCTCGCCTGGACGCCGTCCTGCGCGACGGCGGCCGGATCGGCCAGCACCTGCGTGCCGGGCACCCAAGGACCGGTCGGCACGGTGGGCGCCACGCTCGCGAGCGCGCCCGACGCGGCGCGGACCGGCGGCGAGTTCACGGTCGGCGCGGGTCTCGCGCTCGACGTGCCGAAGACCGCGGCCGCCGGTGATTACGCGGCCGTGCTCACGCTGACGCTGACCTGATCCCAGGACGCTGACCTGATCCCATGCCCTGACCGGTGGACCGGCCGTTGTGCGACGGCCGGTCCACCTCTCGCGCTCTGGCGCGTGCGCCTCTCGCGCGCTGCTCCGCCTTCCCCTTCCCCTTTCCCTTCCCGCCGTCCACCTCGCTTCGGGGGCCGCATGAAACCCGTCCGCGCACTGCTCGCGCATCGCAGACCTGCCGCCGTACTCGTCACCGCCCTGACCCTGGCGTCCGGCCTGCTCACCGCGAGCCCACCACCGGGCGCGTACGCCGCCGACAACGGACGCTGGTCCGTCTTTCCCGCCGCCGCGTCCGCCAAGTCCGGCGAGTCCGGCGAGCGGGCGGCCAAGGACGGGAAGCACCGGGCGTACTTCCGGATGAAGGCCGACCCCGGCCGCGCCGTGCACGACAAGGTCACCGTCTCCAATCTCGCCAAGGAGCCGGTGACCTTTCTGCTCTACGCCGCCGACGCCTACAACACCCCGCGCGACGGCGGCTTCGCGGTCCGCGAGCCCACCGCGAAGCAGCGGTCCGTCGGAGTGTGGACCCACCTGGAACGCTCGGAGGTCACCGTCCCGGCCAACGGCAGGGTGACGGTCCCCTTCACCGTGGACCTCCCCCGCACCGCCCCGCCCGGCGACCACCCAGGAGCCGTCATCGCCCTGGACAAGCGGGTCGCCCGCGCCAAGGGCACCGGCGTCGGCATCCGCCAGGCGGTCGGTGCCCGGATCTATCTCCAGGTCAAGGGTGAGCGGACGCCCGGCCTGCGCGTCCAGGACGTCCGGTTCGACTACGAGGTCCCCGTGCTGCCCGGCCTCGGCAAGGACGCCACCGTCACGTACACCCTTGTCAACAGCGGAAACGTGCTGCTGGCGCCGAGAGTCGACCTCAAGGCCGAGGGTCTGTTCGGCCGGACGTCCTTCGACAGCGCGGGCAATACGTTGCCGGCCGAGCTGATGCCGGGCCAGCGGGTGCGGATCACCCAGAAGTGGGCCGCGCCGCCACCGCTGGACTGGGGCAGCGTCGAACTGACCGCGAGCGACAAGGGCGGCGAACTGGTCGAGAGTGCGAGCACGGCGTATCGCACGGTGAACTGGGGCGTGCTCGCGATGTTCCCCCTTGTGGTGGTGCTCCTGGCCGTGGGCGTGGTGGTGCGGCGCCGCAGAGCCCGTACCGCTGCGGGGAGTTGAACCGTACGACTCGGCGACGACTCGCCTCTTACGGCACGTATTACGGCACGTCGTCTTACGGCACGTCGTCTTACGGCGCGTATTACGGCAACGTATGACGGCACGACCGCGGGCCCGGAGCGCCGACGCTGCTCCGGGCCCGCTGCGCCGCCGTACGGCGGGGAGTGCCCCCGGGAACGCGGATTCCCGGGCGCCGCGCGGCAGCGGACTCAGGCGGTTTCCTCGTCCTTCCGCAAGCGCCGCGGCAGATAGTGGAAGGCCACTACGCCCGCGGTGCCGAGGCCGCCGGCCGCCGCCAGCAACAGGCCGATGCCGGGCAGGCCGGTCGAGGCGAGGCTGCCCGAGCCGCCGGTCACCTCCGTGTCCAACTGGGCGCCGGGGCCGCCGGATCCGCCGGTCGTGGTCCCGCCGCCGGTCGCCGGAATGCCGGAGTCGGCCGGGTCGGTGGGGTCGGTGGGGTCGGCGGGCTGATCCGTCGGCGGATCCGTCGGGGGGTCCGTGGGAGGGTCGGTCGGCGGATCGGTGGGCGGGTCCGTGGGCGGATCGGTCGGGTCCGTACCGCCGCCACCCGTGATCGTCATCTTGTGCAGCAGCGTCTTCTGGCCCGCGTCGAGGGTGCACTCCGCGGTGAACTCGTCGCCATTGGGCGGCAGTTTCACCGGCTTTCCCGCCGCGTCCCGGGCGATCATGTTGTGCAGTTTCAGGCCCTTCACATCGAAGGCCGCTTCACCCGCCTTGCCCCAGGTCAGCAGCCCGCCGGGCGATTTGCCCGTCGCCGTCACCTCGAAAGCGGCCGGAGGATCGGGGATGTCGGCCCTGGCGACGGTGTTGACGACCTTGATGGGCAGCGTGCCGTCGCCGCCGGGCTGGGTGACGACGACATCCGCCGTGGCCTTGCCCTCCAGCGTCACCGCGCCGAGCACGCCGAGGCCTTGGGCGGCTCGCGAGCTGACCTTGGTGACGGCCTTGATGTCGTACTCGGGGACGGTCTCGCCCACCTTCATGGTGGCGGGCATGTCCGTGGTGATCGCGGCTTCGATGGCGTCGTTGTTGATGATCGGGAACTTGCACGTGTATTTCTGCGTGAGCGACACCGGCTCGGCCGAAGCGCTGCCACCCCCGCCGGCCAGCGCGAGGAACACCGCGGCAACCCCGGTCAAGGCCGACCCCCGTGCCAACCTGGCCGTGGTTTTCCCTGGTTGCTCTCCTCTGCGGTTCCCCATGCGGTCTCCCTGTGTGGCCTGTCCGAGAATGGGCGCAATCGAGAAATGAGTACTGACAGGAAGGGATCCCGTCAACCCGATCGGCACAGCGCGACGTGGCGGGGCGCGCAATTTGTCATCCACGCACCATCGCATGCTCACCACCGCCACAAAACCTCGGCCGGTCGACCGCCTTTCACCATCAGGGCGGAACAGACCTTGACCCCCCAGCTACCCATCAGTAGTTTGCGTATTCGAAACACCGCCGTATCACCTGTGGAATTTCGGCAGGAAAACTCCCTCGCGGCGGAACATTTCGCATCTCCGATTTCCTTGGACGGCTGGGCCGGCGAGTCCGGAATCGCAGAGGTGGCACCGACGTTCGTTCGTGCCCATTCACGTAGCCCGAGAGGTAGCTCATGGGAGCGCACAAGAGACAAGTCAGGGCACGCACTGCCCTGAGCACGGTGGCGGCCGCCGGCCTCGTCGCCGGCCTGGTCGGCCTGGGCGGCGGTTCCGCCTCCGCCGACCCGGTGAAGCTCGCACAGAAGTACACCTGCAAGTTCCCGATCATCAACAACGATCCGATCGAGGTCGAGATCACGGCCGACATGCCCGCCACCATGAAGGTGGGCGAGACCGTCCCCGAGTACGACATCAAGGCCGTCACCAAGGTCAGTTCGCGGGCCGCCCAAGGCCTCGGCGTGCTCGGCGCGGTCACGCTGGAGGGCAAGGCGACCGCCGATGTGAACGTGACGCTGCCGGGCGGCGGCGGCAACCTGCCCATCAAGGTCGTCAACACCGTCGCCAAGGCCAACATCCCCAGCCCGGCGGCCGCGTTCACCGTCATCGCCAGCGGCAAGTCGCCCGGTTCCCTGCTGACCTGGGAGAAGGAGGGCACGGCCAAGTTCGACGTGACGGGCCTGAAACTGCACAACATGATCGCCCGGGACGCGGACGGCAAGCCGGTCCAACTGCCGCCGAACGGCGACGAGTTCACCGCCAGCTGCACCATGGACGCGGGTCAGCCCACCACCCTCCACACGATGACCATCAACGGCGGCGGCACGGATCCCACGGACCCGCCGACCGACCCGCCGACGGATCCGCCCACCGACCCACCGACCGACCCGCCCACCGATCCCCCCACCGACCCGCCGGGTGACGAGCCGGTGAAGCTCAACTTCGGCATCAAGGGCACGTCGTTCATCAAGGCCGCCAACGGCAACGCCGCGCTCTCCGGCGGCATCGACACCCGCTACGACCTGAGCAAGGGGACCTTCGACGCGGACCTGAAGCTCGACCCGACCAAGGGCCAGTTCACCATCATGGGCTTCCTGCCCACGACCGCGGACATCGCCTTCGAGCAGGCCGGCAAGACCAACGGAACGCTGGACACCGCCGGTGCCCTGAAGTCGCACTCCGAGATGGCCGTCAAGCTCGGGAGCGTCAACGTCTTCGGCATTCCCATCGGCGGTGGCCCCGACTGCAGGACCAGCGGGCCCGCCAAGATCGACCTCGCCAGCGAGGGCCGCTTCCAGCCCTACAAGGGCGGCAAGCTGAAGGGCACGTACACCCTGCCCGCTCTCAAGGGCTGCGGCGGCCTCAACGACATCATCAGCGCCTTCACCGCAGGCCCCGGCAACACCATCGACATGGACCTCACCTACAAGAGCTAGCCCCCCGTGGTGAGTCCGCATCCCGACCCGGCCCCCCGCCACTCCAGGCGGGGGGCCGTCCCGTTCCCCCCAGGACTTGCACCACTTCCAGGAATTCAGGACCTCAGAACTTCAGAACTTCAGAACTTCCAGGACTTGGAGAGACAGTGTTGAGATCGCGCGACATACCGCTGCGCATCGCCTCCGCCGGAGTGCTGCTCGCCGTGCTGACCGGCTTCAGCTCCGGCCCGTCGGCCGCCGCGGAACCGGCACCCCTCACGCAGACGTACAAGTGTGTGTTCCCGATCATGGAGGACGATCCGCTCACCGTCGTGATCAAGACGGACCTGCCGGACAAGGTGCGGGTCGGCGCGCGGATCCCGGCCTCCGAGGTCGTCTCGGTGGCCAAGGTCAGCAAGGCCGCGGCAGCCGCCCTGCGGACGGTCGGCGGCGTCACCCTCGAAGGGGCCGCCACGGCCGGCGTCACCGTTCACATGCCGGAGGGGCCGCTGAACATCGGCATCGACAACACCATCGGGAAGACGCCCCTGCCGGACCCGCCCGCCGCCTTCGACGTGACCGCGACCGGCCACACCCCACCCCTGACGTTCCGGCAGCCCGGCGCCGTACGGATCGACGTCGACAGCCTGCTCCTCACCATGACCCCGCGGGACGCGGCGGGCGACAAGACCGCGCTCGACACCTTCGAGACCGAGTGCACCCTCGACCCGGCCGACCAGAACAAGACCCTGCACACCATCCAGGTGGAACCGGCGCCGACGGACCCCGGGGGAGAACCGGTGCCGCTCGGCTTCGGCATCTTGGGCAGCTCGTCCATCAAGGCGGGCAACGGCGGCTTTCCGCTGGCGGGCGCCCTGGACACCCGCTACGACCTGGACAAGGGCACCTTCGACGCCGACCTGCGGCTCGAACCGACCACGGCCCGCTTCACCCTGCTCGGCTTCCTGCCCACGACCGCGGACGTCGCCTTCGAGCAGACCGCCCGTACGACGGGAGCCGTCGATACGGCGGGCAGCCTCACATCGCACTCCGAGACGCACGTCAAGCTCACCGGCGTGAGGGCGTTCGGCCTGCCCATCGGCGGCGGGCCGAACTGCACGACCGTCGAACCCGCCAGGATCGACCTCGTCGGCGAGGGCCGCTTCGAGCCCTACAAGGGCGGCAAGCTCAAGGGCACGTACACCCTGCCCGCTCTCACGGGCTGCGGCGCTCTCAACGACGTCATCAGCGCCTTCACCGCGGGCCCCGGCAACACCATCGACATGGACCTCACCTACGAGAAGTAGCTCAGCCGGCCGATGCCGCCGAGTGCCCGGCGCCGTTCAGGCCCGAGCACTCCGGCGCCTTGTCGAAGGCCCGCTTGAGCGCGGGGTCGGCGCGGAAGTCCTGGGCGGGGCCCTGGTACGCGCCCGCCCGCTCCATGCCCTCGGCCGCCTTCTGCAATGCCGCCTTCAGCGACTTCTCATCGGTGACATCGGCCTTCTTGAGCTCGGCGGTGGTGCCGGCGAGCTTGCTGCGGGCGCCGCGCAGGTTCGCGAGTGCCTTCTTGTACGCGGCGTCGCCGCCCTTCACGGGTGGCGCGCCGTCCTTGCGCATCTTGCCGTCCAGGGCGCCGAGTTGCCGGTCGAGCGCGTCCATGAAGGTGACGACCTCCGCGTGGTACTTCTTGGCGTCCTTGTGATCCGAGGCGGGAAGCGTCAGCTCGGCCCCGACGTCCTGCACGCTGTCGCAGACGTCCGAGGCCCAGTCGACCTGCGGGCCGTCGTCGACGCGCGAACTGCACCCCGACATCATCGCCGCGGCCGCGACCCCGAGGGTGGCGGACAGGAGCGCGGCGGTGCGCCGCTTCTGTCTCGTGCTCTTCATGTCCGGCTCTCCTTCGTCTCTGGCATTGCTTCGTCTCTGGCACTGCTTCGTCTCTGGTTCTGCTTCATCCATGTCTGGCTCTGCTTCATCGGCTGAACGTGTCGATGTTCGCGATCCGCCAGGACCCGCCCCGGTGGACCACGTCAACGGCGAACATGGCTGCCGCCCGGGAGGCCGAACCCCCCTTGGCCGTACTGGTGTTGCTCTGATCGGCGAAGACCAGGACCCGGGCCCTGCCACCGTCGATGGCCTCGACCCCGCTGTGCGTGACGGTGGTGGTGAGGACGAGCTTCTGCCGGGCTCCCTGGGCACGGAGCGGCGCGAGCATCTCCCGGTGCTGGCCGACCGCCTTGCCGGTGAGGTACTTGTCCGCGGCCTTATCGGTACGGGCCGGGTCCGTGTGGTCGTAGGAGAAGACCGCGTCGACGGCCTGGCCGACCGTGCCCTTCACATCGCTGGTGCGGGCCGTGTCGGTGAGTGCCGCGTTGCGCAGGGCGGGCGCGTCGCGCAGGTCTTCGGCCCGGACGTGGGCGAGGACCGCGAAGGCCGTCGCGAGTACGGCGAGCAGGGCAAGCAGCGCGAGCAGCAGGGGCCGGGGGACGGACCTGCGCACGGTTCGGGCGGGCCGTTTCCGGGGCTTCGGTCGCGGGGCTCGCGGCGCGGGCGCGGGTGCCGCCCTGCGGCTCTCGGCCGCGGCCAACCGCCGCTGCCTGTTGACCACATGACGTGTCGTCGACATGGAAAGGCCCCTCAGTCGGACGGAGTATCGGTGGGCGCTTCGCCCGCGGGGGCCTGGCCGAGCCCGCTCAGCTTCCAGCCCTCACCGGTGCGGGTGAGTTCACCGAGCAGTCGGCTCTCCTTGCTGCTCGGCTTCTTCTTCGGCGGGTCGACGGTGATCCGCATCGCGATGAGGACCCCTGCCCGGCCTTCTCTCGCATCCAGTTCGGTGACAGCGCCGGACAGCACCTCGGCCTTGGTGACCGTGCGCGCGTTGCGCACCTGCTTCTCGAACTCGCTTCTGCCCTTGCGCAGTTCTTCGAGGAGACTTCCGGTGGCGGACCGCTCCCAGGTGTCGAGTCCGTGCTCCAGATCCCGGTGGTCGAGGGTGTTCATGTTGAGTACGGCCTGCTCGCCCGCCGCGAGAACCTCGTCGCGGGTCTCCGCGAATCGCGCGGAGTCGTCGTGGGCCGCCGCGTACCAGGACGAGCCCGTCCAGCCGGCGAAGCCCAGGGCGACGGCCGCCGCCGTGGCGATGAGCGAGAGTCTCGTACGCTCCCGCGATGTCGTACGTGCCATGTCCGCCTCCGCTAACGGGCCTTGATGTCGGTGACCGTCCAGTGACCGCCGGCCAGGCGCGCGGTGACCGAGAGCTGGGCGGCAGCGGTCGTCGCCCTGGCGCCCTCGCGCTCGGCCCGCTGGTCGAGGAAGACGAGCAACCGCGCACGGTCGTCGGCGAGTTCGACGACTCCGGCACGGACCACCTGCGTGGTGAGCGACAGTCTTTGCGCCCTGACTTTCCCCCGGAGCCTGCCGAACAGGGCCCGGTAGTCCTCGGCCGCCTCGCCCCGCAGCACATCGCGTGCGCGTCGCTCGGTGGTGGCCAGGTCCTTGGGCGTGTAGGTGAAGACCGCGGCGAGTGCGTCGCTGACGTCTCCGACGACCCGGCGGGTCCGCTCGCTGTCGGTCAGCGCGCGGTTGGCGGCGGCCGGTGTGTCCTCGGCACGGTCGCTGAGGGCCAGGAGCCCGCCGCCGGTCAGGAGCAGCGCGGCGAGGAGGAGGCCGAGCGGAGTGCGGACACCCGGGCGGCGGCGGGAGGCGGGCGTCGCTTCCGTATCCGCGTCGTCCTCCGCGTCACCGCCGCTTCGGACAGACGCGTCTGCCTCGACGGCATCGTCTACCCCGAGCGCACCCTCTGCCCCATGCGCACCCTCTAATCCGTGCGCACCTTCAGCCCCATGAGCATCGCCTGTTTCGACGGTGTCGCCTGTCCCGACAGCATCCGTCGCCGCCCCGCGCCGGGGTCTCAGTCCTGCACTCATCCGCGTTCCCTCATTCCGCCGCGCCCCCTATTGCGTCCCGGCCGGTATCGCCGTCAGCGAGCTGAGTTTCCAGCCCGCCCCCTTGTCGAGGCTCGCCTCGAAGCGTTTGCGGTCGGTGGTGGATCTTCCGGTGCGTTCGGTCACCTCGACGCGGACGGTGGCGATGACCTTCGCCGTGCCCGACCGGGTGTCGAGGGCGACGACCGCCGCGTCGGTGACCGTGGCGCGGGTGCTGGTGCCCTCCTCTTCGAGGGCCTTGGCACTGTCGTCTCCGGTGCGCCGCAGCTCGTCCGCGAGCGGCCCGTCCGCCACCTGTGTCCAGGCGCGCAGCGAGGCCCGTACGTCCTTGCCGTCCATGGTGTTGAGCACCGCGATGTGCTTGCGGGCCGCGTCCAGTGCGGTGGACCGGTCGCGGGCGTACGCGAGATCGTCGTCGCCACGCGTCCGCGCGTACGTCCATCCCGAGAAGCCGCAGAAGAGTGCGCCCAGAACAAGCGCGGCCGTCCACGTCCACCGTCGCCTCATGACTCCCCCATCCCGAGCAGTTCGGCCAGACCGTTCGGGCTGTCGGACGGGGTCTCGCTCCGCGCGAGCCAGTCCGATCCGGGCCGGGCGGGGGACGGCACGCCGCCGCGCGGTGCGTTCGCCGAGCCGCGTACGTTCTGACCGCCTCCGGGTGCCGCCGTGCAGGCCGCCTCGGTGTTGGCGGGGGCCGGTGAGGTGTCGAGGCCGTTGCGGTAGGTGGTGCCGCCGTATCCGGCCGTGCAGGGCAGCGGCTTGAAGAAGGTGGTGACCATGCCGAAGCGGACTCCGTCGGGGCCGATGGCGGTCGCTCCCGCTGAGGCGACTCGCGGGATGCGCACCATCAGTTCGCGGATGCCACGTTGGCGGGTCACCAGTAGTTCGGAGGTGGTGACGAGGTTGGCGAGCACGACGCCGAGGCCCGGGTCGGTGTCGCGAAGCAGCGCGGTGAACTCGGTTGCCGCGTCCGGGGTCCGGGCGACGAGGCGGCGCAGGTCGGGGTCGGACTTCTTGAGCTGCTCGGCCAGTTCGGCGGCTCCGCTCGCGAAGGACTTCAGGGCGTCGGCCCGCTCGTTCTGGGTGCGCAGGACCGTCTCGCCGTCGATGAGGAGTCCGGTGGTGGCGGGCAGCGCCTTGTCTGCCGCCCGGATGAATTCGCTGCCCGTGTCGATGAGGATCTGCAGGTCCTGCCCGCGCCCCTCGAAACTCCTGCCGAGCTCGTCGACGACCGTGCGCAGTGCGGCGGTGTCCACCGAGGAGGCGAGCCGGTCGACGCTGGTCAGTACGTCGGTGACCGGCGCGGGCGTCCGTGTGGCCCCTCGGGGGACGACCGACCCTTCGGCGAGATAGGGCGCGTCGTCGGTGCGCGGACTCAGATCCAGGTACTGCTCGCCGACCGCCGAGAGGTTGGCGACCTTCGCCTCCAGGTCGGCGGGGATCTTCGGCGCCGATTCCTTGATGCGGATACGGGCCTCGACCCCGTCGTCGGTCAGCTCGACGGATTCCACGCGGCCGACGTCGACGCCCCGGTACGTGACGTTTCCGTGGCTGAACAGGCCGCCGGCCTCGGCGAGTTCGACCTTGACCGTGTAGTAGTCGCGGGCGCCCACGTACCGCCCGAGATCCGCGTACGTCGTCGCGATGTGAGCGAGGACCAGCGCGCCGAGAACGAGAAAGGCGATGTTCTTGAGGTGGGTGGAGAGGGTGAGCACTAGGAGTCGCCTCCTGACGTTCCGGTGACCGCGGGCAGCGGCAGGGAGGAGCGAGCGGCACCGCCACCACCGGCACCGCCACCAGCGCCACGGACCGGTGGCACGATCTCCGTGCCGGGGGCCGCCGCGATCTTCAGATAGACGTTGAGGTAATCCCCCTTCACCCCGGTCAGCACCTCGTCCGTGAACGGATAGGTGAACATCGCCTGCAGCGATTCCGGCAGGTCGGCGCCCGAGTCGGCGAGGTTCCGCAGGACCGGGCCCAGCGCCTTGAGGTCGGCCACGAGGTCGTTCTTCGTGCGGTCGACGGTGTTCACCGCGACCTCGGAGAGCGAGTCCAGGGCGCGCAGCATGGAGACGAGGGACGAGCGCTGGTCACTGAGGACCTTCAGGCCCGGCGGCAGGTCCCGCAGGATGCCGCCGATCTTGCGGTCGCGGGTGGCCAGGGTCGTGGAGAGCCGGTTCATGCCGTCGAGGGCGGCGGTGATGTGCTTCTTGTTCTTGTCGAGACTCTTCGCGGTGGTGTTGATCTGCCGCAGCACGGAGCGGACTTGGCCTTCGTTGCCGCCGAGCGCCTTGTTGAGTTCGCTGGAGATGGTCCGGATCTGCTGTACGCCACCGCCGTTGAGCACCATCGACAGGGCGCCGAAGACCTCCTCGATCTCGGGGTTGCGGTTGGTGCGGGCCACCGGGATCACGGCCCCGTCGCGCAACCGGCCCCGGTTGCGCGCGTAGGCCGCCTCGGTGCCGGTCCTGGTCTCCTGGAGGTCGGGGCGGGCCCTCATGTCCTCGGGGGCCGTGAGCTGGACGTACTTCTCGCCGAGAACGCTTGACTGCTCCAGGTTGGCGTAGGCGTTGGCAGGAAGTCGTACGTCGCCGTTGACCTTGAGGGTGACGCGGGCGGCCCAGCCGTCGGCGGCGAGGCCGATCCGGGTCACGCGGCCGACGTCGACGTCATTGACCTTGACCGCGGAGTGCGGGAAGAGACTCACGACGTCCCGGAATTCCGCGGTGATCTCGTACGGATGGCCGCCGAGGTCGGCCCCGCCGGGCAGCGGCAGGTCCTGCAGACCGTCGAAGTCCGGGAGGCCGCCGACGCCCAGGGCGAGGCCCACGAGGGTCACGGATAGGGAGAGACCCAGTGCGACGCGTGCGGTGCGGCGCTTCATCGTCGGCCTCCCCCGGCGCTGTCCCGCGCGCCGTACACGCTGCCGACCGGCGGCAAGGGCAGGGCAGGCAGGTTCTTGGCCTGCCTGTGCGGGAGGGCGACGAGACGGTCGGCGGCGGCGCCGCGTACCCCGGTGTCCGTGGTCCCCGCGCCTGTCACCCCGGTCCCCGACGCCCCGGCGAGTTCGTTGATGTTGGCGCGGCCGTCGATGGTGCGGGTGCGCGGGTTGTAGGCCCGTTCAAGGTTGGCCGCGGCCAGTGGCAGCACGTCCAGGGCCTCGGCGACCGAGGCCCGCTGGTCGACGACGGACCGGGTGAGGCCCGCCAGCTTGTCGACGTTCGACTTGAGCCGGCCCCGGTTGTCGCTGATGAAGCCCTTGACCTGGCCGAGGGCCTTGCCCAACTGTTTGAGGGCGGCGGCCAGGTCGTCCTTGTCGTCGGCGAGGAAGCTCGCGACGTCCGACAACTGGGTGACGGCGCGGCGCACTTGGCCGTCCTTGCGCTTGAGCATGCTGATGAACTGCTGGAGCTGTTCGACCGTCCGGACGACGTCACCGCTGTTCCCGTTGAGGACGGCGGACGCGCCGCCCAGCTGGTGAATGGTGTCGCCGATGTCCTTGCCGTTGCCGTCGAGGTTCTCCGCGCCTGCCTTGACGAGCCCGGCGAGTGCGCCGTCCTTGTTCGCGCCCTTGGGGCCGAGGGCGTCGCTCATGTCGGTCAGGCTCTTGAGGAGCTCGTCGACCTCGACGGGGGTCGCCGTGTGCTCCGCCTTGATGACGGCGCCGTCGCGGATCTGCGGGCCTCCTCCGTAGGCGGGAGCGAGCTGGACGAACCGCCCGGACACCACACTGGGGGCCACCACGACGGCCTGGACCCGGGCGGGCACCTTCACCCCTTCGTCGAGGGTGAGCCGCACCCTCACCTGCCTGCCCTCGGGCCGGATCTCGTCGACTCTGCCGACGCGGACCCCGAGCACCCTGAGGTCGGATCCTTCGTGCACGGCGACGGCCCGGTCGAAGTAGGCGGTGATGTGCTTGCCGTCGCCGCCGCGTGCCAGAGCCGTCACGCCGACGAGCCCGCCCGCCACGAGCAGCGTCACGACGATGACGAGGACAATTACGCGTGCGTGTCCGCGTGCCGACGCTCGTGTGCGGGCCAGCACACGTGTGGCCATCACACGTGTGCGGGCCGGCTCTCGTGTGCGGACCGTCATCGGCCGTCTCCCTTTTTCGGCGGCATGCAACCGGTGCCCGGGCCCGTGCCCGCGGGCAGATAGTCCTTGGGGACGAGGCCGCACAGATAGCCGTCCATCCAGCGCCCGTTGCCGAGCGTGTTGCCGACGAGCCGGTAGTACGGTCCGGCGGCGGCGAGGGCCTTGTCGAGGTTCTTCTTGTTCTTGGCCAGCACGTCGGTGACCCGGTCGAGCGCGGTGAGCGCGGGCCCCAGCTGCCGTTCGTTGTCGTCGACGAGGCCGCTGATCTCCGTGCCGAGGTCACGGGCGCCGGTGAGCAGGGCGTGGACGACCTTCCGCCGGTGGCGTACCTCTTCGAGCAGCAGGTTGCCGTTGTCGAGCAGCCGCTCGAACTCCGCCCTCTTGCTGTTCAGGGAGGTGCTGAACTTCGCTGATCCGTCGAGGAGTTCGGACAGTTCGTCGTTGCGTCCGGAGATCGTCCGGGAGAGCGCGGCGAGACCGGTCATGGCCTTGCGGACGTGCGGCGGAGTCTTCCCGAAGGCCCCGGTGACGGCCTCGAAGCTCTTGGCGAGCCGGTCCTCGTCCAGGTCGCCGGTCGTGCGGCTCAGACCGTTGAAGGCCTCCATCACGTCGTACGGGGAGGTGGTGCGGCGGGCCGGGATGCGCTTGCCGGGGTCCTGCTTCCGGCTGCCGAGCGGGTCCACCGCCAGGTACTTGGCGCCCAGGAGGGTCTTGATGGCGATGCCGACGGTGCTGCGGTCGCCGATCCAGGCGTCCCGCACCTCGAAGGCGACCTTCACCTTGGGGCCGTCAAGGGCGACGTCCGCCACCTCGCCGACCCGTACGCCGGCGATCCGCACCTCGTCCCCCGCCTTGAGTCCCACCGAATCCCGGAAGTCGGCGGTGTAGCGGGTGCCGCCACCGCCGATCAGGGGCAGCGACGCGGCGTTGTAGGCGAGCAGCCCCACGAGGGTCATGGCCAGCAGCCCGGCCAGGGCGACGGCCACGGGGTTGCGCTCCCCGAAGGGCTTGAGCCGAGGGCGCCGGAGCCGGAGCCCGCGCGGTCCGGGCCGCTTCCCGCGCGGGGACCTCATGCCCGGCACCTCGCATCCTTGATCGCGAGTCCGGTCGGCGGCGGACTGCCGTCGTACGTGGTGACGCCGCTGAGCTGCGCTTCGCAGAGGTAGAGGTTCAGCCAGGACCCGTAGGACGCGATCCGGGAGACGGCGGCCATCTTGCGCGGTGTCTTCTCGAGGAAGTTCTCGACCAGTGGCGTGTCGGCGGCGAGGGTCTCGGACACCCGCCCCAGGTCGCGGACGCCGTTCTTCAGGGGCGCCCGGCCCTCCCGGAACAGGCCGGCCGTGCTCGCGCTGAGCTTGCCCAGGGAGTCGAAGGACCGGCCGATGGTCCTGCGGTCGTCGGCGAACCCGGAGACCAGCTTCTCGACGGTTCCGATGAGTTCGGTGAAGCCCTTCTGCCGGGTGTTGACCGAGGCGAGGACCCGGTTGAGGTTGCTGATGACCTCTCCGATCACCCGGTCCTTGGTGGCGACCGTGGTGGTCAGCGAACCGACCGTCCGCAGCAGGCTCTCGACCGTCCCGCCCTCGCCCTGCAGGACCTGCACGACCGACGCCGCCAGCCGGTTGGTCTCCTTCGGGGACAGGCCCTGCATCAGCGGCTGGAACCCGTTGAAGAGCTGTGTCAGGTCCAGCGCGGGGGTGGTGCGGCTCAACGGGATGGTCTGCCCCGGGCGCAGGGTGCGGCCGACCGGTCCCGTGCCCCGGCGCAGCTCGACGAAGCGCTGCCCGATCATGTTCAGGTACTTGATGGACGCCGTCGCGGACGCGGGCATGATCCGGTCCTCGTCCAGCGCGAACTCGACCTCGGCGTAGCGGCGTTGGACGATCTCGATCGAGGACACCTGGCCCACCTTCACCCCGGCGATGCGCACGGAGTCGCCTTCGTTCAGACCGGTGGCGTCGGTGAACCAGGCCTTGTAACCGTGGGTCCTGCCGACTTCGGTGCCCGCGATGCTCAGGGCGAGCACGGTGGTGGCCAGGGCGGTCACCACGATGAAGATCAGCGACTTGACGGCGGGGCCGGTCAGGCTGCGCTGTCCGCTCATCTCAGCCTCACCTCCGCCCCGCGGAAGGCCGGTCCGGCGAGCACGCTCGACCAGTCGGGCAGGGGGCCGCGTGGCGCCTTGTCCTGGTCCGGTGCGGCGAGGAGTTCGGTGACAAGGTCGTTCTCCTGGGGCGAGTTGGCCACGCCGAGACCACCGGCCACACCGCTCAGGGTCGTGGCCGTGCTCTGCCGCGTGGTGTACGAACCCCCCGTGTAGGGGACGGGGTAGCAGCGCGGCCCGCCGCCCGCCTCGTAGCGGGGCGTGTCCCGGCCCGGCACATAGGCACCGCGCGAGGGGACGACCCGCACGTCGACGCGCAGGCCCGGCCGGTCCGTGCCCTTGCCGAGAGCGGCGTCCATGGCCGGGACGAAGTCGGCGACCGTGCGCAGGGTGCAGGGGAAGGCGGGCGCGTACCGCGCGAGGATCTCCAGGGTCGGCCGGCTGGTCGCGGTCAGCCGGATGAGGTTGGCCCGGTTGGCGCGCAGCCAGCCGCCGAACTCCTGGGAGCTGCTGGTCACCGACGCGTACAGCGCGGAGAGCTCGGTCCGCCGGTCGGCGATGGTGGCGCTCGTGACGGTGGCGTCGTGCAGCGCGTCGACGAGGTCGGGGGCCGCCTCGGCATAGGTGTCGCTCAGCTCGGCGAGTTCCTTGATGTCCTCGTTCAGGGACGGCAGATGGGGGTTGAAGTCCTTCAGGTAGCCGTTCAGCGTCACCAGCGAGTCGCCGAGCTTCTCGCCCCGCCCTTCGAGGGCCTTGGCGAGGGCGGACAGCGTGGCCGAGAGGTCCTGCGGCCGTACGGCGGTCAGCAGCGGCATCAGATTGTCGAGCACCTGCTCCAGTTCGACGGCGCTGCGGCTGCGGTCCTGCGGGATGACGCTGCCCGCCGCGAGCGGCCGCGTCGAGGGGTGTTCCGGCGGTACGAGGGCCACGTACCGCTGCCCGAAGAGGGTGGTCGGAAGGAGCTGGGCCCGGACGTCGGACGGGACCCTGCCGATCCTGTCGGGCCGCAGGGCGAGGGTGAGCCGCGCGGCGGAGCCGTCCGTGTCGATCTTCTCGACCTCGCCGACCACGACACCGCGCAGCTTGACCTCCGCGCTCGGGTGTATCTCGCTGCCGGCCCGTGCCGTCTCGACGACGACCGTCGCGGAGGACGTGAACTTCTTCTGGTACACGGCGATCGACAGCCACACCAGCAGGGCGGGCACCACGAGGTACACCACTCCGGCGAGCCGTCTGCGGCGGGCCAGAGCGCCCTGCGTGGGGCGGGTGCGCGCAAGGGGCACCGTCCTGGGACGGGGCCGGGTCTCCGGCGCATCGGGCGAACGCGGCGGCTTCGGCGGGGCGCTCATCCGGCCACCTTCACCGTGGTCGTGGCGCCCCAGAGCGCCAGGCTGAGAAAGAAGTCGGTGACGCTGATGAGCACGATCGCGGTCCGTACCGAGCGGCCGACGGCCACCCCGACCCCGGCCGGTCCGCCCGAGGCGCGGAAGCCGTAGTAGCAGTGCGCGAGGATCACGAGCACGCTGAAGACCAGCACTTTGAGGAAGGACAGGAGCACGTCCGTGGGGACGAGGAAGAGATGGAAGTAGTGGTCGTACGTTCCCGTGGACTGCGAGTTGAACAGCACGGTCGTGGCGCGTGAGGCCAGATAGGAGCCGAGCAGTCCGATGCCGTACAGCGGGATGATCGCGAGTGTGCCGGCCACGATGCGGGTGCTCACGAGGAACGGCGTGGAGCGCACGCCCATGCTCTCCAGGGCGTCGACCTCTTCGTTGATGCGCATCGCGCCGAGCTGGGCGGTGAAGCCCGCGCCGACCGTGGTGGACAGGGAGAGGGCGGCGACGAGCGGGCCGATCTCGCGGGTGTTGAAGTAGGCGGAGACGAATCCGGTGAACGCGTCGGTGCCGATCTGGCTGAGCGCCGCGTACCCCTGGAGGCCGACGACCGTGCCAGTGAAGACGGTGATGCCGATCATGACGCCGACGGTGCCGCCGATCACCCCGAGCCCGCCGCTGCCGAAGGCGACCTCGGCGAGGAGCCGCTGGATCTCCTTGGGGTAGCGGCGCACGGCCCGAGGGATGCCCAACAACGCCCGGGCGTAGAAGAGGAGTTCGTCGCCGGGCCGGTCCAGCCAGGCGAAGGCGCGGCTCCCGCGTCCGCGTTCGGTCAGGGCCATGGGTCACAGCCCCTTCGGGGGGACGAGCTGCAGATAGACGCCCGTCAGGACCATGTTGACGAAGAAGAGGATGAGGAAGGTGAAGACGACGGACTGGTTCACCACGTCGCCCACGCCCTTCGGCCCCCCTTTCGGGTGGAGCCCGCGGTACGCGGCGACGACACCGGCGATGAAGCCGAAGACCAGCGCTTTCAGCTCGCTGACGTAGAGGTCGGGCAGCTGGGCCAGCGCGGAGAAGCTGGCGACGTACGCACCCGGAGTGCCGTTCTGCATCACGACGTTGAAGAAATAGCCGCCGAGGGTGCCGACCACGGAGACCAGGCCGTTGAGGAGCAGCCCGACCAGCATCACCGCGAGCACCCGGGGGACGACGAGGCGCTGGACGGGCGAGACGCCCATGACACGCATGGCGTCGAGCTCCTCGCGGATGGTGCGCGAGGCGAGGTCCGCGCAGATCGCGGACCCGGCGATGCCCGAGATGAGCAGGGACACGATCAGCGGGCTGGCCTGCTGGATGATGACGAGGACGCTGGCGCCGCCGGTGAAGGACTGGGCACCGAACTGCTCGATGAGGGAGCCCACTTGGAGCGCGATCACCGCTCCGAACGGGATCGTCACCAGCATCGCGGGCAGGATCGTGACGCTCGCGATGAACCAGAACTGCTCGACGAACTCCCGCCACTGGAAAGGCCTTTTGAAGGTCAGGCGCAGGACACTCACCGCGAGCATGAACATCTGGCCGATCTCGCGCAGCACGCCCAGGCCCGGCAGTGGCCTGCGCGCGGCGGGAGGAGCGGTCATGCGCCCGCTCCCCTGCTCACGCGGGGCGCGGCGAGCGTGGGCGCGTCGCCGCCACCCCGTTGGCTCTGCTCGCCACCCCACCGGCCCGCCTCGCCGTCCTTCGAGCTCGCCTCCCCGCCCCGCCGATGCGCGTCGCCGCCCCGCGAGCTCGCCTCCTCGCCCCGCAGGCTCGCTTCGACGGCGCGGCGGGCCGCGGGCGGCAGCTCGTGCACCATGCCCTGGACCCGCTCCCGGCGCCGACGCACCGCCCGGCGCTCCGGCAGTCCGGGAGTGGGCGCGAGCTGCGGCACGATTCTCCGCTCCGTGGCGGGCCCGGCGACGATGCCGCGCGCGGCCTCCAGGTCCAGGGTGGCCTGGTCCTTCTCCTCGGACATGCCGATGGGGCCCGCCCTGCGGGCGTGGAGGAACTGCTCGACCACCGGCTCCTCGCTGGTGAGGAGCACCTCGCGGGGTCCGAAGATCACGAGGTTGCGGCGGAAGAGCATGCCCATGTTGTCCGGGACGGTCGCCGCGATGTCGAGATTGTGGGTGACGATGAGCATCGTGGCGTCGATCTCGGTATTGATGTCGATGAGGAGCTGCGAGAGGTACGACGTGCGCACCGGGTCGAGCCCCGAGTCCGGCTCGTCGCACAGGATGATCTGCGGGTCGAGCACCAGAGCCCGGGCCAGGCCCACGCGTTTGCGCATGCCGCCCGATATCTCGCCGGGCAGCTTCTTCTCGGCACCGGCGAGGCCGACCAGATCGAGCCGCTCCATGACGATGCGGCGGATCTCCGATTCCTTCTTGCGGGTGTGCTCGCGCAGCGGGAACGCGACGTTGTCGAAGAGGCTGAGCGAGCCGAAGAGCGCGCCGTCCTGGAACATCAGGCCGAACAGCTTCCGGGCCTCGTACACGTCCCGCTCGCGGCTGTTGACCATGTCCACGCCGTCAATGAGCACGTGCCCCCGCTCGGGGCGGACCAGGCCGACGATCGACTTCAGGAAGACTGTCTTGCCGGTGCCGGACGGGCCGAGCATCACGCTGACCTCGCCGCGCGGCAGGGTGAGCGTCACGTTCTGCCAGATGTTCTGCTTGCCGAACGACTTGGTCAGCCCTTCGACGACCACTTCGACTCCCATCGCACCTCCTTGCTCAGAGTTCGGGGTTGCTCGCTGTTCACGCCTTGGCCCCGCGCGCCCGCCCGGCGGTCAGAGGCCGGGGAGCTCCGGGACCGTGCACGGCGATCCCGCGCCGCAGACGCGCCCCTGGCGGATCTTCAGCGCGTTGCCGGGCCCGGAGACCGCACCCGAGAGCAGTGCGTCCAGGTCCTCGCCGTGCACGCCGCACCCTGCGAGCGGCGGGATGTCCAGCTCCCCTTGCAGCAGCCCGCCCTCGCTCACCGGATAACTGCCGGTGAGTTCCGTCTCGACGGGTCGCGAGGTGCGGCACCGGGGCCCGACGTCGAGGGGCACCCCGTTGACCCGTACGTCGTAGAGGCGCAGATGCTGGCGGTAGCCGACCCGGGTCGTCGGCGGCCTGCCGGGACGGATGACGTTGACGATGGTCGCCGGTTCGGGCTCGAAGCGGATCCTGGCGGTGGTCGGCTGGAACCCGAAGGTGAGGAACGTGCCCTCGGCGTCGGGGAGTCGCATGTCTCCGAGGTGGTCGTACTCGACGTACCCGGGCGCCCTCACCTCCCGCAGCCGCATGGCGAGGCGCATGAGCCCGACCCGGCGCCCGCGCGGGTCGTTGACGAGGGTGGAGCTCTTCAGTTTGCGCAGGGTGGCGAAGCCCACCGGCACCGCGCACGTCGAGGTCGGCTCCAGCTCGCTGACCTCGCCGCCCGCGGGCACGGGCGGCAGCCGCTGCGGGTCGAGCTCGCCCTTGGGCGCCTCCGCCGGGCACGCGTCCGTGGCGGCGCGGGGCCGCGGCCCGGTCTCGACGCCCTTCGGGGTGCCGTTCGGGGTGCCTTGTGGAGCGTCGCTGTCCGGGGCATCACTTCCGGTGTCCGGTGCCGACGGTGTGCTTGAGGCGGCTGCCTCGACGGGGACCGTCGCGAGCAGGGTGTCCGCGCCCCGGGCGGGGGCGCAGGCGAGCCGGGCCGGGGGCGTGCCCGTGCCGCCGGCGGCCGGGGCGGTGGCGGCGTCAAGGGTGAGGGTCAACTTCCCTGCCCTGAAGGTGACATCGCCTCCGGAGCCGACCGTCACGTACGGCACGTCGCCGCCGAAGCCGAACTCGACGGAGCCCCGCGCGGGCAGCTTCACCTCGGGGGACGCCAGGTCGGCCCACTCCGCCCCGGCCCGCTCCCGCCCCTGCGCGACGGCCATGGCGACCGCGGCCGCCCCCGTGGCCGACACCGCCCCCTCCGGCAGCAGCTCCGCGACGGCCTGCCGCGGCAGGCTCGCCCGTACGCTCACCGCCCTGGGCCTGATCGGCTTCCCGGCCACGCCGCGCTCGGGAAACGTGACGTCGAAGGCGACCTCGACCTGCCGCGTTCCCGACGGCAGTGCGCAGTCGTACGCGGCCGTGAGCCGGGCCTCGCGCTGATCCCGCGCGGCGGAACCCGAGCCGGGCAGCAGACCGAGCACGCAGGCCGCGACGGCGACCACGGCCGGTCGGGTGGTACGCCCGCCGCTCAGGGCACCGGTCATCGCTGCTCTCCGATCAGAGGGCGGACCCCGCGGCAGGGGGGCCGCCGCGGGGTCCGGTGGGAAGGTCCTCAAGTGGTCCCGAAACCGTCGGGGCCACCCGTGCGAAGGGGAGATCCGCACCTCAAAGGACCCGGGCAGGCGTCGGGAAATGCCTTCTGACAAGGCCCGATCTGCTTTCTGTTCAGCTTGCGATCCGGACCTTACGCACGGGTAACTGAGCGGCGCAACGGTCGAATTGCAAAAGCGCCCCGGCCCGCGGCCACCTGGCAATTCCTTGTCCCCCGGGCAGCAATTCCGAATGCGGCTTCGTCCATAAGTGAGCACTCTCCCGCCAGCCCCTTGACGGACCGCACACGAGCAGGGCGCCCTGAACACGGCACCGACGGGACGGAGTTGTCAGATGAGAGTGGCGAGCAGGGTGCACACCGACTGCCCATGGTCTAACGTGCCAGAGGTCCCGAAGCGCCGAGATCAATTATGACCTGCCGCCAGCCGGCGACCACCGAGGTCGCCCGGGACCGGTCGTGCCCCCCATCACCACCGGTCAGCGGTTTCGATCACGGGCGGAGTAAGGGGAGTTCCATGACAACTTCACTGAAGGCGGTGGATGCGGGACACCCGGCGTCCGCTCTCCCGCGCGAGTTCGCCGCGGTCATGCGGCCCGAACTGCCCGGACTGATCCAGGAAGTCATCGACGAGATCCGCCGCTCCTACCCCGAGTACGCCGAAGTCCTCGACGGCCCCTACTCCCGGGCCGTGCATCTCGTCGTCGAGCACAATCTGACGAGCTTCGTCGATCAGGTCGCCGCCCCGGACACCTCCACCGTCCAACGCGACAAGGTGTGCCGCATGTTCGGCCGCTTCGAGGCCTACGAGGGCCGGAGCCTGGACACCATGCAGGCGATCTTCCGGCTCGGCGCCCGGCTCGCCCTCAACCGGGCCAAGCGGGTGCTCCGGCGGCTCAACCTGCCGGCCGGTCTGATGCTGTCATTCGCCGACGCTCTGCTGCTCTACGTGGACAACCTGATAGACGTCTCCCGCGAGGGCTATCTGGAAGCGCGGGCGGAGATGGAGCAGGGCCAGGACATTCAGCGCCAACGGCTCCTCAAGCACCTGCTCTCGGATGTGGCCGCTCCCCGGGCGACCCTCGTCGAACTCGCCGAGCGCGCCAAGTGGAAGCTGCCCGACGAGGTCACGCCGATCGCGTTCAGCGCGGACGGCAAGCCGGAGCGGGGCGCGGTCTCCGAGGACGTCCTGGTCGATCTGAGCTCCCCGCTGCCGCACGCCCTGATCCCCGGGGCCGTCGACGAGTGCCGCCGCGCCTTCATGGACGCCGCCCCGCGCAGCATCCGCGCGGCCGTCGGCCTGACCGTGCCGCTCGCGGACGCGGCAGAGTCCCTGCATTGGGCCCGAAGAGCCCTGAGCCTCGCCGAGGCCGGCATCCTCGACGACACCTCGTACATCTACTGCGAGGACCATCTGGTCACGCTCACCCTCTTCGCCGACCCCGGCCTGATCACGGCGCTCGCCAAGCAGCAGCTCGCCCCTCTGGCGGGTCTCACCGCCAACCAGCGCGACCGGCTCATCCTCACCCTGCGCGCGTGGCTCGACACCCGGGGGAACGTCCTGCAGATGGCCGAAGTGCTCCATCTCCACCCGCAGACGGTCCGCTACCGGCTGCGCAACCTGGAGAAGGTCTTCGGCGACCTGCTGGCCTCCCCGGACCGCCGCTTCGCCACGGAAATGGTGCTGCGCGCCCTGGAGTTACGCTCGCGCCGGCCGTGACGGGGGACGTCGGTGCAGGACGCTCGTGGAGACCTCCGTCGCCGTCGCCCTCCTGGAGCAGGCCCAGCGCCACGACGAGGCGTACCCCCTGGCCGACGCCTGCCATAGCGGCCCCCCAGCCCGCCGTCACCTTCAGCTCTTGGGCATGAGGACGGTGTCGATGATGTAGACGTGGGCGTTGGCGGTCCTCACGTTGCCGCACACCACGTCGGCACTGTCGTTGACCTTGTACGACTCGCCGGATCCGGACGTGGTGAGCTTGGTCTTCTCCAGCGTCTCGAAGGAGCCGTCCGCCAGGTCCTCGGGGGCCAGCCTCTTGCCCACCACGTGGTAGGTGAGGATCTTGGTGAGCTGGTCCTTGTCGGCGAGGACCTTGTTCAGGTCGGCCTTGGGGATCTTGGTGAAGGCGTCGTTGGTCGGGGCGAAGACGGTGATGTCCTCGGCGTTGTTCAGCGTGTCGACGAGACCGGCCTTCTTCACGGCCGTGACGAGCGTGGACAGGGCCGGGTTGTTCGAGGCCGCGGTGGCGACCGGGTCCTCGGCCATGCCCTCGAAGCTGCCCTTGCCGTCCTTGGGAACGGTGGAACAGGCCGGACCGAACGGCTCGTTCACGCGCCCCATGTCCTCGGACGGGCCGGACTTGTCGGCTCCCCTCGCGGACGCGTCCGACGCGCTGTCGGACGCCTTGTCCTTGGAGTCACCGTCGGAACAGGCGGTCAGCCCCAGCGGCAGCAGGGCGGCCGCGGCGACGGCGACAGCTACACGGCGGATACGAGTCTGCATGGCAATCCCTCGACGTTCAGTTTCCGTGAGGGCCCTCTGCCCTCATCACCTGGAATCCGGAACTGATCGCGCCACGGATTGGTCCACCACTCGAAAGCGTGAGATGCCTCTACGGCTCGGCGGGTCAGTCGACGGTGACGGCGACGGAGTGCCGTCCGGAGGCGCCGTCGGGGATGGTCTGGGTGCGCTCGTCCGTCTGGGTCTCGCCGGTGCGGTCAGTGGCGCGGACGGTGACCGTGTGGCTGCCCTGGGTCGCCTGCCAGGCATACGACCACTGGCGCCAGGTGTCACGGGTGTCCTCGGCGGCGAGATCGGCCTCCTGCCAAGGCCCGTCGTCCACCTGGACCTCGACTTTGCCGATGCCGCGGTGCTGGGCCCAGGCCACGCCCGCGACCATGACCGTGCCGGCCTTCGGACGGCCGAAGGGCTTGAGGGTGTCGATGCGCGACTGGGTCTTGACCGGGGCGCGTTGGGCCCAGCCCCGCTTCACCCAGTAGGAGTCGTAGGCGTCGAAGGTGGTGAGTTCGATGTCCTGGATCCATTTGCAGGCCGAGACGTAGCCGTACAGGCCGGGCACCACCATGCGGACGGGAAAGCCGTGCTCGAACGGCAGCGGCTGCCCGTTCATGCCGACGGCGAGCATCGCGTCGCGGCCGTCCATGACGGCCTCCACCGGGGTGCCGATGGTCATTCCGTCCACGGAGCGGGCCACCAGCTGGTCCGCGGAGCCGCCCTTGGAGGGGGGCTTCACCCCGCACCGCTCCAGAAGGTCGCGGAGCCGGACGCCGGTCCAGCGGGCGTTGCCCGCGTAGGGCCCGCCGACCTCGTTGGACACGCAGGTCAAAGTGATGTCCCGTTCGATGAGCGGCATGCCGAGCAAGTCGTCGAAGGAGAGCCTCACTTCGCGCCCGACACCCTGGCCGTGGATGCGCAGCCGCCACCGGGTCGCGTCCACCTTGGGTACGACCAGGGCGGTGTCGACGCGGTAGAAGTCGCCGTTGGGGGTGGTGAACGGGCTGATGCCGTTGATCCGCAAGGCGGCACCGCGCGGCACGGGCGCGGCCTTCGAGGAGGGAACCGGCAGCGTCACGGCGTTGCGTGAGGCGACCGCCTGCTGGCCTTGTGTGCCGTTCAGGACCCGCCCGGCCAGACCGGCACCGGTCGACGCGGCGGCCGCCGCGGTGGCCGCGCGGATGAACCCCCGCCGGTCCCAGCCGGGTTCGGCCGCCGTCGCACCCGCCGGTGGCCCGCCGTCCGCTGACGGCACGGAACCGTCCGCCGACGGCACGGAACCGTCCGCCGACGGCACGGAACCGTCCACCGGTGCCATCGGACCCGTCGTCCGGTCGAGACGGCCGATCAGCCAGTACAGCAGGGCGGCCCCGGCGACGGCGCCGAGGGCGGAAGGCAGCGCGTCGGTGACACTGGTCGAGTCGGGACGGCCGACGGCGGCCAGCGCCCCGACGACACCGAAGGCCAGGACACCGCTCGGACCGGCCGGCCGCCAACGGGTCGCGACCATGCCGAGGACCAGGGCGAGCACGCCCAGCACGGTGAGGATGCCCAGCTGCAGGACCAGCTTGTCGTCGGTGCCGAACTGACGGATGGCCCAGTCCTTGACCGGCGCCGGTGTCCGGTCGATCGCGGCCCCACCGACCGCGACGACGGGCCCCGCTTCGGGCCGTACCGCGGCGGCGACCAGTTCGGCGACCGCGACCGCGGCGTATCCGGCCAGCAGGCCGCTCAGGGCGCCCAGAGACAGTCGTCCGGTGCCGCGAAGCGGCTGATGTGTCACGTCGTCCATGCTCAGGAATCCGTCCTTGCTCCGCGTCCGGATTGGTCGTTCACGCATACGACGCATAAGGCCCTCTCGTAACCGACGCATAAGGCCCTCTCGTAACCACCGTCCAGGCACACCCCTGACGGTCGCCCGGTGGCGCGGCCATGTCCAGGCGAGAGCCGCAGGACCGCGAACCCGCACGGCCAAGAGCCTTCGGTCCGGCCTGTTGCCGGGGCGGACCAATCCGCCACCGCCGTCGGCTCCGAATCATGGGAGTAGCCAGCGCCGTACGCCTGTTCCGTGGAGGACCGCTGCGTGAAGGAAGTCGTGCACATCGGATCCCGGACAACTCCGGGGCCCGATCTCCAAGAGCTCGTCACTCAGGTCGCCCAGGGCGACCAAAAGGCCTTCTCCGGCGTCTATGACGCCGTGGCGGGACCCGTCCTCGGGGTCGTCCGTGCCGTGCTGCGCGACCATGCCCAGTCCGAGGAAGTGGCCCAGGACGTCCTGCTGGAAGTATGGCGCACGGCGCCCCGCTACCGGCCGGACGTCGGAACGGCGCGGAACTGGATCCTCACGCTCGCCCACCGCAGGGCGGTGGACCGGGTGCGCTCCGTCCAAGCGTCCGCGGCCCGCGACCACAAGGCCGCACTCCTGGCGCGCGACCGGGACTTCGACGAGGTCAGCGAGCAGGTGGAGACCCGCCTGGAGCACGAGCAGGTACGCCGGTGCCTCCGGGCCCTGACCGAGGTCCAGCGGCAGTCCGTCACCTTGGCGTACTACCGTGGCCTGACCTACCGGCAGGTGGCCGAACTACTCGCTCTCCCGCTGGGAACGGTCAAGACCCGCCTCAGGGATGGACTCATCCGCCTTCGTGACTGCCTGGGGATCAGCGCATGAGCATCATCGACGATCCGCACACGCTCACCGGCGCCTACGCGATGCACGCGCTGGACGACGAGGAACGCGCGACGGTGGAGGAACACCTCGCGGCGTGCGACACCTGCGCACAGGAGGTGCGCGAGTTCACCGCGACCACGGCTCGCCTGGGGCAGGCCTCCGCGATCACGCCCCGCCAGGGCCTGAAGGACGAGGTGCTGCGCCGCATCACCACCGTCCGGCAGGAAGTCCCGCTCGCCAAGCCGGACCCCGGCCCCGGTGCCGTACGACAGCGGTCCCACCGTCTCTCCCGCTGGGCGCTCGCGGCCTGCCTGGTCGTGGCGGCGGGCCTGGGCGGCACCACCGTCTGGCAGCATCAGCAGGCCCAGGACGCCCGCGAGCGGGCGCAGCAGACGCAGCGTCAGGCGGACGGCGTCGCGGCGGTGCTTGCCGCACCGGACGCCAGGACCCGCACCGGCAGGCTGTCCGGCGGAGGCAGCGGGACCGTGGTCGTGTCCGCGAGCCGCGACCGGGCCGCGTTCCTGGCGACCGAGCTGCCCACTCCCCCGCGGGGCAAGGTCTACCAACTGTGGTTCAACGACGACGGCACCATGCGGCCCGCCGGGCTCCTGGACCCCGACAGGAGAACGGACTCCCTGCTGATGGACGGGCAGCTCGGCCGGGCGATCGGCATGGGCATCACCCTGGAGCCCGCCGGCGGGTCCTCGCGGCCCACCGGCGCACCGGTGGCGCTGATGGACTTCCCCGCCTGAGAGAGGCGGGGAAGTCGGTGGGGACCGGGCGTCAGGTGCGCCGGCCGTGGAAGATGCCCCACCTCACGTGTCCGTCCCGGCAGGCGGCGGCCATCTGCGGCAGGTTCGTTCGCAGCTGGTCGATGTACGCGGAGCTGACGCCGTCCACCAGGCCCGGGGACGGGGTGCGGACGGCCTCGGCCAGATGGCGGTAGTGCGTCTCGATGTGGTCGCTGAGGTCCTCGAATCCGACGTCGGTGAACCCGAGTGACCGCAGGTGCTCTTCGTAGAACCCGGGCGTGGCGAAGTCGGTGAGCCTCAGGCGCTCCGCCACCGACCGCAGTACGTCGCCGGGGGCGCCCTCCGCGATCATGATGTCGGTGAACACCAGGCGGCCGCCGGGCTTGAGAACCCGTCGTGCCTCCCGGAGCACGCCGGGCCGGTCGCCGCTGTGGCACAGGGCTTCCTGGGACCAGACGACCTCGAACGACGCGTCGGGGGCGGGGATGTCCTGGAAGGAACCGGACACCACCTCGATCCGGTCGTCGAGGCCGCGCCGCGCGTTGAGCTCGCGGTGCCTGGTGTTCTGGACCTCGCTGATGTTCAGGGCCACGACGCGGCAGCCGAACTCACCGGCCAGCCTGCGGGCCGCGCCTCCGAAGCCGGATCCCAGATCCAGGACCGACGTGCCGGGGCCGAGCCCGTCGCCCGCCTTCGCGGCCATCCGCGCGACGGTTCGCCCGGCGGCCGCGGCGATCCCCGCCTGCCCGTCCGCGTACACCTCGTCCTCGTACACCCCGACGTGGATGTCCTCGCCGCCCCACGTATGGGCGTAGAAGGCGTCGATGTCATCTGTGTCGTAGTACGCGCGAGCCACATCGGTGGCACGCGCCGCGTTGTCCTCAGTCATGGGGGCATTCCTCGGCAGGGGCGGCGCGGCACAA
This sequence comes from Streptomyces sp. NPDC058308, assembly GCF_042880275.1. Taxonomy (NCBI): domain Bacteria; kingdom Bacillati; phylum Actinomycetota; class Actinomycetes; order Kitasatosporales; family Streptomycetaceae; genus Streptomyces; species Streptomyces sp. NPDC058308. The sequence continues at coordinate 109,913 of NZ_JBHVZA010000021.1, forward strand.
ACCCGACTTTCGGACACGCTCGCGTGGCCACGTCCGGGAAAAGAGTTGGACGGTGCGGTGTCCGGGCTTGTAGCGTGCGATCGACCGTGACACCGCCCGAGGAGGTGAGACCCATGAACGACGTATCGACGTGGGTGCTCCCCCTTACCGTCACGGCCGGCGACTGACGCAGGTGTCGCCGGGAGCGCCTCGACCACAAGGCACTCCTGAAGGGCACCACCCATGGACTCTTTGCACGTCACCGCCGAGTCGTCGCCGGACGCACCCCGTATGTTCGACGTGATCATTGCCGGATGCGGCCCGACCGGCGCGATGCTCGCCGCCGAACTGCGGCTGCACGATGTACGGGTACTCGTCCTGGAGAAGGAGACCGAGCCCGTTTCGTTCGTCCGCATCGTCGGTCTGCACATCCGCAGTCTTGAGCTGATGGCGATGCGCGGACTGCTCGACCGTCTTCTCGCCCACGGCAGGCGGCGTCCGGCCGCCGGATTCTTCGCCGCCATCGACAAACCCGCGCCCAAGGACCTGGATTCCGCGCACGCCTATCTGCTGGGCATCCCGCAGCCGGTCGTCGTCGCCCAGCTCGAAGACCACGCGGCCCGCCTGGGCGCCCAGGTCCGGCGCGGTGGCGCGGTGGCCGGTTTCGAGCAGGACGACGAGGGTGTGACCGTCGAGCTCGCCGACGGCGAGCAGCTGCGTGCGCGCTATCTCGTCGGCTGTGACGGCGGGCACAGTACGGTGCGCAAGCTGCTCGGCGTCGGTTTCCCCGGCGAGCCCTCGCAGACCGAGACGCTGATGGGCGAGATGAAGGTGGGCGTGGCGCGGGAGGAGGTCGCCGCCAAGGTGGCCGACATCGGCAGGACCAACAAGCGATTCTGGCTCAGGCCCTTCGGCGAAGAGGCCTACAGCGTCGTGGTCCCCGCCGCGGGAGTCAGCGACCGCGCGGACCCGCCCACCCTCGATGACTTCAAGCAACAGCTGCGCGCCGTCGCCGGAACCGATTTCGGCGTGCACTCCCCGCGCTGGCTGTCCCGCTTCGGGGATGCCACCCGGCTGGCGGACCGGTATCGGCTCGGGCGTGTGCTGCTGGCCGGCGATGCGGCACACATCCATCCGCCCACCGGCGGACAGGGCCTCAACCTGGGCGTTCAGGACGCGTTCAACCTCGGCTGGAAACTGGCCGCACAGATCCGCGGCTGGGCGCCGGACACACTCCTCGACACCTACGAGGCCGAACGCCGTCCGGTCGCCGAGGAGGTCCTCGACAACACCCGCGCCCAGATGGAACTGCACTCCCCCGAACCGGGCCCGCAGGCCGTGCGCAGACTGCTCGCGGAACTGATGGACTTCGACGAGGTGAACCGCCGGCTCATCGAGAAGATCACCGCGATCAACATCCGCTACGACTTCGGCGAAGGCCCCGACCTGCTGGGCCGCCGTCTGCGCGACATCGACGTGAAACAGGGCCGCCTCTACGACCAGCTGCACAGCGGCCGAGGCCTGCTCCTCGACCGCACCGAACGCCTGACCGTCGGCGGTTGGTCGGACCGGGTCGATCACCTGGCGGACCGCACGGCGGCACTGGACGTTCCGTGCGTCCTGCTGCGCCCGGACGGTCACGTCGCCTGGATCGGCGACGATCAGCGGGAGCTCGACGCCCACCTCTCCCGCTGGTTCGGCGGGCCTGTCGGCTGATCCAGCGGCGACGGAGGTGCCTCCACCCGCGTGGCGAGCTCGGCCCCGCACCTCGATCACTGACAGCGGTGCTCAGGGCAGACCAGGTGCAGCCCGGAGGAGGCGCCCCCGTCGGTCACCGGCTCAGGGCTCGCCATTCGGGAGCGAGAATCGCCCAGACCTGCTTGTCGTGGCGCGCTCCCCCGTACGGCCATGCCTCGCGCCGTACACCCTCCAGTGTCATGCCGAGCCGCTTGGCCACCGCCGAGCTGCGGTCGTTGTCGGCCCGGCAGTGCCACTCGGCGCGGTGCAGCCCCCGGGACGTGAGCGCCCAGTCCAGCAGTACGCCGCACGCCTGCGTGACCAGACCGTGGCCTTCCGCGGACGGCTCCAGCCAGCAGCCGATCTCGCACGCACCGGCAGCGGCCCGGAAGTCGGTGAACATCACGCCGCCGACAAGGACGCCGTCCCGCCACATGCCGTACAGCCGGGCACCGTCGTCGGCCTGACGTTCGGCATAGCGCTTGAGCGTGGCCCGCGCACCCGCCACGTCGTCGGTGACGAACCCGGCGCCGACCCACGGGCGGATGTGCTCGCGGGCCCGGTCCAGGTGCTCGGCGAACTCCTCGGCATGCCAGACCTCCAGCGGAGCCAGGCGGGCACCATCGCGCAGCGACAGCGAGAACATGAGGGCCTCCCTATTTACATAACACGCGTTATGGCAATGTACCGTGGCGGCATGCCACGCACCAAGGGAGATCACGAAGCCCGCCGGCGCGACGTGTCCGAGGCGGTCTGGCAGGTCATGGCCACGCACGGCTTCGCGGGCCTGACGCTGCGCGCCGTCGCCGCCGAGCTCGGGGCGACCACCGGCCTGCTCACGCACTACTTCCCCACGAAGCGGGCCCTGGTGGAGTACGCCCTCGACCTGCTCGAACAGCGCACGCTCAACCGCCCCCGCCGTGCGTCGGGCAACGGTCTGGCCGCGCTCAGGGACGCGCTCCTGGACATCCTGCCGCTCACCCCCGAGGCCGTCGACAGCAACCGGATCTGGGTCTCCTCCTGGGACACCGCGCTGTCCGACCCCGCCCTGAGCGCCGACTACGCCCGCAAGTACGCCCAGGGCCGCGACAGGGTGCGCGAGCGGGTGATCGCGGCCCAGGAGCTCGGCGAGCTGCCCCCCGGCGATCCCACGGACATCGCGGCCGGCGCGGAGTCCTTCACTCTCGGCCTGGTGGTCCAGGCCTTGTTCGACCCGGCGGCGTTCCCGCCGCAGCGACAGGTGAAGCTCCTGGACGACTACCTCGCCGCACTGACCACGCGGACCTGACCGTGCCGGACGGCGGCGCGCGGCTCAGCTGTCGAGTGCGGCGGTCCGGCGCTGTTCGGCGCGGTGGGCGAGCGTGCCGGGGACGCGACGCCGACCGGGTGGCCTCGGGGCGGCGCGGCCGTCGTATCGCCCGCCTCGGCGTCCGGGGCAGTCAGACTGCGCGGGACCGGACGCCGCCGACCCTCCCGGAGCCCGCCCATGCCCCAGCCTCCCGCAGATCCCGCCGAGCCGGACACCGTCCCCGCCCTCTGCGGCCACACGCACCTGTTCCCGGGCGCCCGGTGCCGTCTGCAGGGACTGTCCGACCCTCGCGCCTTCGCCCTCGCGCCACGATCGGTCGGCGTGGACCTGCGCTTCTCCGACGCGGTGTTCGTCGACGCGGAACTGCACACCGGGGACCCCGCGGGTCCCGTGCTCACCGTCCCGGCCCACACCACCGCCGCCGGCACGCGTATCGACGAACGCGCCTGGCTGGTACGGGAGTTCACGCCGGAAGGAGCCGAGGTCGAGCTGACGATCGGCAGCCGCGTCCCGTCCTGAGCGGCCGCAGCGCCCTGACGCCCCGCGGTAGCCGTTCCCGCCGCGGGCGTCAGCTCCCGCCGCTCAGCGCCCCAGCGCCTTCTTCAGCTGCTGCTTGTTCATCGAGGAACGGCCCTCGACGTTCTTCTTCTTGGCCTCTTCGTAGAGCTGGTCCTTGGTGGGGCCCTGGGCGCCGCTGTGCGAGCGCTCCCCGCCGCGCTGCGAAGCCGATTTCGGGTCCTTCGTCGACGTCTTGCCGGCGGTCTTCGACTCGCCGGAGCGGGCCCGCTCCTTGTTGACCGTGCGCGCCGCGATCTCCTTGGCGCGGCCCTTGGACGCCCCGCGGTCCTCGGCGCTGTCCTTGATGTGTTCGTACTGGCGCTCACGCTTGTTGCTGGATCCGGCCGGCATGGTGACCTCGCTTTCTCATCGACACCGCACACAGCACGCGGTGGTGCGCGGCAGCCTCCTTTGTGGGCATAGCGCCCAGTTTCACACCAGTACCCTGACCCCGCCCGGTCAACCGGCCCGCCCTGCGCCACCGGACGTACGCAGGTGGTGAGGGCGCTGCCCGATCACACCGCCTGGTGGTCCGCCGTCTCTCCGGCCGGCTCGTCGGCCAGGACCACGGCGGCCTTGATGCGCTTGCCCACGGGTTCGCGGTGCACCTCGAAACTGCGGCACACCGCCGTGACGATCTCCAGTCCGTGCTGGCCGATCCGGCTCGCGTCGGGGGCGAGGACCACCGGCATCGTCGCGCTGCTGTCCCACACGGTCACTTCGACCGCTCCTTCACCGACCCCGAGGGTCAGCAGACACGGTCCGGGAGCGTATTTGCGGGCGTTGGTCACCAGCTCGCTCACCACAAGTTGAATCATGCCGACCACCCTTGCCGACACCGGCAGCCCGTGCAGGGACTGCAACGATGTCAGGAAGTCACGAGCCATGCCGCGCGCGACAGCGATCTCTTCGCTGCCGTCGAAGGCCGCGGACGTCTCGATGGTGCGGCCCGCCAGGAGTCGCTGCTCCTCGCTCTGCCCAGCCAGGTTCATACAGTTCGCCTCACTGCCGAAGCGTCGTCATTCAACCATCCGCTTACCCCGGAATCACCACCGCATGCCCCGCACGTGCTTGCCACGGACGGTGGTCAGGGAACGGCCCCGCGGACGCTCGGACCAGGCCCGTTCCCCGCGGCCTCAGCTTGCGGGGAACTCCGGCGGTCGGGCGGGCGCAGGCCCTCGTGCACGATATTACGGGCCAGTCGCCCTTCGCCCAGATCGATCTGCACGCCCGCGGCGCCCGGCAGCGCTGCCGTGCCGACAGCGGGTCCCGGCGCCATAGACTTGTGGAGCCGTTTCCCGGACGGGTTCGGCCGGGCAGGACGACATGGTTCGGCCAGGCGGGAGGTGTGTGGTCGTGGCTGCGAAGGGCGACCTTGCCGCCGTGCTGGGGAGCCTGCGCCCGGCTCCCGGCGGCGGAGGTCTGGTCGGGGCCGACGCGGCGCGGTGCGCCGCCGTGCTGGGCTTCGACGGTGTGGCGGTGTCCGTGACGGTCGGCGGCCAGTACAACGAGTTGTTGTGGGCCTCCGTCGGCGCCAGCACCCGCTTGGAGGACCTGCAGTTCACGCTGGGGCAGGGGCCGGGCCCTGACGTCGCCGCCTCGGGCAGAGCCGTCGCCGCGCCGGATCTGACGCGCGAGCCTGACGACCGGTGGCCGGCCCTGCTGCCGGAGGCTCTGGCGCTGGGGATCGGTGCGGTGTTCTGTCTTCCGTTGCGGGCGGGCACCGTCTGCCTGGGCACCATGACGCTGCAGCGCGCCAGACCCGGCCCGCCCCGGGAGCGGCCGCCCGGCGACGCGTTGCTCGTCGCGCACGCCCTGACCGCCGCGCTGGTCCAGGACGGTGAGCAGTGGGACGCCTTCACCGCCGGGGAGAACGGCTCGCACTTCTACCGCGCGGCGGTGCACCAGGCCGCCGGGATGATCAGTGTGCAGGCCGACGTGCCCCTGGCCGAGGCGCTGGTCCTGCTGCGTGCCCACGCGTTCCGCAACGGCCTGCCGGTGGTCGAGGTCGCCGAGGACGTGGTGGCCCGGCGGGTGCGTTTTCGCCAGGATGATGGAGACGAGCCGGGCGCGTATGGCCGGCAGAGGGACTGAAGGGCCATGACTCGAGAAGAACGCCTGCTGGCGGCCGTCATCGACGCGGTCGACACGCTCGTCGACGACTTCGATCTGATCGACTTCCTGCACACGCTGTGCGATCGCTGCACCGAGCTGCTCGATGTGTCGGCGGTCGGTGTCATGCTCGAAGACCCGGGCGGCACACTCCAGTTGATAGCCGCCTCCGACGAACACACCAGGCTGCTGGAACTCTTCGCCCTCCAGCACGACCAGGGCCCCTGCGTGGAGTGCCATCGCAGCGGCGCGGTGCGGCTGAACGTCGACCTCACCTCGCCCGAACAGACGGCCCCTTTCCCGGTCTTCGCGGCTCGGGCCCGCCAGGCCGGGTTCCGCGCGACGCACGCACTGCCGTTGCGTCTGCGCGACGAAGTCATCGGCGCCCTGAACCTCTTCGGCACCCGCCCGCAGGACCTCGTCCCCGCCGACGCACGGGTCGCGCAGGCCCTGGCGGACGTGGTGACCATCGCCATCCTGCAGCACCGCACCGCCGCCCACGCCAACCAGCGACGCGCCCAGATGCACGCCGCCCTGACCAGCCGCGTCGTCATCGAGCAGGCCAAGGGCATCCTCGCCGAACACTGGAACACCGACGTGGACACCGCTTTCGGCGCCCTGCGCCGCCACGCCCGCTCGCACCGGCTCGGCCTCGTCCTGCTGTGCCGCCAACTCGTCGACGGTGACGTCGATGCCGACGCCCTACACTTCCCCTGACCGCCCTTCGACCGGAATACGGCAGCTCCATGACCCCCGTTGGAACACGCCATGCATGAGGACGAACACGCCGCCGCCTGGCGCCGGATCGGCGCCACCGCCGGGAACATCTCCCTCGCCACGGCCTGTCGGGCCTGCGCGGTGGACACGGGCGCCGACAGCCTGGGCGTGTCCCTGATCGTCACCGGAGAGCTGCGCCTGCTGGGTTACGCCAGCGACGAGCGCGCCCGGCGCCTGGAGGACGCCCAGCTCACCACCGGAGAGGGCCCCTGCACCGACGCCTTCGTACAGCGCGCCCTGGTCGAAGAGGCAGACCTGGACCGGGCGTACGACCGGTGGCCCGCCTTCGGCCAGGTCGCCGCCGGACAGCGGATGCGCTCCGTGTCAGCCCTGCCCCTCACCACCGGCCACCTGCGCATCGGCGCCCTGGACCTCTACCGCGCCGCACCGGGCGTGCTCGACGCCCGCCACAAGGCCATGGCGTACGCCTACGCCCGTGTCCTCGCCCTGCTCGCCCTCGACGAACACCCCCACCTGCTCACCGCCCAGCACCGCCCCTCCCGGCCCGGACCGCAGGGCTACCCGCCCAGCGTCCACATGGCCGCCGGTGTCCTCGCCGAGAGGTATCAGCTGGCCCCCGACGACGCCCTGGCCCGCATGCGGGCCAGCGCCTTCCGCCACGACCAGCCGCTCCACCAGATCGCCGACCACGTCATGACCCACCGGTCCCTGGACTGAGCGTCCGGTTCCGCGCCGCGGGACGCAGCGCGGCGAGCAGGTCGGCGAGGCCGCCGGGGGCCCGGCCGCGCAGGCGGGCCGCCGTGTGGACGGGGTGACGGTCGGTGCGGGCGATGCGGTGGCCGCTCGCGGCAAGGCGTCTCACGAGGTCGCGGTCCTCGCCGGTGGGCAGCGCGGCGAAGCCGCCCACCCGCCGGTAGGCCGTGGCCGACAGGCCCATGTTCGCGCCGTGGACGTGCGGGTGCTCCCATGCCGTGCCCGCACCCGCCGACGGCCGGGTACGGAAGTAGTCGGCGTCGTGCCGCGCCACGATGAGGGAGCCGGACGCGGTCGTGGCGAGCCGGATGGTGCCGAGGACCACGTCGTAACCGCGTCGCGCCAGGGCGATCTGGTGGGTGAGCCAGCTCTCGGGCACGGTGGTGTCGGCGTCCGTCACCGCCAGCCACACGTCCGGTGCGGTGTCCGCGAGCAGTTCCATCGCGCGCCCTGCGGCGGCCGCCCGCGCGGCTCCGACGTTGTGTCCTTCGACCTTCACGACCTCGGCCCCGCCGTCCGCCGCGAGGGTCGCGGTGGCGTCCGTGCAGGCGTCGGCGGCCACCACGATCAGCACGGGGAGCGGTGCCGCCCGCGCCGCGGCCCGGTGCACGCTGCGCAGACAGGCCTCGATGCGGCGCTCCTCGTTGTGCGCGGGGACCACGACGGCCAGGGCCGCGGGGATCACGCAAGCCCTTCCGCGCGGGCCGGCGAGAGCACCGGGCCCCCGTCCGAGCGGTGTTCGTGGACGGTGAGGGTGAAGTCGGGGTCGTCGTAGCGGGCCAGCCGGTTCAGGCCGGTCAGGGTGTCGAGGTGGCCCGCGATGTCCCGGCCCGTGCAGCTGTGTTCGGCGACGGGGTGGTTCCAGTGCACGGTGACCAGGTGGCCACCCGCGCTCAGGCCCGCCACACTGCGGTCGAGCAGCTGTGCACGGGTGCCGGCGTCGAAGTAGTAGAGGAGCTCCGACAGCACGACGAGGTCGAAGGTCTCCTCGGGCCACTGCTCGGGCACGGTCATCCGCCGCACGCTGACGTGCTCAAGGCCGGTGGTGCGCCGCGCGGCCATGTCGACGGCCGGGGCGGCGCGGTCGGCGGACAGCAGGCGGTCGCAGCGGGCGGCAAGGAGTTCGGTCAACACGCCCACCGAGCAGCCGGGTTCGAACGCCCGCGCATAGCGGGGGCGGGGCAGCGCCGCGACGGTCAGGTCGTACTTTCGGCGGTCGTACCACCGCTCGCCCAGGTGCCAGGGGTCGGCGGCCCGCGCGTACTGGTCGTCGAAGTAGCCGGCGGGGGTGTTCATCGCATCACCGTCTCGAAGGCGCGGGTGTGGTGGGCGATCTCCCCCGGCGGCAGGACGGGCGCGATGCCGGGTCCGCGGGGCTCCAGCTGGCTGGCGAAGCGCGCGACGGCCGCCTTCTTCCGGCCGAGCGCGACGTCGCCGAGCGGCAGGACGCCGAGGCGGTGCCACGGCACGCGGGGGTCCTCGGGGCTGGCCCAGTGCCACATCCACACCGGGTACGACCACAGCGGGACCGACGTACGCAGACAGGCACGCCTGGCGGCCCGCCCCGCGGCCTCGTGATCGCTGTGCAGGTCGCCCTCCCACGGCGCCACGCACACGGCCGCCCCGACCGTGTCCAGGAACGCGCCGATCAGCGCCGCCGCGTCGTCCTCGTACGCGTCGAGTGCGGTGTCGGACAGCCCGGCGTGCACGGGCTCGGGCAGCGGTCCGAGTTCGGCGAGGGCCGCGGCCAGCTCGCCCCTGCGCCGCGCCGCCAACTCGGCCTGGGCAGAGCCGGATGCGGGGCCGTGGGACGCCTCCCCGTCGGTCAGGCACACGGTGCGGACCTCGACGCCGGTGGCGCGCAGGGCGGCGATGGTGCCGCCGAACCCCAGGACCTCGTCGTCGGGGTGGGCCGCCACCACCACGACCGGCCCCGTCGGAAGGTCCAGGCGCGGCAGCCGTTCCGGCAGGCGCGCCGCCCGCCACGCGGTCTCGTCGGTCCCCCGCGCGTCGATGGCCGCGGCGGCGGCCCGTCTCGTGCGCGCGGGGCTCGCGGTGCGCGGCGTGCTCATCGCTCGGCTCCCACGGCCTCCGCGGTGCTCAGGCGGCCGAGTTCGGCGAGGTTCGCCTCCGCGTGGTGCTGGCGGACGTAGACCGTCAGGTCCGCCACCGCGCGGGCATGCTCCTCGTCGTGGCAGAGCGGTCCGGCTCCCGTGGCCCGTCCCACGCGCTCAAGTACCTCCGTGCAGACCTTCTCGACCAGCGCCCGTACCCGCAGGCCGCGCACCCGTGCCTCCCCGCGCGCGTCGAGGGGGTCGGCGTCGATGTCCTCGCCGGCCTGCCGCATCAGGGTGCCCGCGGTGTGCAGCAGCAGGTCGACGGCGCCCAGATGGGCCGCCGCGTGATCGTTGAGGCGCCCCGCCGCGGCCCGCTCGTACAGCGGCGCGGCCACCGCGTGGGCGCCGCCGAGCCAGCAGGCGGCGACGCCGACGCCGCCGTGCAGGAAACCGGGCCGCTCCAGATAGGCGTCCACCTCGCCGACGGCCCGCGCGGGTACGTCGGCGAACGACACGTCCAGGCTGTCGCTGCCGGCCATGCCGATCGCGGGCCACGTGCCCGGCACCGGCGTCACGCCGGGGTGCTCCAGTGCCACCGCGAAGAGCCGGTAGCCGTCGTCCGCGTCCGCGCTCACCAGTGCGTGCGTGCAGGCACGGGCGCCGGAGCAGTACGGCTTGAGGCCGCTGAGCGTCCAGCCCCGGCCGGTCCGTGCCGCGCGCACGCCGGGGCCCGGCGGACGCGCCGCCCACACCCCCCACCGCTCCCCCGGCCCTGGCGACGAACCCTCCACTTCGTGGCGGATCGCCACCGCGTCCAGATGCCCCTCGGCGAGCCGTGCCAGCGACAGGTCACGCCGCCCCAGCGCGGTGAGGGCGGCGAACCGGCGGGCCGTCGACCGGCCGGGCAGCGGCACATCGGCCGCCTCCTCGGCGACGAAGCGGGCGAACAGCTCCGCGGTGCGCCGCTCCGGAGCGCCCGGCGGCCGCAGGTGTTCGGGCAGCTCGGGGGGCGTGGTGATCACGGGGGCCTCCTGCATCCTCGACGACGTCGACGCTCAGCCGGTATCCGGAAGATCCCGTTCAAAACCGTCGACCGGCGCCGGGCGGAGCCGGAACGGGGCTGCCCGTGTGCGTCCCGCGCCCGCCCGCGGGCCGTCGGCGGCGGCTCGGCGGGCGGACGACAGCATCTACAGCATCGGCCAGCACACCGGCGGCCGCCACTCCAGCCCCGGCGGCACCCCGGGAGAGCGGTCAGCGGAGCGCGTCGGCGCCGTCGCGCAGGGGAGAGCGGGTGCGCGTGCGGTGTGCGAGGCGGGCCGTGCGCGTGGCGATGTCGACCGTGTAGGCCTCGACCGTCATCGCCCGCTCGGACACCTTCAGCACCATGAAGCCGTGCTCGGAGAAGTTCTGCCAGGTCGACGGGTGGTCGAAGTGGGCCGTGCCGTCCCCGGACTTGGCCGCGGCGCCGCACACGATCTGCCGGGTGCCGCGGGTGCGGTCCGTGGGCTCCAGGATCTGCAGCGTGTGGTCGTGACCGGACAGGATCACGTCGGCCCGCCCGCACACCACCTCCTCGTACAGCTCCTTGAGGTGGATGCCGCTGGTGTAGTGGCCGATCACGAAGCCGTCGTACGATCCGGCGCTGCCGTGCTGGCCGTTGTTCAGGTACGGGTGGTGGCCGAGCACGATCTTCCAGCGCGCCCGCGACGCCGTGAGGGCGCCGTCCAGCCACCTGCGCTGCTCGCGCATGTAGGGGCCGTTCCACCGGTAGTGCGGGTCGAGTTGGGTGACGTACGACGAGACGGGGTTCGTGTCGAGGGCGAAGAACTCCACCAGCGGGTCGCCGTCGGCACCGGGCAGGGCCACGTTGTAGTAGCGGCTCGGCATGTACCAGCGCCGGGAGCCCGTGGCGTAGGCGACCTCGCGGTCGCCGCGCGAGGGGTCACCGCCGCTGCCCGGGATCAGGCCGGAGCAGTCGTGGTTGCCGAGGACCATCAACCAGGGGATGTCGAGACCGGAGTTGGGGTCCTCGAACTTGGTGCGGAACTCCGAGTCGTCGGCGGACTCGGGGCCGTTCTCGTAGATGTTGTCGCCGAGGCCGACCGCGAGGCCGACGCCTTCGGCGCGGCACACCTCGCGGGCGGCGGCGGCCACCGCGTGCTGTGCCTCCTCGCCCGTGCCGGCGTCGCCGGTGAGCAGCACCGCGTACTCCCCGGACCGGTTCGGGGCGGTCGGCAGGGGGAACTTGCCGGTGCGGGCCGCGGCGGCCGCGGGGGCCGACGCCCCGCCCGGCAGGACGGTCAGGGCGGCCGCTCCGGCCACCACACCGCCCAGCACGGTCCGCCGCCGCGGCGCCCGCATCTCCCTGACCCGCTCCCCCACCGGCCCTTCGGCCAGGGCCGGATCGGCCTGCAGCCACTGGTCCTCGGTCAGATCCGCGCTCGGCGGTATCAGCTCGTCGTCGCACATGGAGGGTTTCTCTCACGGGAGTGCGTGACGATGGTGGGGAACCGATGAACTCCTGGTGGACGAATGGACACGGCTCGCGCCTGGGGTGGCGCGAGCCGCGGCAGCCCCACCCCCCGCGGCGGGACTGCTGTTCCTTAGGCGGCCTCCACGACCTCCGGCGCGTCGGCCGGTTCCGTCCCCTTGGCGAACTGCGTCCGGTACAGCTCCGCGTACCGCCCGCCCAGGGCGAGGAGTTCGTCGTGCGTGCCGCGTTCCACGATCTGTCCCGCCTCGACGACGAGGATCTGGTCGGCGGAGCGCACCGTGGAGAGCCGGTGGGCGATCACGATGGCGGTGCGGCCTTCGAGCGCCTCGTTCAGTGCTTCCTGGACGGCGGCCTCGGAGGTGTTGTCGAGGTGGGCCGTCGCCTCGTCGAGGATGACGACCCGCTGTCCGGCGAGGAGTAGCCGCGCGATGGTCATCCGCTGCCGTTCACCGCCGGAGAGGCGGTAGCCGCGCTCGCCCACCACCGTGTCAAGACCGTCGGGCAGGGAGCGTACGAGGTCTTCGAGGCGGGCTCGCCGCAGGACGTCCCACAGCTCGTCCTCGCTCGCGCCGGGCCGGGCGAGGAGCAGGTTGGCGCGGACGGACTCGTGGAAGAGGTGGCCGTCCTGCGTGACCATGCCCAGGGTGGCCCGCATGGACTCGGCGGACAGGTCCCGTACGTCGACGCCCCCGATCCGCACGGTGCCTTCGTCGGTGTCGTACAGGCGCGGCAGCAGTTGCGCGATGGTCGACTTGCCCGCTCCCGAGGATCCGACGAGGGCGACGGTCTGGCCGGGCTCGGCGCGGAAGGACAGTCCGTGCAGCACCTCGTCGCCGCCGCGGGTGTCGAGCGTGGCGACCTCTTCGAGGGAGGCGAGGGAGACCTTGTCGGCGGAGGGGTAGGCGAACCGTACGTTGTCGAACTCGACGGCGACGGGCCCGTCGGGCACCGGTACCGCCGCTTCCTTCTCCTCGATGAGCGGCTTCAGGTCGAGCACCTCGAAGACCCGCTCGAAGCTGACGAGCGCGCTCATGACCTCGACGCGGGCACCGGCAAGCGAGGTGAGCGGCGCGTACAGCCGGGTGAGCAGCAGGGCGAGCGAGACGACGGCTCCCGCCTTCAGCGTGCCTTCCAGGGCGAAGTACCCGCCGAGGCCGTAGACGAGGGCGAGCGCGAGGGCCGACACCAGGGTGAGCGCGGTGATGAACGCGGACTGCGCCATGGCGGTGCGTACGCCGATGTCCCGCACCCGGTGGGCGCGCTCGGCGAACTCCGCGGACTCGTCGCCGGGCCGGCCGAAGAGCTTGATGAGGGTGGCGCCGGGCGCCGAGAAGCGTTCGGTCATCCGCGTCCCCATGGCGGCGTTGTGGTGCGCCGCCTCGCGCTGGAGCCGGGCCATGCGTGAGCCCATCCGGCGGGCGGGAACGATGAAGATCGGCAGCAGTACCAGCGCGAGCAGCGTGATCTGCCAGGAGAGCGTCATCATGACGACGAGGGTCAGCAGCAGCGTGACGATGTTGCCGACGACGCCGGACAGGGTGTTGCTGAACGCCCGCTGCGCGCCCACCACGTCGTTGTTGAGGCGGCTGACCAGCGCTCCCGTGCGGGTGCGGGTGAAGAAGGCGACGGGCATGCGCTGTACGTGATCGAAGACGGCGGTCCGCAGATCGAGGATGAGCCCTTCGCCGAGGTTCGCCGACAGCCAGCGGCTGAGCAGTCCGAGTCCGGCCTCGGCCAGTGCGATGCCCGCGATGAGCAGGGCGTAGCGTACGACGGTCGAGGAGTCGTCGCCCGACACGATGGCGGTGACGACGTACCCGGCGAGGACCGGTGTCGCCACGGCGAGCAGTGCGGTGACGACGCTCAGCAGCACGAACTGCCAGATGCGTCGGCGGTGGGGCCGGGCGAAGACGCCGATGCGGCGCAGCGTGGCCCGGGCGAAGGGGCGGCGGTCCTGCTGGGCATGCATGACGCTGTACATCTGCGTCCATGCCGTCGTTTCCATGCTCATGGGGATAACGTTAGAACCTCAACTAAACTTGAGGTCAAGGCTCGGGCCGCATTTTCACCCCATCCTCGCCGCCCGCGAGGCCGCCCGCGCGCCGCGCCGTGCGACCTTCATACTCCCAAGGCCCAAGCGCTGTACGGGGGTTGGCCATAGGTCCTGCCTGAGGGTGACCCACGGCCCGGCCGGGGGACAGCCGGATGGGACGGCCCGCCCTCCGCTGCTGGGATGGACACCGACCCCGGCCCTCGGACGCGGAAACCGCCGCGGACCACGGCCGGAGCGATCCCTGCACGCACGGACGGCTTGCACAGAACTGGGGACCACCATGCATGTATCCGATAGACGTCGGCTATCCGGTAGACGTCGGCGCGGGCTGCTCGTCCCGATCGGGCTCGCTGCGACCCTCCTGGCCGCATCGTCGGGGCCCGCGGCCTCGCTCGACGCCGACTCCGACGCCCGGGCGGGGGCGGCAGCGGCGGCGCCACGGCCGGCCGATCCCCTTCAGCACGAGGTGGACGCGATTCACCGGACAGGGACCGCCGGGGTGCTCGCGGAGGTGAGGTCGCCGGGCGGGCGCGACAGGGCACGCGCCGGGAGGGCCGAGCTGAGCACGGGAAAGCCGGTGCCGTGGGACGGCACGTTCCGGACAGGCAGCGCCACCAAGACCTTCACGGCCACCGTCGTGCTGCAACTCGTGGCCGAGGGCGAGATGTCCCTGGACGACACCGTCGAGCACTGGCTGCCGGGGGTGGTCCGGGGCGACGGTCACGACGGCAGGCTGATCACCGTCCGGCAACTGCTGCAGCACACCAGCGGCATCCCCGACGTGCTGGGCGACATCCCCGCGCTCAACACCGCCGAGGGCTACCGGGCCGAGCGGTTCCGCACCTACACCCCGCAGGGACTGGTGGCACTGGCGCTACGGCACCCCACCCCCGACGACGCCCCCCGCTGGTCGTACTCCAACACCAACTACATCCTGGCCGGGATGATCATCAAGAAGGTCACCGGCAGGAGTTGGGCGAAAGAGGTGAAGGCCCGCATCACCGACCCGCTGGACCTGGCGGGCACCAGCGCGCCCGGCACCGTCCCCGGCCTCCCGGGCCCGCACGCCCACGGCTACCGCGCCTTCGGCACCGGCACGACCACCGACGTCACGCGGTTCAACCCGAGTGCGGTCGACGCCTCCGGGTCCATCATCAGCACCTCTGGCGACCTGAGCCGGTTCTACACCGCCCTGCTCGACGGCCGGCTCCTGGAACCGGCGCAACTCGACGAGATGACGACCACGGTGCCCGCCCCGGCGCTGGGCGCGGAGTACGGACTCGGGCTCGGCAAGTTCCCGCTGTCCTGCGGCGGCAGCTACTTCACCCACCCGGGCGGAGTGTCCGGCTACCGCACATGGGTGGGTGTCTCGCCGGACGCGACCCGGACCGCCGTGGTGCTCGCCACCGGCGACGGCGACCAGCACACCCAGAAGGCCATCAGCGGCCTCGTGGACCGGGTGATGTGCCAGAAGGAGGGGTCCTAGAAGGAGGGGTCCTGGGGGGAGGTCGTGGCCGCGGCGTACTCCGGCCGCGGGCCGTGACCGCCCCCGAGGATGTGGTCGCTGCCCCAGGCGCCGAGCGGGGCGAGGGCCGCGTTGAGGCGCGTACCCGCGTCGGTGAGCGAGTACTCGACGCGGGGCGGCACCTCGTCGTACGCGACGCGCCGCACGATGCCGTCCTCCTCCAACTCCCGCAGATGGGAGGCGAGGACCTTGACGCTGATGCCCGGGACCTGCCGTTGCAGCTCCCCGAACCGGATGCCGGGGTGCGCGTCGAGCGCCCAGATCAGCAGCACCTTCCACTTGCCGCCGATCACACCGAGCGCGGCATCGACCCCGCAGTGGTAGCGCCCCGGCCGCATCCGCTCGCTCGCCATCGTCCCCACACCCTCCCCGTACGGAAAATCCCACTCTCGCAACACCGCGCGGAGCTGGATGCTTCCCTCCCGGTAACCAGTGACTTCACAGTGCGTACTTGTGGGTCCGAGCCCGCGGGGCGAGGGTTGCCGACATGACGGAGAACCTGACAAACAGCGCCCTGACCAGCAAGAACAACACCGGGACGAAAAGCGGAACGGACCGGAAGGTCACGCTCCTCGGGCTCGGCGCGATGGGCGGCGCCCTCGCCCGCGCATGGCTCGCCGCCGGTTACGACGTGACGGTGTGGAACCGCACACCGGCTCGCGCCACCGCCCTCGCGGAGGAAGGTGCGAGGGTCGCGTCGAGCGTCGCCGAAGCCGTCGCGGCCGGCCCGCTGATCGTGACGGTCCTGCTCGACGACGCCTCGGTCGCCTCGGCGCTCGACGGCGTCGACCTGAACGGCAAGGACCTGGTCGACCTGACCACCGGCACCCCCGGCTCGGCGCGGGCCCGCGCGAAGTGGGCGGCCGGGCGCGGCGCGCGCTTCCTCGACGGCGGCATCATGGCCGTCCCGCCGATGGTCGGCGTCCCGGAGGCGGGCGGCTACGTCTTCTACAGCGGCTCCCGCGACCTGTTCGACGCCCGTCGGGACACCCTCGCGGTCCCGCTCGGCACCCACTTCGTCGGTACGGACGCCGGTTTCGCCGCCCTGCACGACATCGCGCTCCTGAGCGGCATGTACGGCATGTTCGCGGGCGTCACCCACGCGTTCGCCCTGATCCGCGGCGAACAGGACATCAAGCCCTCCGAGTTCGCTCCGCTGCTCGCCGGCTGGCTGGGCGCGATGAGCGGCATGGTGCACGACACGGCGGCCCGCCTGGAGAGCGGCGACTACACCACCGGCGTGGTCTCCGGTCTGGGCATGCAGGCCGCGGGCGTCCCGACCTTCACGGGCACGGCCGAGCAGTACGGCGTGAGCACCGAGCTGCTCGCCCCGGTCTTCGCCCTGATGCGGCGCCGTGTCGCGGAGGGCGGCGGCGCGATGGACACCGCGGCCCTCGTCGACGCCCTGCGTGGCTGATGGCACGACGGGAGAACGTCAGGCACTCCGCCGGACAGCACACCTAGCCGAGTTCGAGCGAGGTGACGCCGAAGACCCGTTCCCGGGCGTAGGCGCGGATCGGGCCGGTGTACATGCGGGCCGTGTCGAACGTGGGCTTCATGCCGCGTGCCTCCGCGAGCGCCACGGCCTCCCGGTTGGTCTCGGGCACGTCCATCGCGACGAGGTCGCCGTCCGCCTCGACGGCGAGTGCGTCCAGGAGTGCCTCGGCGTCGGCGCGGGTGTCCGCGAACAGCGGCCCGACGCGCCGGGCGTCGCGGCCGGGGCGTAGCACCCCGTAACCGGTCAGTCTGCCGTCGACGATGCGGGCGAGGGCGCGGTGCCCGGGGGCGGCGAGCCAGGACTCCAGGAAGCGGCGCCGATCCGCGGGCAGGCACGCGCTGTCGTACGCCAGGAGCGCCCGCAGGCCCGCCGCCTCGACGGGACGCACGTGCCGGTCGGGCACGTCGACCGCGGGCAGCGGGCCGATGTAGCGCAGCGTGCCGTGCTCGAGCTCGAAGCCGGAACGCCGGTAGTTGCCCTGCTGGGCGGGGACTCCGTCCAGGCCCACGGTCCGGCCCTCGGCGTGGGCGAGGCCGGTCCGCCAGGTGGCGAGGCCGAGGCCGCGGCCCCGCTGGTCGGGGCGGACGAGGTAGAAACCGAGGAAGGCGTAGCTGTCCCCGTAGTTGACCACGGAGATCGCGGAGACCGGTTCGCCGTCGATCCGCCCCAGGAAGAACCCCTCGGGGTCCTGCGCGAAGAACGAGGGGGCGTCGCCGAGGCCGGGGTTCCAGCCCTCGTCCGCCGCCCAGCCCGTCACCACTCGCCAGTCGTCGAGCGTCGCCCGTGAGACCGCGAACTGCCCGGCCGAATCCGTCATCGCTGCACCCTTCTCCATCCGGGACGGTGCGCCGTCGAGAACCGCACCGGATGCATCCTGCCCGACCCGGCGTCAGCCGATGCCCGCCACATGCCGGTCGCGTGCGGCGCCGAATCCCACCACGACCTGCGGCACGAGCAGGACGAGCAGCAGGACGAGCGGCACGGTCCAGCTGTGCGCGACGTCGTGGACGGCGCCCAGGAGGGTCGGCCCGGTGGCCGCGAGGACGTAGCCGAAGCACTGGGCCATGCTGGAGAGTTGCGCCGCGTGCCGGGCGTCGGGGGCCCGCTGCACGATGAACAGCAGCGCCAGGCTGATGGCCGCGCCCTGGCCGAGGCCCAGCAGCGTCATCCACAGGTAGGCGCCGCCGACCGGCGCGGCGAGCAGGCCGCCGAAGCCGAGTGCGCAGAGCACGGCGCCGAGCGCGGCGAGGGTGCCCGCGCGCAGCCGTCGGCCGACGATCACCGGGGCGAGGAAGGAGCCCGCGATGCCGAGCAGCGAGGAGAAGGAGAGCATCCAGCCGGCATCGCCAGGGGCCATCCCCGCGTCCTGGAAGACGGTGGGCAGCCACGCGGCGGCCGCGTAGTAGTTGAGGGACTGCAGGCCCATGTACGCGGTGACCTGCCAGGCCAGCGGGGAGCGCCACAGGCCGCGTACGGGGTGGGCGGCCTGTCGTGCCGCCGCCGCGCTCACCCGCGTGCGCGACCGGATCTGCGGCAGCCACACGAACAGGGCGATGACGGCGAGGGCGCCCCAACAGGCGAGAGTGGTACGCCAGTTCATGCCGCTGGCCTGCTGCACAGGGAGGGTGACGCCGGCCGCGAGCGCGGCGCCGCCGAACAGCGACATCGAGTACAGGCCGGTCATCAGGCCCGCCTTCGCGGGGAAGTCGCGCTTGATGAGGCCGGGCAGCAGGACGTTGGCGACGGCGATGCCCGCGCCGATGACGACGGTGCCCGCGAAGAGCGCGATCACCGAGTCGGCCAGGCGCAGGGCCGTGCCCGCGCAGATCAGCACCATGGTGGCGAGCAGCGCCCGCTCCATACCGAGGCGGCGGCCGAGCCGCGGCGCGATGGGCGCGAGGAGGCCGAAGCAGAGCAGCGGGAGCGCGGTGAGGAGGCTCGTCGCGGCGGCCGACATGCCGCTGTCGTCGCGGATCGTGTCGGCGAGCGGGGAGACGGCGACGAGGGCGGGGCGGAGGTTGAGCGCGAGGAGTACGACGCCGAGGGCGAGGTAGAGCGCGCGGCGCCCGGCCATCGGGACGGGGGGCGCAGAGGGCTCGGGGGTGGTGGCGGTGCGGTCGTGTGCGGCCTCGCCGGCGGCCGACGCTGCTGTCTTGCTCATGTGCTGCTGCTTTCGGCTCTTGTTCTGCTTGTTGCTCATGTACGGCCCGCTCGCTTCTCGTGCGCGGCCCCCGCTTCGCCGCTGTCGTCGTCCGAGCCGTCGAGGGGCTGCTCGCGCAGTGCGGCCATGCCCTCGGCGAGATGGGCGAGCACCGCGGCCTCCGCGGCTTCGGCGTCGCGCGCCTCGATGGCGTCGACGATCGCCTCGTGCGCCGCGAACTGGTGGCGTACGGAGTCGGGGACGGGCGCGCCGATCACGGACTGCACCGTGGAGCGCAGGGCGTCGCTGAGGTGTCCGTACAGCTCGGCGAGGACGCTGTTGTGCGCCGCTTCGGCGACGGTGCGGTGGAAGGCCAGGTCCGCGTCGACGAACGCGGCCGTGTTCCCGCTCCGCCACGCCGCGTCGCGCTCGGCGAGGGCGGCCCGCAGGGTCGCGAGGTCCTCGTCCGTCCTGCGCTCCGCGGCGTACCGGGCGGCGTCCCGCTCCAGGCAGGCGCGGACTTCGTACGCCTCCAGAACCCCCGCCCTGCGCAGCCGCCGCTGCACGGCCGCGCCGAAGTCGCTGTCGGCCCGTACGTAGGTGCCGTCGCCCTGACGGGGTTCGAGCATGCCGGTGTGCACCAGGGCGCGGACCGCCTCCCGCACGGTGTTGCGGCCCACGGCGAGCTGCTCCACGAGCAGCGGCTCGGCGGGGATCTTCTCGCCGACCCTCCACTCACCGTCGGTGATGAGGCTCTCCATCTGGGCGATGACGAGGTCGACGAGGTTGGTCCGGGCTGCGCTGCGCAACGGCATCGGGCGGCACCTTCTTTCTCGGGGCGTCCCTGGAGTCAAGGGCGCCACACATGGGAACATCCCATGTATCGCGGACATGGGAACATCCCATGTTTTCTGCTGTCAAATGATCGCTGCCAAATGATCAAGGTGCGCGTCGAGGCCCGCTGGACCGTTCGAGGTTTTACCTTCACCCCCTGGTCTAGACCTTGACAGGTTCAGACCATTTCGCTTGAGTCGCGGGCACCCCCATGGCGGCGCGACCCCCGCAACCGCGCCGCCGATAAGGAGAGTTGGCATGTTCCGACGCATCACCAGCTTCGCGGCCGCGCTCGCCGCACTCGGCGCGATGATCGTCCTGGGCCCGGCCGCCGTCTCGGCGTCCGCCGCCGAGTGCGCCGCGCCGTGGAACTCCTCGTCGGTCTACACGGGCGGCAGGTCGGCCTCGTACGACGGCCACAACTGGACGGCCAAGTGGTGGACCCAGAACGAGACCCCGGGCCGCGCCGACGTCTGGTCGGACCAGGGCTCGTGCGGCGGCGGTACGGACCCGGGCAACCCCGATCCGTCCGGCTTCGTCGTCAGCGAGGCCCAGTTCAACCAGATGTTCCCGAGCCGGAACTCGTTCTACACGTACAAGGGCCTGACCGACGCGCTCAAGTCCTACCCGGCCTTCGCCAACACCGGCAGCGACACGGTCAGGCGACAGGAGGCGGCGGCGTTCCTCGCCAACGTCAGCCACGAGACGGGCGGCCTGGTGCACGTGGTCGAGCAGAACCAGGCCAATTACCCGCACTACTGCGACAGGAACCAGCCCTACGGCTGCCCGGCGGGGCAGGCCGCCTACTACGGCCGCGGCCCGATCCAGCTCAGCTGGAACTTCAACTACAAGGCCGCGGGCGACGCGCTCGGCATCGACCTGCTCAACAACCCCTACCTCGTCGAGCAGAACCCGGCCATCGCCTGGCAGACGGGCCTCTGGTACTGGAACACCCAGAACGGCCCCGGCACCATGACCCCGCACAACGCGATGGTCAACGGCGCCGGCTTCGGTGAGACCATCCGCGCCATCAACGGCAGCCTGGAGTGCGACGGCGGCAACCCCGGCCAGGTCCAGAGCCGTATCGACCGCTACAAGGCCTTCACCCAGATCCTGGGCACCACACCGGGCTCGAACCTCAGCTGCTGACACGGCACCCGACCGGACGGCACCCCGGACCGGCACCCCCGGGTGGGCCCGGCACACTCTCCGCGGGGCCGAGCTCGACCACGTCGGAGCTTACGGCGCGGCCAGCAACTGGGCCGCGCCGTCGCGGGCTTGGCGGGCCGGGTACGGGGAACCGGCGATGGCGGCGGCGGTCATGGCCCCTTCGGCGAGCAGGACCAGCGGCCCGACGGCGCTCCGCGGGCGCCCCGCGTCGGCCACGAGAGCGGCCATGTAGCCCCTGAAGGCATCCTTGTGGGCCCGGACGGTATCGGCCACCGCCGGGTCCACCGCGCCGAGTTCGCCGAAGGAGTTCACGAAGGCGCAGCCGCGGAAGTCCGGCTCGCTGAACCAGTCGTACAGCCAGTCGTAGACGGCGAGGATGCGCTCGTCGCCGCCGTCCTTGCCGTCCACGTAGGCGGCGAGGCGTTCGCGCCAGCGGCGGTCCCGGCGCTCCAGACAGGCCCGGACCAGCTCCGACTTGGACGGGAAGACCCGGTAGAGCCGCTTGAGCGAGACGCCGGATCCGGCGCGGACCTGGTCCATGCCGACCGCCTGGATGCCGCGCTCGTAGAAGAGCGCCTCGGCGGCGTCGAGGAGTCTGGCCTCCGCCTCCACGTGATCCATGAGGGCTCCCACCCGATCGAGAACGTGCGTTCTCCTACGCTACTACGGCCACCGGGGCCGCGCGTCATTGCGGGAGAACGCTCGTTCTCCTAGGGTGGCCGCCAGAGGAGAACGCACGTTCTCCCCGCTCGGTCCGCCCTGCCCACCACCCTGGAGCACCCCATGACCACCGCTGCCCGTCCCCCGGTCGCTGCCCGCCCCCCGGTCCCGCCGTTCACCCGGGAGAGCGCGATCGAGAAGGTCCGCCTGGCCGAGGACGGCTGGAACAGCCGCGATCCCGAGAAGGTGGCCCTCGCGTACAGCGAGGACTCCCGCTGGCGCAATCGCGCGGAGTTCGTCACCGGGCGCGAGGCCATCGTCGGGTTCCTGAGCCGCAAGTGGGACCGCGAGCTCGACTACCGGCTGATCAAGGAACTGTGGGCGCACGACGGCCGTCGCATCGCGGTGCGCTTCGCCTACGAGTGGCACGACGACTCCGGGCAGTGGTTCCGCTCGTACGGCAACGAGAACTGGGAGTTCGACGACGACGGCCTGATGAGCGTGCGCCACGCCTGCATCAACGACCTGCCCGTACAGGACTCCGACCGCCTGTACCACTGGCCGCTCGGCCGCCGCCCCGACGACCACCCCGGTCTGACCGAACTCGGCCTCTGAGTGGCGGCACACCGGGCAGCGGGGCCGAATCCCCGCATGCCCCTTCCTCCTCCGCCGCCTAGGCTGAAATTCCCGGGGCAGCACCGCATGCCGCACCAGGACCTGGGCACCGAGGACCCCGAGGAGGAACCGTATGCCCATCGCCACGGTCGACCCGTCCACCGGGGAGACACTCCAGACGTTCGAACCGCTCACGGCCGACGAGATCCAGCACCGGCTGGCGACGGCGGAGAGCGCCTACGCCCGTCATCGCACCACCGGCTTCGCCGAGCGCGCGCGGCTGCTCAACCGCGCCGCTGACCTCCTGGAGGAAGACACGCCAGACATCGCGCGCACCATGACCACGGAAATGGGCAAGCCGGTGAAGGCGGCCAGGGCCGAGGCGGCGAAGTGCGTCAAGGCCATGCGCTGGTACGCGGAGCGGGCCGAGGGGCTGCTCGCGGACGAGCATCCCGCGCAGGAGGACGTGACCGACTCCGGGGCCTCGCGGGCGGTGGTCCGCTACCGCCCGCTCGGCGTCGTCCTGGCCGTGATGCCGTGGAACTTCCCGCTCTGGCAGGTCGTACGCTTCGCCGCCCCCGCCCTGATGGCGGGCAATGTCGCCCTGCTCAAGCACGCGTCGAACGTGCCACGGACCGCCCTCTACCTCCAGGACCTCTTCACCCGCGCCGGCTTTCCGGAAGGCTGCTTCCAGACGCTGCTGATCGGCTCGGACGCCGTCGAGGACATCCTGCGCGACGGGCGGGTGGCCGCGGCGACGCTCACCGGCAGCGAACCCGCGGGACGCTCGGTCGCCTCCACCGCGGGCGACGAGATCAAGAAGACCGTCCTCGAACTGGGCGGCAGCGACCCCTACTTGGTGCTGCCGAGCGCCGACGTGGAGCGCGCCGCGACGACCGCGGTGACCGCCCGGGTGCAGAACAACGGGCAGTCCTGCATCGCCGCCAAGCGCTTCATCGTGCACGCCGACGTCTACGACGCCTTCCGCGACCGGTTCGTCGCCGGTATGCGGGAGCTGACCGTCGGCGATCCGATGGACGAGGACACCGACGTGGGCCCGCTCTCGACCGAGCAGGGCCGCGACGACCTGGAAGAACTCGTCGAGGACGCGCTGGCCCACGGCGCCACGGCACTGTGCGGCGGGCAGCGCCCCGAGAAGCGGGACCGGGGCTGGTACTACGCCCCGACCGTCCTCGCGGACATCACCCCGCGGATGCGGATCCACCGCGAGGAGGCGTTCGGCCCGGTGGCCACGCTCTACCGCGTCGCGGACCTGGACGAAGCCGTGGCGCTGGCCAACGACACGCCGTTCGGCCTGAGTTCCAACGTGTGGACCCGCGACGACGCCGACGTCGAGCGGTGCGTGCGGGATCTCCAGGCGGGCGGGGTGTTCTTCAACGGCATGACCGCCTCCCACCCCGGCCTGCCCTTCGGCGGCATCAAGCGCTCCGGCTACGGACGGGAGCTCTCGGGCCACGGAATCCGCGAATTCTGCAACGCCACGACCGTCTGGCACGGCGCGCAGAAGTGAGCCTGCCTCAGACCGTCAGCCCACGGTTCCGGTAGCCGTCAGCAAGGAGTCGTCCAGAGTCCTGGCGCCAGGCAGCCGGTGGCCCGCAGCGACGACGGCGGCGTCGACGTCGCTGGTGCCGGTGGCCAGGCACAGGCTGTACGCCACGTCCTCGTACGCCTGTCGGCTCTCGGCACTTCCCTGATCGGCGCGGAGCAGGGCGAGGGCCTTGTAGCGCTCCAGCAGGTCTTCCAGTACGACGGGGTGGGCCAGCAGCACGGAGTCTCCCTGGGGTCGGTTCCACGATCACTCAACACCCCGCCTGCCCGCCCGCGACCACTCGAATCAGCATCGGCGTTCGCGTTTGTCGAGTGGGTGGTTCGCGGGCACACTCATGATGTGGACGCGTCGAACAGCGAGCCCGGAGACGACCCCGTGGACGACCCTGCCGACAAGCCTGCCCCCCGCGCCGGGAGCGACGGCCGCCGCGAGACCGAGACCGAGCGCGCCGACCGCCGCTGGAGCGAACTGATCCAGGAAGTGCGGGTGGCCCAGACCGGCGTGCAGATCCTGTTCGGCTTCCTCCTGACGGTCGCCTTCACGCCGCGGTTCCAGGAGCTGAGCGACACCGACCGGACGATCTACGTGGTGACCGTGATCCTCGGTTCGACGGCGACGGGCGCTCTGATCGCCCCGGTGTCGTTCCATCGCATCGTCTCGGGCCGCAAGATCAAGCCGCATGCGGTGGTGTGGGCGTCCAGGCTGACGTTCCTCGGGCTCGTCCTGCTGCTCGGCACGCTGACCGCCGCCCTCCTCCTCATCCTGCGGGTCGCCACCGACAACACCGTCGTGCCCTGGCTGGTGGGCGTCGTCGTCTCCTGGTACCTGCTGTGCTGGTTCGTGCTGCCCGCGTGGGCGCGGCACCGGCACACGACACCGGACTGACCGGGCCCGCGCACGCGCGACGCTCAGGTGTCGGCGTGTCGGCGTGGCGGCGTGGCGGCGTGGCGGCAACGGTGAGTCCGGCCGGTCCGGCCCCCACGACGACGGCGGTCATCCGGAAAGTACGGCGTGCCGTCCCGGCAGAGAGGCGGCGTGTCCCGCTCTCTGCCGCCCCGCGGGCCACGGCCGTCCCGCAGGTGTGGATCACCGGACCCGGGGCACCCAGGTTCAGGACCGAAGCAAGGCAGCGAAGTCCGCTCTGTTCGCGATAAGTCACCATCTGCCACTACATGTCACCAGCTGTCACTGTTCGAGTGGTGGCCGACCGCGAACCGGCGGAGCGTGGAAGGAGGAGCGCCCTCGTGGAGTTCTTGCCGACGGGAGAAGCCGCATGACCACGCACGCACGCACACCGATGCCGGCGCCGGTACCCCCGGCGCCGCTGTTCACCCTGCCCGGCGTGTACGCGCCGCAGCACGACACCGCGCTGCTGTGCCGGGCCCTGGACCGCGAGGACATCGATGACGGCACCTCCGTGCTCGACCTGGGAACCGGTTCCGGGGCGCTCGCCGTGGCGGCCGCCCGGCGCGGGGCCCGGGTGACGGCCCTCGACATCTCCTGGCGGGCGGTGCTCACCGCCCGGCTCAACGCGCGGCTCAGCGGGCAGTCGGTCGCCGTGCGCCACGGCGACCTGACCACCGGGGCGTCGTCCGGCCCCTTCGATCTGGTGGTCAGCAACCCGCCCTACGTACCCTCTCCTTCACCGCGGCTGCCCCGGCGCGGCGCGGCGCGCGCGTGGGACGGCGGACCGGCCGGCCGACTGGTCGTGGACCGCGTCTGCGACACGGCCCCACGGGCGCTGCGCCCCGGGGGCGTCCTGCTGATGGTGCACTCCGCGCTCTGCGATGTGGACGTCACGCTGGAGCGGCTGGCGTCGCGGGGCATGGACACCGAGGTCACCGACCGGCGGTTCATCCCGTTCGGGCCCGTGCTGCGCTCGCGCCAGGCCTGGCTGCGCCGTCGCCATCTTCTCGGCGCCGACGAGACGATCGAGGAACTGGTGGTGGTCCGTGCCGAACGCCGCTGACCGCCCGCGCCGCGTCACGGTCGACCCGGAAGGCCCGCTCCTGGTGGAGGGCCCGGTCGAGGTGGTCGCCGACGACGGGACCGTCTCCGTCTCGCGGCGCTTCACCGTCGCGGTCTGCACCTGCCGGCGCAGCCGTACATACCCCTGGTGCGACACCAGCCACCGGCGGCGGCGGGTGAAGCGCCAGGAGGAGCCGTCCACGGCCGACCCGTCCACGACCGAGGAGCCGGAGGCCTCGTCATGACCGCCCCCGCCGAAGCGACCACCTACGTCGAACCGCGCCACCACAGCCCCGAACCCCCCACCGCCCGCGGCGGGCTGTCCCGTGGCGTCCTGACCGCGCTGCGCGGCGAAGGCCCTGTTCCCGGCCTGGCGGAGGCGGAGCGGGCCGAGGCCTACGGAGACGATCTCCAGCTCACCCTCTACGTCCTCTACGAACTCCACTACCAGGGCTTCTCCGGGGTGGCCGACGGGTGGGAGTGGGACCCTGGCCTGCTGGCCCTGCGGCGCGCGCTGGAGCGGCGGTTCCTCGATGCCCTGCACGCCGACGTGCCCCGGTGCGAGGACGCCGGGGAGGCGCTGGGCGCGCTCCTCGTGGAACCCGTCGGGCACGATCCGGCGAGCGTCAGCCACCACCTCCAGCGCGACGGGGAGGCGTGGCAGCTCCGGGAGTACGCGGCGCTGCGCTCCCTGTACCACCTCAAGGAGGCCGACCCGCACGCCTGGGTCATTCCCCGCCTGCACGGGCGGGCCAAGGCGGCGATGGTGGCCATCGAGTACGACGAGTTCGGGGCGGGGCGCGCCGAGGACATCCACGCCCGGCTGTTCGCCGAGCTCATGGCCGACCTCGGTCTGGAGACGGCGTACGGCCACTATGTCGACGCGGCCCCCGCCGAGGCCCTCGCCACCGTGAACCTGATGTCCCTGTTCGGGCTGCACCGTGCCCTGCGCGGTGCGCTGGTGGGTCATTTCGCCGCTGTCGAGGTGACCTCGTCGCCCGGTTCGCGGCGGCTCGCCGCGGCGTTGCGCCGGACCGGCGCGGGCCCCGCGGCGCAGCGGTTCTACGACGAACACGTGGAGGCGGACGCCGTGCACGAGCAGGTGGTGCGGCGCGATGTCGTCGGCGGGCTGCTGGCCGCCGAGCCCGGGCTCGCAGCGGACGTGGCCTTCGGCGTCCACGCCACCGGCTTCCTGGAGGACCGCCT
Organism: Streptomyces sp. NPDC058308; assembly: GCF_042880275.1. Lineage (NCBI taxonomy): Bacteria > Bacillati > Actinomycetota > Actinomycetes > Kitasatosporales > Streptomycetaceae > Streptomyces > Streptomyces sp. NPDC058308. The sequence goes on from NZ_JBHVZA010000021.1 coordinate 136,889, forward strand.
CGGCGAGCGGCTGCTCGACGCGTGGCGGCGGGGGCGGAGCGCCCTGCGCATCCCTCTGGCCGACGCGCCGGGCGCGCCCGGCTGAGCGGTCAGCCACCCTCCACGCCGGTGGCGTCGTGCGCCGCGCCGACCGGCTTGGACTCCGGAGATCCGCGCTGGCGCAGATAGACGGAGAAGATGGCCATCGACCCCACGGCGAGCAGCTCGGACTGCCAGTTCTGCAGGGTGCGACCCCAGAACTCGGCGGCCCCGAGATACTCGAACCAGCCGATGGGCGCCTGGAGTTCGCGCAGGTGCTCCTCGTTGTACGCGGCGACGCCCGCCACGGACTGGGCCAGCCACGAGAGCAGGAACAGCGTGCACATGAGGATGCCGAGCGACCGGCCGTACCAGGCCTGACGCGCACCGCCCGCGGCGGCCCAGCGCGGCGAGTCCGGCCGGGCGTGCGCGCCGACCCGCTGCCGTTCGTCGGACTCCGGGCCCGCCTTGCCGACCTCCTTGGACTCGGGCGAGCCCCGCTGGAGCAGCCAGACCGTGCCGAAGATGTAGAGGAAGAACTGCAGGTACTCGGACTGCCAGTTCTCCGTCACGTCCACGGCGAAGTCGGAGGTCAGGAGGTAACCGCCGAAGCTCATCGGGGCCAGGTCGCCTGCGACGAGCTGGTTGTTGAATTCGGCGTGCCCGGCGATCGCCTGGCCCGCCAGGGTGAGGAGGAACCCCGCGCCGAAGGCCAGGGTGAGGCTGTTCTCGCGCAGAAAGCGCCGCGCCCGGCTCACCGCTGCGTCAGCCCCAGCGCCAGACAGTAGGCCAGCCCGGCCGTCACGGTCAGCAGATACAGCAGGAACATCGTCCGCATCCGTCAACCGCCCTTGATCAGACACTGATACGGCTTCTCGGGGCGTGCGGTGCAGCCGGCGGCCGTGACCTTCCAGCCGCCCGGGAAGGACGACAGGAAGAGCGTGTCGCGGTCGGTCACGACGCGTGCCTGGCGCCCGTACACATCGACGTGTCGCACCTCGGCGGCCGTGGGCAGTGCCGCGTCGGGCAGCGCCCGGGCGCAGGGCAGTTCGGCGGACTGCTCCAGTTCGTCGAGGGTGCCGGGGGCGAGCGCCCCGCAGCCGCGCGCGGTGTCCGAGGTCCGCAGACTCGCCTCGAAGCGGTTCACCGCCCGTGCGGCGGCGTCCTCGCGTGCGGCGACGCCACCGCACCCGGCGAGTGCGCAGCACAGCAGCGCCACGGCCACGCCCTGCCCTGTTCCGCGCACCGGCTCCGCGCTCCTTCGCTGCCCCGTCGGTCGGTGGCCACCGCACGGCGCCGGCGATCCGGGCGCGTACGGGTCCCTCCGAAGATGCGGCATCCCGCCCCGGCGGACGGAACCTGCCGGTCCGACACGCGGGCATGCGCCCGATCGGCGCGCACCCGGTCAGGCGTCCCCGGGCGGCGCGCCGTGTTCGGCGCCGGTCAGGCGGAGCTGTACCTCGATCTCCTGGTCGCCGGAGACGGTGCCGACGGGCGAGACGACGAAGGCCGCTTCGAGCGCCTCGCGCAGGTGGGCCACCGCGACAGGACCGCCCTGCAGGTCGGCGGTGACCGGGCCGGCGAGCAGGACGCCCCGGGCGGGACCGGGGCTCCCGGCGACGCGGAACTCGCCGGTCCAGACGGCGGGCGACTCCTGTTCGGTCTGGCGGGGCGCGTCCACCCCGCGGTCGGACGGGAAGTGGGCGCGCAGGACGGTGAAGACGGTGTCCGCGTCGGCCACCGAGCACTCGCCGAGGACCACCTGTACGAGCTCCGCGGACGGGTGGGACCGGGGGTCCTGGGCGGGTGAGGCGGGGGTCGGTGTGTGGTGCACGGTGTCTCCTTGGGTCATGGGCGCCCGGCGCGTCACAGTTCCCGCAGCGCGGGCAGCAGCTTCTTCTCGGCCCAGTCGATGAAGGGGCGCTGCTGGTCGCCGCCGACCTGGACGAGGGCAATCTCCGTGAAGCCCGCCTCGGCGAAGGGGCGGACGGCTTCGACGAAGTCGTCCACGTTGTCCCCGCACGGGATCTGCTGCGCGATGTCCTGCTGGGTGACGTACTGCGTGGCGCCGGCGAAGGCGGCGGGGCCCGGCAGTTCGGAGTTGACCGGCCAGCCACCGACGGACCAGCGGAACTGGTCGTGGGCGCGGGCGATCGCCGCGTCCTTGTCGGTGTCGTAGCAGACGGGCAGCTGGCCCACCCGGGGCTTGCCGGCGCCTCCGTGCCGCTCGAAGGACTCGACGAGGTCGGCCTTGGGCTCGGTCGCGATGACGAGGTCCGCGTACTTCCCGGCCAGCGCGCAGGACCGCTCGCCGGAGACGGCGATGCCGATGGGCGGCAGCTCGTCGGGCAGGTCCCACAGGCGGGCGTTCGCCACGTCGAAGTGGGTGCCCTCGTGGTTGATGTTCTTACCCGTGAAGAGCGCCTTGATGATCCCGACCGCCTCCTCGAACATGTCGAGGCGGACCCGTGCCGAGGGCCAGCCGCCACCGATGACGTGCTCGTTGAGGTTCTCACCCGAGCCGAGTCCCAGCCGGAAGCGGCCCTCGGAGAGCAGCTGCATCGTGGCGGCCTTCTGCGCCACCACGGCGGGGTGGTACCGGGTCGTCGGGCAGGTCACGTACGTCATGAGCGGGATGCGCGAGGTGGCCTGCGCCGCCGCGCCGAGCACGCTCCACGCGTACGGGGAGTGTCCCTGCGAGTCCAGCCACGGGAAGTAGTGGTCGGAGGTGACGGAGAAGTCGAAGCCCGCCTTCTCCGCCGCGACCAGGTCGTCGACGAGCGCGCGCGGTCCGGTCTGCTCGGTCATCATTGTGTAGCCGATTTGCACCATAAGTGATCGGTTTGCCGAATCGCCTCCGCTGAAACATCCTACGGTCGAACGGGTCGGCGAGCGGCTGGGATCCGGTGCCGGGGGTATTGGGGAACCACCAGCCACGGACGGACAGAGAGGCAGCCACCTTTGCGCACCGTAGGAGTGGAGGAAGAACTCCTCCTGATCGACCGCAGCAGCGGCGAGCCGCGGGCCCTTTCCTCGGCGGTCCTGGCGCGAGCGGCCAAGAACACCGCGGAGAACCCGGACACCGAGAAGCACGAGAGCGACTACCGCGAGCCCGAGGACGAGGCCTTCGAGCGGGAACTGCACGGGCAGCAGCTCGAATTCGCCACCCAACCGCGGGAGAGCATGGACAGCCTCGCGGACGAGGTGGTGCGGTGGCGCGCCGACGCGGCGCGGCACGCCGGTGACGTGGGCGCCACGGTCGCCGCCCTCGCCACTTCTCCCCTGCCGGTGAGCCCGTCGGTCAACACCGGCAGCCGCTTCCAGTGGATGGAGGAGCAGTTCGGGCTGACCACCCAGGAGCAGCTGACCTGCGGCTGCCACGTCCATGTGTCGGTCGGGTCTGACGAGGAGGGCGTGGCCGTCATCGACCGCATCCGGCCCTGGCTCCCGCTCCTGGTCGCCCTGAGCGCCAACTCGCCCTTCTGGCAGGGACACGACAGCCTGTACAGCAGCTACCGCAGCCAGGTGTGGGGCCGCTGGCCGATGGCGGGCCCGACCGAGATCTTCGGCTCCGCCGAGCGGTACGAGGACGAGGTCCGCGGCCTGGTCGACTCCGGGGTGCTGCGCGACCGGGGGATGGTCTACTTCGACGCCCGGCTCTCCCACCGCTACCCCACCGTCGAGATCCGCGTCGCGGACGTCTGTCTGGAGGCCTCGTCCACCGTCCTGGTCGCGGCCCTCGCGCGGGCTCTGGTCGAGACGGCCTCGCGCGAATGGCGGGCGGGCCGGCCACCGGCGGCGCACAGCACCGGCCTGCTGAGGCTCGCCGCCTGGCGGGCCTCGCGGTCCGCCCTTGACGACACCCTGCTCCACCCCCTGACCATGCGGCCGGCGCCGAGCCGTGAGGTGCTGCAAGCCCTCGTCGACCACCTGCGGGACGCCCTGGAGGACAGCGGCGACCTCGGCCTGGTGCGCACGGCCATCGACGATCTGCTGGAACACGGCAACGGCGCCCGCGTCCAGCGGGACCTCCTCGACCGGACGGGGAGCCTGAGCGCCGTGATCGCCGAGTGCGTGCGCCGCACCCAGGCGACGTGAGAAACGCGACCCCGGCACGAGCCCACGGACCTCGGGAGAGATCGTTTGGGAGCGTGTGTCGCGGGCACATCGATGGGCCGACGCGCGACCATCAAAGGGCAAGCGCGACCACCCCACACCCCGAGAAGCGCGAGGCAGTCATGAGCGAACAGAACATGGCGGACGACGCCTACCAGCCCACCGGTGACAACGAGGAGCAGGAGGACGCCACGCCGCTTGACCTCCAGGACGCGCTGGACGAGCGCACGTACGACGACATGCTCGACGAGGGCTACTCCCCGCCGGAGAAGCCCCTGGGCGTGAACAAGAGCGGCACCACGGCGGCGGAACAGCACGAGGGCGAGTCGCTCGACGAGCGGCTGCGGCAGGAGGTGCCTGACACCCAGGCGCCCGACGGGGACGGCGTGGGCGACCTGCCGGACGGCGAGGGCGAACCCGTGGACCCCGAGGCCGGGGCGGACCGCGCCGGCCGTCTGCTGGCTCCGGACGAGGGCGCCCACGCGGACACCACCAAGGAGGCCGTCGCCACGGACCAGGGCATCGACGGCGGCGCGGCGGCCGCGGAGGAGGCGGCGGTGCACGTCGTCCCCGACGAGGACCTGCCCGCAGCTCCCGACGACCTCGACTGAGAGGGCGCGGGGCCGGGTCGTCCGGAGAGGTGGCCCGGTTCGGCCTGCGGTATAAGGGAAGGGCGACCCGTACAGCAACTGGCCCGTGTCGAACCCGGAGGCCCGGGTACCGGTGCTACCTGAAGCAGGGATCGTCGGTGACCGGCAGCCTGCGCGGTCAGTGCAGCAGCCGGCGTCCGGAAACGGAGCAGCAGGTGAGCCCGAACGCACACGACACGACGCCGGACGACGCACCGAGGCCGGGCACCGGGCCGCGTCCGGCGGGAGCCCCGGCCGGGGGCTCCCCGCACCACGAGGTGTGCGCGGCGGAACTTCCGCCCGACCTCAACCAGGCCATCCTGGAGGCGACCAAGCAGGTCGCCGCGATCCTCAAGAGACGCGGACACGACTTCGCCCTCGCCGGCAGCGTCGCCGTCCACGCCCACGGCGGGACCGGCAACCTCCAGCACGACGCCGACTTCTGCATCAGGCCCGAGGACGCCGAAGCGGTGGCGGCCTCGCTGGAGGAGGCGGGGCTGCCGGTGTACGCGCCGCCGGAGGACTGGCTGCTCAAGGCCAAGTGCCTCGGCCAGGACATCGACCTCATCTTCCAACTGGCCAGCGAGCCGGTCACGACGGATCTTCTCGGCCGTGCATCGCAACTGCCGGTGGACTCCGTGCACATGCCGGTCCTGTCGCCGACCGACCTGGTGCGGGCCCTGCTCGCCGCCTTCTCCGAGCACCACTGCGACTTCGGCGCCGTGCTGCCGATCGCGCGGCAGCTGCGCGAGATGGTCGACTGGGAGGCGCTGCGCGACGAGTACGGGAACACACCGATGCCGGCCGCCTTCCTCTTCCTGCTGGAACGCCTGGAAGTCATCGCGCCGCGAGGAGGAGACCGATGAACGACCCAGCCAACGTCGAGTACCGCATCGCCCATCTCAAGGAGCGGCTCGCCGCGGAGGAACTGGGTGAACTGGGCATCCGTGTCGAGGCCCGCGGATCGTCCGTGGCCGTCGTCGGAACGGTGCCCACCGCGCAGTGCCGCGAGGAGCTGTTGCGCACCGTTCACGAGGAACTCGACGGCCAGACAGTCCACTTCGACGTCGCGGTGGCCGACGCGACGGCCCCGGACCACTCGGAGGAAGTGACATGATCCGCATCGCGGCCGTGGGGGACATCCACATGGGGCCGGACAGCCAAGGGGTGCTCCGGCCCGCCTTCGAGACGCTCGACGACTGCGCGGACGTACTACTCCTCGCCGGAGACCTGACCCGCCACGGCACCCCGGACGAAGCGCGGGTGGTCGCCCGGGAGCTGACCGGTCTGCCGGTGCCGGTCGTGGCCGTGCTCGGCAACCACGACCACCACGACGAACGGCCCGACGAGGTCACCGCCGTCCTCCGTGAGGCGGGCGTGCGCGTGCTCGAAGGGCAGGGCACCGTCGTCGAGGTCGACGGGGCGCGCCTGGGCATCGCGGGCACCAAGGGATTCGGCGGCGGGTTCGTCGGCCGCAGCGGCAGCGAGTTCGGCGAGCCGCTGATGAAGGAGTTCATCCGCTACACCCGGCGCTGCGCCGACGGCCTGCGGACCTCCCTGGAGGAACTGGCCGAGCAGGGCTGCGAGACACGGGTGGCGCTGACACACTTCGCGCCGGTGGCCGACACCCTCGCGGGCGAGCCCCTGGAGATCTATCCCTTTCTCGGCAGCTATCTGCTGGCGGAGGCGGTCGACTCGGCGGGCGCGGATCTGGCCGTCCACGGGCACGCCCACGCGGGTACCGAACACGGCATGACCAGCGGTGGCGTTCCGGTGCGCAATGTCGCCCAGCCCGTCATCCGCAAGGCCTTCAACGTGTACCACCTGCGGGACGGCCACCCCGCGGAGCCCGCGACGGCCGCCCGCAGCACCACGTAGTGAGGGAATAAGTCAGGGAAACCCAGCCAGGAATATTGGACCGCGCACCGACAGGTATAGCCACGTGGGCATACCCGTACTTCCCGTGGAATACCGGCCCCGTATTCCATAGACTCGATGCCCGACCCTGACAGAAAAAATGACTCCTGGGCAGGTGGACCCTTGCTGGTGCGCGCGGTTGAAGATGTCGTGGGAAGCGAATGCGACGTTGACTGGGGTAACGGGACAAGCCGACGATTACTCGTTCAGGCCGATGAATTGGGATTCAGCCTGACCGAGACCTATGTGCAGCCCGGCAGCGAGTCGTACCTGCGGTACGACAACCACCAGGAGGTCTGCTACTGCGTGTCCGGATCCGGTTCCGTGGAGACGGCGGACGGCGTTTTCGACATCAAGCCGGGGATGCTGTACGCCCCGGGCACGGGTGAACCGCACGTGCTGCGCTCGCAGGACGGCATGACGCTGATGTGCGTGTTCACGCCGGCCCTGCTCGGTCCGGAGAGGCACCTGCTCACGCCCGGTGTGCACTCCAGCTACTAGGGGGCAGCAGACCGGGGCTCAGGGAAGGCAGGACAGCATGCCCGAAACCATCGACCTGGTGATCCCGAACGTCGTCGAGTTCAACCTGAAGCGCGAACTGCTGGATTTCGACCCGGGTGTGGAGAGCGACCTCGTCGAACACGGCACCGGCCTCACCGACCAGTGCGTCTTCTGGAGCACCGAGAACCGCGTGCTCGTGCTGCCGGCCGGCTGGTCCCCGGAGTGGCTCGCCGACGTGCACGCCGGACTCGGCGGCTCCGTCCCTCCTGTGGTGTCGCCGGTACCGCGCACCGGCCGTCTGGTCCACGACCTGCTCCATGACGACGTGGCGCTCGCCGCGCTGCACGCCGCGACCGCCGGAGCGCGCGTGGTGCGGTTCGTGTCCTTCGGGGCCTCCCCCGAGCTGTACTCCCTGGCCGCGCTGGTCCGCGGCCAGGGGCGGGACGTGCGGCTGGACGTCGCAGAGCCGGAGCACTACTGGTCGTGCGAGTACCTCGAATCCAAGACGAGTTGCGTCGATCTCGCCTCGCACCTCCCCGGGTTCCGCGTGCCCCGGGGCATCTCGGTCGCCAGTTGGGAGCAGCTCAAGGGCGCGGTCACGGCGATCGCGGGCCAGGGTGGCCGGGCCGTGGTCAAGAGCATGTACGGCGTCGGCGGTTACGGCTCCGCCGTCGCGCAGAGCGAGGCCGACGGAACGGTCCGGCGCTTCTGGCAGTCCCTGCGGCGCGAACCCTTCTTCGGCACGTTCCCGCTCATCGTGCAGGACTACGTCGAGCACGCGGCCGACGTCCCGGCCGTGGACGTCCTCGTCGAAGACGGCGAGGAACCGCGGATGGAGTTCAGCGCGCTCGGCGTCGACGGGCTGCGGTACCGCAGCCTGGTCCTCGGTCCGGGGGTGCTCGATTCCGGGCTGGAGGGGCGGCTCCGTGCACTGGGCACGGCCGTCCACGCGTTCGCCCGGTCCCTGGGGTACCGCGGCTGGTTGACGGTCGACTGCCTCCTCGGCCTGGACGGGGACCTCTACGTCACCGAGATCAACGCCCGGCGCTCCGGCGCCATGCACGCGGTCGCGCTCGCCCACCGGTGGGCCGACGAAAGCCCGGTCGCCTACGTCCACGACGCCCTGCCGCTGCGGCTCCCGGGCGCCGCGTCGTACACGGCGCACGTCCGCCCCGTGTTCGAGGAACTGTGGGCGCGGGGGGTGCGGGCCTATCCGTCGACCGTCCGCGCACTCGGCGGGCACCGGCCCTCGCTGGGCATCGTCGCCTGCGCCGGGAGCGGGGCGGAGGCCGAGCGCATCGCCGACGAGGCACACCGGGCGGTCAACGCCGCCGTGGCCGGCGCGCCTTCCGCCGTCTCCAGGCCGACGGCGGGCAGCCGCGTCTGAACTCCCAATAGCGCCTGGCCGGTGTTCGATCCACCGGCCAGGCGCTGTTCCGTGCGCTGCTGCGAGCCGATTCGGCAGCTGCCCTACCGCGCGGTCCCCGAGGTGTGACGGCCCGCACTCGGAACGCCGCAGCCCTTTTCCGCCAGGAATTCCGCCTGGGCCATGGGCGTGGCGTTGTCGAAGAGGCGGTTCAGGAGTTCTCCCTCCCATTCCACCGATTCGACTTCGTCGACCCCGTACTCCGTCAGAATCCTCCCTATGGCCTGGAGGGCGAGCAGCGAATATCCGCCCATTTCGAAGAAGTCGCTGTGATGCACGTCGATGGATTCGGCTTCCACTTCGAGTACTTCCGCCCAGATCCGGCGCACCACTTCCGCCGCGTCCACGGCGAGCTGGGGCTTGGGATCGGTCAGGTTGTCCGTCACGGTTCCTCCATGGGTCACGATGTACGGCTGATCGCCGGGGACAGGGACAGGAATGTGCGTGGGCGGCGCGTTGGCGGTCGTGGACGTCGTCACGGGATCAGCACCACCTTGCTGGCCTCGCCGGAGTCGAACAGCCGGAACCCCTCCGCGGCTTCGGACAGGGGCATCCGGTGCGAGATGAGGAAGGTGGGGTCGACGCGGCCGGCGCGCACCAGGTTCATCAGGGGTTCGGAGTCCCTGATGGGATCGCCGACGGCGAAGCGGAGGGTGACCTCCTTGGCGAAGGCGAGCCGGGTCGGCATGGGCATGGCCTCGGAGGCATGGGCGCCCACGGCGCACACCACTCCGCGCGGCCGTACGACGTTCAGCGCGGTCAGCAGGGAGGCGTCGGTGCCCACGGCCTCCAGGACGGCGTCCGCCCCGCGCCCCTCGGTCAGGTCGGCGACCTGCTGTGCGGCGTCGGACGTGCCGGGCACCGGGCACGCGCCGCGTTCGGCGGCCAGTTTCCGCCGGCTCTCCAGCGGGTCGATGGCGAGCACCCGGGCGGCGCCGAGGAGCCGGGCGGCCTCCAGGGCGAGCAGGCCCACCGGACCGCAGCCCACCACCGCCACCGTGTCCCCGGGACGCACCTCGGCGCCCACCGCGCACGCGTAGCCCGTGGCGAGCACGTCGCCGACGAACAGGGCCCGCTCGTCGCCGACGTCGTCGGGGATCGGGAGCAGCACCGTGTCGGCGAAGGGCACCCGCACGTACTCGGCATGTCCCCCGGCGTAGGACTGTGTGCCCACCACGGTCGCGTAGCCGAACAGGCCCACCCGGGCGCACTGGTAGTGCCAGCCGCGACGGCAGGCCCTGCAGCGCCCGCAGGCGATGATGTCCGAGGCGACGACCCGGTCACCGGGCCGAAGCCCCCGCGCCTCGGGCCCCACCTCCTCGACGACACCGGTGAACTCGTGGCCGGTGACCGTGCCCGGCCTGAACCCGTCGATCTCGCCGCGGTACGGGTGGAGGTCGGTGCCGCAGATGGCGCTGCGCACCACGCGGACGACGGCGTCGCGCGGTTCCTCGATACGGGGCATGGGGGCGTCGTCCGTGACGGCCGCCCGGCGTGTGCCGTGCCACTGCAGCGCTCTCATGCGTCTCCCCGCGACGCCGCCGCGCCGACGGCGGGCGCGGGCGCGTCGTCCCCGGCGTCCCGCTCCAGTTCGCGGCAGGCGGCGTCGAGTTCCTGGTGCAGGTCGTCGAGCAGCCGGGCGGCGGCCGTGTCGTCGTACTGGCCGGGGTGGTGGATCAGCAGGGCGCGCAGCACGCCCCCGTCCTCGTAGAAGCCGAGGTCCAGGGGGTACGGCGAGAAGGGGTCGTGGTTGATCGGTGTCACGTCGAGTCCTTCGAGGGCGGGCGGCACCTCCGGCGTCGTCTGGAAGGAGACGCATACGCTGATCGCCGACCCGAATCCGGGCCGCCACAGTCCGAGGTCGGTGGCCAGCCGCTCGAACGGCACGTCCCGGTGGGAGTACACCCCGATCAGGTTGCGGCGGACCTGGTGCAGCAGGCCGCGGAAGTCTCCGGCCGCGGGCACCCGGGTCCGTACGGGCAGCAGGTTCACGAAGAAGCCGACGGCCTTCTCGAACTCGGCCCGGGTACGGTATCCGCCGCGGGTGGCCACGAGGATGTCGTCGGTGTCCACGTAGCGGCGCAGCACCCGGGTGGAGGCGGTGAGCAACAGCATGAACAGGGTGGCGCGCTCGCGCCGGGCGGCCGCCCGCAGCCGTTCGTACAGGGGCGGGGGGATGTCCGACCACCGCGTCCGTGGCGGCTGTTCGGTCCGCTGCGGGGCGGCGGACGCCAGGGTGAGCGGCGGCAGCGGGGTCGCGTTCGCCAATACCCGTTCCCAGTAGGCGAGTTGCTTGGGGTAGGCCGGTCCTGCGAGCCACTCGCGCTGTCGCCGCACGAAGTCCCGGTACTGGGCGGGCACGGGCGGCAGCGGCGAGGCGCGCCCGTGCAGGTGTGCGCTGTAGAGCTGCTCCAGTTCGCGCAACAGCACCGCCCACCACGACCAGGCGTCGGACACCAGGTGGTGCAGGGTGATCCGCACGATGTGCTCGCGCGGCGCGATCCTGAGCAGGACCGCCCGCACCACGGGCCCGCGGGCCAGATCGAACGGCCGCCGCAGCTCCTCGGCGAGGAACCGGTCGGCCGTCTCCTCGCGTTCCGCGGCGGGACGTGCGGTGAGGTCGGTCAGCGGCAGGGGCACGTCGGCCCGCGCGGACACGCGCTGGACGGGCAGGCCGTCCACGACAGGGAAGCGGGTGCGCAACGCCTCGTGGCGGCCGACGAGTTCCTCGATGCTCGCCCGCAGGGCCGTCGCATCCAGCTCACCGACGAGACGGAACGTCATGGGGTCGGCGTACCGTGTGCGACCGGCGCGCCGCTCCAGGAACCACACGCTCTGCTGGGCGTACGAGAGGGGCGCGTCGCCCTCCTCCCCCTCGCCCACGGTCACTTGACGCCCCAGGCGAAGAGCCAGCGCCGGGGCACCTCGGTCAGCTCCAGCCGCTCGAAGGTGGTCCGCAGGCCCTCGATCAGCGCCTCGGAGCCGAGGGCCAGCTCGCTGATCCCGGTGGCGCCCTCCACGAACACCGAGTACGTGCACAGGGCCTCCCAGTCCTGGAGCGTCCACGCGTACACGGCTTCCTCGGACTTGGTCTGGGAGAACCCCGCCTCGGTGAACAGCTCTTCGTGCCGGCGCGGCGTGAGCGTCTGGAGGGCGACCGGCTTGTCGCGCGCGAGGACGAGGTCCTCGCCCCTCTTCCGCAGGACGTCACGGGTGGCGCGCAGCCAGTGTGCGTAGAAGGCCCGGGTCTCGGGGAGCACGGCCCCCTCGTAGAACAGGGTGTTGAGGACGCAGCGCCCGCCCGGTGCGAGCAGCCGGTGGCAGCCGGCGAGCACGGGGCCTCGCTCGGCCGCCGGTATCTGGTGCATCACGTTGCTCAGGACGGCGACGTCCACCGGCCCGGTCAGGGACTCGACGTCCTGTGCGCGCCCTTGCACGAAGCGCACCTTGGGGTCGCGCAACCTCCGGCGTGCGATGGCCAGTTCGTGTTCCGAGGGGTCGATGCCGATGATGGCGCCGACGTGGGCGGAACGTTCCAGGAGCAGTTCGGTGGCGAGGCCCGAGCCGCAGCCGACGTCGGCGACGCCGCCGCCGTCGGGGGCCTCGCAGATGTCGACCAGGCGCTGGGTCACGTCGCCGTACAGCGGGCGGCGCGACATGGCGTCGAACTCGTATCCGGAAGAGAAGGTCATGACACCTCGAGTCATCGGGTCGGACGGGGAACCGGCGTGGCGTTCGGTGCGGCCAGGGCGAGCAGCCGCGCCGCGGTGCCTCCCATGAGGGCCTCGTACTCGCGCGGCGAGAGCGGGTCGCTGCCGGGCGGCCACGGCCCGGGGTCCTGGGCCAGCGCCGCCATGCGGGTCGCGGCCGCCGTCATGGTCGCGAAGGGGAAGTCGGTGCCCCACAGGAGCCGGTCGAGGACGCCGCTCTCGCGGGCGTGGGCCAGTGCCCTGGCCACCGTCGCGGGCGGCTGGTAGGAGCCGAAGATGGACAGGTCGGCGTAGAGGTTGGCGTGCCGGGCGAGCAGGTCGACGCAACTCCGGGTCCAGGGCGTGCCGAGGTGGGCGAGGATCACCGGGAGTTGGGGGAAGTCCCGGGCCACCTGCTCGACGAGAAGCGGGGAGAAGAACCGGGCGTCCGCGTTGCGCGAGGGCGTGTACCCGGTGTGGATCAGTACCGGGATGCCGAGGTCAAGGGCGGTCTCGTACACGTCGTACCACCGGCGGTCGGCGGGTGACATCCGCAGGTAGCAGGGGGCGGTCTTGAGTCCGCGCAGGCCGAGGCCGGTCACGGCCTCGCGCAGGCGTCCGGCGGCGCCCGGGGTGCCCGCGTCCACGGAGGCGAAGCCGGTCAGCCGGTCGGGGTGGCGCGCGCACAGTTCGGCGACGAACTCGTTCGGCACCGAGAACCCCTCGACGCGGCGTACGTCGAAGGCGAGCAGGACGGCGCGGTCGACACCGGCGGCGTCCATCTCGCCGAGCAGCTTCGCCTCGGGCGCGGACAGGTCCTCGGGCGCCAGGTCGGTGGTGGCCGTCATCTGCTCGGCGAAGCGGGCCGAGTAGTGGCGGTAGTACTCCCCCGCGTGCACATGCGCGTCGATGATCACGGTTGCCCCTCCTCGGTCCGCTCCCGTGAACTGAGGCGATGTGCAGGGGCGTTGCCGTGCCAGAACAGCAGGCGCACCTCCTTGGGTTCGAGCTGCAAGCGCTCTGCGGTCTCCGGCATGCCGTCCCCCTGACGGCTCCGCAGGGTCGTGCGGACCGGTTCCGGGGCGTGGTTGATCACCACGCCGCAGCGTTCGTCGCCGCGCCCGATCACGGTGACCTCTACCGACGGGTCGTCCGCGGTCAGCGGCACACGGATGCCCGCATCCTCGGCGACCGCCTCGTACAGCCGGTGCCAGGAGGCCTCTTCGAGGCGGTAGGGGGCGTTGAGCTGTGCTTCCAGGGGGGCGTTGAGGTAGTAGGCGGTTCCCTCGCCCAGGCGGTGGCGGGTCAGGGCGGGCGAGCCGTCGGCGAACGCGGCCAGGGTCTCGGCGCCGGCCGTGTCGATCACCGGGATCGGGCCCGGTTCCCAGCGCAACGGGAAGCGGACGCCCGCCCAGGTGAAGTGGGCGTGGGTGTCGTCGGCCCGGATGAAGTCCCGCACGCGGACGCCGAACAGCTCCTCGTCGCCCGCGGCGTCCAGCAGGCTGCCGGTGGAGTACAGGAGCGCTCCACCGGAGGTGACGTACTGCGCCAGGCGGTGGCGGTCGGGCAACGACAGCTGCCGTGCCGAGGGGCAGATCACCAGCGCGTACCGCTCCAGGTCCGCGTCGCGGCTCGTGAACTCGTAGGGCAGGTGCGCCTGTTGGAGGAGCAGATGGGCGTAGAAGGCGGCGGGCGCGTCGCTGCCCGAAGGCGTCAGGTAGCCGGCCTCGTTCTGCGGTTCCGCCTCGGGGACGAAGACGCCCACCGGGGCGGGCAGCGGCCTGAATCCGGCGAGCTCGCCCGTCACGCGCCGGGCGAACGTACGGTACTCCGCCAGGGCGGGTTTCTCGCGGCCGTCCGCGCCGAGCAGGCCGACGTGCCGCTCGTTGGGCCGCAGCGCGTAGGGCTTGCGCTCGGTGGTGAAGTCCTGCCAGCACCAGACGGCGGTACCGACGGCGCCGGCCGCGAAGGCGGAGTGGGCCGCCGCCCGCAAGTACTGCGCGGCGGTGCTCTCGTCGCAGCCGTAGCTGCCCATCTCGTCGACGAACACGGGCCGGTGGGCGCTGCCACGGCGTACGAGGTAGGGCAGGAAGGCGGTGGCCTTGCGGGCCGCGACGGACTCGATGTGGAACGGCGTCCACACCGGGAACCCGTGCAGCCCCACCATGTCGAGGGGGAGCGCGTGCTCCGGGCGGAAGGCATGGCCGCCGAGCACCGCGGACGCCTCGTTGGCCTGGAGGACCAGCGCGTCCGGGTCGGCGGCGCGGATCGCTCCCGCGAGCGTCCCCCACCACGCGCGGACCTCCTCGGCGCCGAGGGCGGCGGACGACGTGGGATCGACGTGGATCACCTCGTCGCCCAGGTCATAGGCGAGGATGTTCGGCGCGTCCCGCAACTCGGTGGCGATGTGGTGGACGAAGGCCCGCTGCCGCTCCCTCATATCGGCGTCCCGCCACAGGTCCCGCCCTTCGCGCCACGACGGGTCGAACCGCTGGCCGTTCATCCAGATCGTCAGGAGCGAGGGAAGGCAGCTCAGGCCGTGCCGCCCCGCGGTCCCGGCCAGCTCGCGCAGCCGGTCCGTCATCACGGGGTCGTAGGCGCCCTCCTTGGGTTCGAAGTCGCCCCAGAAGACGAAGATCCGTACGGTGTTCAGGCCCGCGGCGGCCATCCGGCGGAAATCGTCGTCGATCCTGGCGCCGTCCCACTCCCGCCAGTAGTCGCACCCGGTCGGCGAGGGATGGTAGTTGACACCGACGCCGACGAAGGGGCGGCCTGCACGGTGCAGGGCGCCGTCGGCGAGCGTGACACGGCCGCCGTTCACGCCGCCTCCTGCCATGCGTCGCCCAGTGCCTCGACGACCCGCCGCACCTCGGCCGCGCCGATGCCCGGGTGGAGCGGCAGCGAGAGCTGACGCTCCATCACGTCCTCGGTGACCGGCAGACGGCACGGTTCGCCCTGCTGGCGCTCCCGGTAGGCGGTGAACAGGTGAGTGGGCGGGTAGTGCACGCCGCTCTGGATCCGCGCCGCGCGCAGCCGCTCCTGCAACGCCGTCCGGTCGGCGCCCTCGGGCAGCACCACCGCGAACAAGTGGTGGGCGCCCTCCTCGACGGGCCGGTCGGCGTACGGCACGGTGAGCCCGGGCAGCGAGGCCAGTTGCTCGCGGTACATCCGGACCGCGTCCTGCCGACGGGCCTGCGCGGCGGGCAGGGCGTCCAGCTGGACGCGCCCGATGGCACAACCGATCTCCGTGGGGCGGCAGTTGAGGCCCAGGGCGTCGACGTCGTACAGGGAGGGGCCGCCGCGGTGGCGCTGCTGGGCGCTGACGGTCAGGGCGTGGGAGCGCAGCCGCCGGACGCGGTCGCCCGTGGCGGGGTCGCGGGCGACCACCATGCCGCCCTCGCCCATGGCCAGGTTCTTGGTGGCGAAGAAGCTGTAGCAGCCGATGTCGCCGACCGTGCCGAGCACGCCGTGGGCCGAGTCGGTGACGGGGGCGTGGGCGCAGTCCTCGATCAGGGCGAGCCCGTGGGTACGGGCCAGCCGGGCGAGGGCCGTCAGGTCGGCGGCGTGGCCGCCGTAGTGCATGGCGACGATCGCCCGCGTGCGCGGGGTGATCCTGCGCGCGGCGTCCTCGGGGTCGATGCACAGGTCGTGCGCGCCCTTGACGTCGGCGAAGACCGGGGTGGCGCCGGACAGTGCGACCGTCGCGGCGGCGGAGACGAAGTTCAGCGAGGGCAGCACGACCTCGTCGCCCGGCCCCAGTCCCAGGGCCAGGAAGGCCAGGTGCAGGGCGGCGGTGCCGCTGCTCACGGCGACCGCGGACTCGACGCCGAGGGCGGCGGCGTACTTGCCCTCGAAGTCCTCGGTGACGGGCCCGGCCGACAGCCATGCGGACCGCAGGACCTCGGTGACCGCGTCGATCTCGGCCTGCCCGATCCGGGGCCGGTACAGCGCGATGTCGAAGGCCGTCATCCGCCGACCACCTCCTGGGCGGCGCCGGTGCCCGCGCACAGCTCGGCCGCGCCGCGACGGCCCAGGTAGCGGGCCCGGTCGGCGCGGAACGCCTCGGCGGCGAGGTCCAGTTGCTCGGGCGTGCCGATGTCGTGCCAGTCCCCCTCGATGACATGGCCCTCGACGCACTCGCCCTCGGCCCGCGCACGGTCGAGCAGGGCGGGCATGTCGTGCCGGCCACGGGGCGGCAGCAGCCGCAGCAAGGAGGGTTCGAGCACGTAGATGCCCCCGCTGACCAGGTAGCTCAAGCGGGGCTTCTCGCGGAAGTCGGTCACCCGCCGCTCCTCGTCGAGTTCCACCACTCCGTGCGCGATGTCGATCTCCTGGCGGCTGAGGGCGACCGTGGCGGCGGCCTCCGACTTCTTGTGGCGCCTGACCAGGTCGGCGAAGTCGATGTCGGTGAGCAGGTCCGCGTTCATCACGAGGGTGGAGTCCTCGAAGGGCGGCAGCAGCGCGAGCGGACCCGCGGTGCCCAGCGGCTCCTCCTCCTGGAAGAAGTCCAGTTCCAGGCCGGCCCAGCGGTCCCCGGCGAAGCTCGCCTTGATCATGTGGGCCCGGTAGCCGAGGGAGAGCGACACCTGGGTGAAGCCCGCGCTCTTCAGCTGCGTCAGGATGATATGCAGGATCGGTATGCCGTCGACGGGTACGAGGGGCTTGGGGATGCTCAGGGTGGTGGGCCACAGCCGACGGCCCTCACCTCCGGCCAGTACCACTGCTCTCATCGGGCCTTCTCCGTTTGCTTCCGGGCGGCGATCAGCGTGCGGTAGACGGTATGGACCCGGTCGGCGACCGCGTCCCAGCCGAGTTCACGGCGCACCTTGTCGTAGCCGTGCTCTCCCATCGCGCGGCGTTCGGACGGATCGGCGAGGAGCCGGCTGACCGCGTCGGCGACGGGCTTGGCGGTGGGGCGCACCAGCAGGCCGTCCCGGCCGTTCGCGACGACCTCGCCGCTGCCGAGGAACGTGGACGCCACGACGGGTTTGCGGCAGGCCCACGCCTCCACGTAGACGAGGGGGAACAGGTCGACGGTGGAGGGCACGCACAGCAGCTCGCAGGCGGCCAGGGCGCTGTGCTTGACGTCCTCGTCGACCATGCCGAGCTCGATGACGCGGGGATCGGCGTGCTCGGCGAACCGCTCGGCGCAGTCGTCGTCCCAGCGAGGTCCCAGGAACACGAAGGACGTGTCCGGGTGCTTTTCCCAGACGTGTGCGGCCGCCTCCAGGAGCGTGACGTAGCCCTTGGACCGCGTCTTGCGCCCGAGGAAGAGCACCACGGGTCCTTCGATGCCGTGGTCGCGGCGGAACCGGTCGGGGTCGGGGATGCCGGGCAGGTGCGGTCCCTGGCCGATGATGTGCAGCCTGGCCGCGTCGACGCCGGCGTCACGGAGCATGTCCCGTTCCGCCACGGACAGGGCGAAGACGGCGTCGGCGTGCCGGCATCCGTCGAGTACGGTCTCGCGGTCCGGCCAGACGTCGGGGGCGGACGCGGGAGTGACGGCGAACGGCACGCCCCAGGCGCGGGCGAGGTCGAGACCGGCCGCGATGTCCTGCGGGTGGAAGGCGTCGAAGGCGTGCACCACGTCCGCCCGGTCGGTGTCGTCGGGCGTGGCCGGGAGGGGCTGGATGCTCACGCCCGCGCCCCGCATGAACGCGGCGGTGTCCTCGTCGACCGGGTTCGAGTAGATGCCGGCCTCCCAGCCGAGCCGGCTCATCGACGCGGCGAGGTACTGCGTCATCAGTTCGGCTCCGGCACGCGCCGGGAAGTAGCCGCGGTGGACGTACCGTACGCGCACGCCGCTCACGCTCCGCTTCCGCGAGCCGCTGTGTCCCGGGGGTTCCGGGGGTTTTGGGCGTACCACTCGCAGGTTCGGCGCAGCCCCTCGCTCAGGGGCACCGCGGGGCTGTACCCGGTCAGTTCGCGCAGCCGGGAGAGGTCGGGCAGGCGCCGGGCGGGCGAGAGCGGGGGCGCGGGGTGGACGTCGACGGCCGGGTGCCGGCCCATCGCGTCGAAGACAGCAAGGGCGAGGTCCCTGATGAGGATCTCCTCCTGGTCGTTGCCGACGTTGACCAGGAGCGGCTCCTTGGTCGGCAGGGCGGTCAGCGCGGTGATGGCGTCGACGGCGTCATCGACGTGACAGAACGCGCGTGTCTGGTCGGCGCCGTGGATCTCGAAGGGGTCCACGCGGCTGAGCAGCCGCTCGATGAACTGCGGGATCACGTGGTCGTACCCCATGCGGGGGCCGTAGACGTTGTGGAAGCGCACCATGCGCAGGGCGAAGCCGTGGGTGCGCGCGTAGGTGCGGCACAACAGCTCTCCGCTGATCTTGCTGAAGCCGTACGAGGACCGGGGCACCGTGAGGTCGGGGACCATCAGCGGCACGTCCTCGCCGGTGGGGACGGACGCGATACCGGCCTCCACGCTGCCCGCGTAGGCCTCGCTGGACGAGGCGAAGCAGAGAGTGGCGCCGGTCAGTCCGGAGAACCAGTCGAGGAGGTGGACGGTGGTGAGCAGGTTGGTGCGCAGCACCCGCCGGGGATTGTCGTTGGACTCGGCGACGCCGACGACTGCGGCCAGGTGGTAGACCTCGGCGAAGTCGTCCGCGAGCAGTCCGTCGGGCACGGGGGTGGTCAGGTCGTGCTCGACGAGTTCGACCGGGCCGAGCAGGGCGGCGAGCTCCGCGTCGGACCGGCCCCTGCTGAAGTCGTCGAGCAGGGTGACGTCGCAGGTGGCCGCCGCGCGGCGGGCCAGATGCAGGCCGATGAAGCCCGCTCCTCCGGTGATCAGGATCTTCTTACGCACGGCCGAGCCTCATCGCCTTCGTCGAGGGCGGGAGGACCCGCCAGGTGTCGTAGACCAGTGCCGGGTCGGCCATGCGCGCCACCAGGCCCGCGGCGTCGACGTCGCCGTACCGCGCGTGGTCGTTGAGGAGGATGGCCGCGTGCGCGCCGGTGAAGCCCTCCGTCAGGCCGACCGCCCGGACGCCCAGGGAGGCGATCCGGTCCGACGGCACCACGAAGTCGTGGCCGACGATTTCCTTGACGCGCCCCTTGAGGAACGGCAGCAGCCGTTCGTACGGCGCTCCGCGCAGATCGTCGGTCTCGGGACGGCCCTTGTAGGCGAAGCCCGAGATCAGGATCCTGGCGTCGGCCGGGTCCGTTCCCCGCTCCCGCAGTTCGGCCAGGACGCGTTCGCCGACCCTTCGCGGCATGGACTCGTTGAGCGTGCGCGCCGCTGTGATCATTTGGGGTGTGTGGCCGTGCGCCGCGACCGAGTGCGCGAGCAGGTACGGGTCCTTGGTCAGGCAACTGCCGCCGACGAAACCGGGCTTGTGCAGCTTGGGCCGGGGGTAGTCGAGGTTGGCGGAGTCGATGACCTCGCGTGCGTCCAGGCCGAGTTTCTCGGTGATGAGCGCGATCTCGTTGCCGAAACCGTAGATCAGGTCGGTGTGGCAGTTGCACACCAGCTTGACCAGTTCGGCGGCCTCCAGTGAGGAGACGGGCACCGCCTGGTCACAGAGCGTCTCGAAGAAGGCGCCCGCCCGTTTGCCCGCCTCGTCGGTCAGGCCGCCGACGATCTGCGGCAGGGACAGCAGTTCCGCGAGGGCCTGGCCCTGGATGGTGCGCTCCGGGCAGTAGGCGAGCAGCGGCTCGTCGGTCGTGCCGCGCAGGATGGGCAGCACCAGGCTCCGCGAGGTGCCCACCGGCACCGTGCTGCGCACGATGACCAGAGTGGTCTCGTCGACGCCCGCCGCGATCGTCTCGGTGGCGGCCCGCAGATGGCTCAGGTCCGGCGTGGTGCCGCCGGCCTCGATCGGGGTGCCGACACAGATGATCACGACGGGCGGCAGCTTCCGCCCGCCGACGTCCGTGGTGACGGCGAGGGCGCCACTCCCGGCCGCGCCCTTGATCTGTTCCTCGACGCCCGGTTCGGCCAACTCCAGTACGCCACGGGAGAGTTCGTCCGCCGCCTTGGGGTTGGTCTCGTAGCCGAGCACGCTTCTGCCCGTGGTCAGCAGCGCGGCGGTGAGTGTGACGCCGACGTAGCCCAGCCCGACGACGCACACGTCGTAGTCCTCGTACGGCCTGATCGATGGCATTGGCATAGCTCCCTGGAGGTGGCGGGGGAAGGTGGAAACGCCGGTGGATCGATTCACGTACAGGTGTCGCCGGGCGGCTTGCCGAGGAGTTCGACGACGCCGTCGACCAGGTGCCAGAACAGCCGCTCCCCCAGTTCCGCGGAGGCGCCGACGGCGGAGGACAGCACGCCCTGGTTCGAGATCTCGGCCGCGTCGACGGGGTGCCGGTACACCCCCGCGGGCGGTGGCCCGGTATGGCTCGGGCGCTCCGGGCGGACGACGTCGGGGCGCAGATACATCATCAGGCTCGTCTCGGTCAGGCCCGCGTGCTCCGCGTGCCACCCCGGGAACCGCGGGAGGTGCTCGCCGAGCCAGTCATCGGTGACCAGGCTCCACCAGCTGAACGCGACCACCTCGACGTCGGCGAACAGGGCGGCCTCGGTGCAGCCGTCGATCGCCTCGAAGAGCAACCCCTCGTTCTCGTAGTGCCCGTTGACCACGACGAGCCGGCCGGGGCCGAGGCGGGAGAGGCCGCGCAGGCAGTCCGTGAGGTAGTCGATGAACGTGCTGCCGCCGATGTGCACGGTGCCGGGGAAGTGCGGTCCGCCGCCGCTCTGCGGCAGCGATCTGGCCGAGACCGGCTGGCCGGGCAGCAGCAGACCGCCGGTCTCCGCGACCACCTGCCGGGCCAGAGCCTCCGGAATGTCCATGTCGACGGAGAGCGGGAGATGGGGGCCGTGCTGCTCCAGCCCTCCCACCGGCCACACCAGGGTGGCGCCCGCCATGGCGCCGGGCACCTGCGGACTGGTCAGGTCGCCGTACCGGGGTACGTTCGTGGTGCGTTGCCGCATCGCCTTCACCTCATGGCCTCTTGATGCTCCGTCCCACCAGGTCCGCCACCGTGCCGCCGTGCGAGGCCAGCCAGTCGTCGAAGTCCTGGCGGATCCCGCGCAGGGTGGCGTGCATGTTCCGGTGCAGAGCGGTGTAGACCTGAACGGCCTCGGCGCCCACGCTCAGGTACTCCGCCACGTCGGCGGCCTCCTTGACCCCGCCGCTCGCCATGACCGGCACGGTCACCCCGTCGCGGCGCAGCCCGAAGATCTCGGCGAGCACCAGCGGCTTGATGCCGGGCCCCGAGTAGCCGAAGGCGCCTCCCAGGCGCACCTCACCGGTGTCCGCGTCAACGGCCAGGCCTGCGATCGTGTCGCTCAGGGTGATCGCGTCCGCGCCCGAGGCCATGGCGGCGTCGATGCGCTCGCGCACCCGCTCTCCGATCGCCAGCTTCACGCTGAACGGCACCGGGGTACGGCGCCGCACCGCCTCGGTGTACGCGGCGACGCGCTCCGGAGTGTCCGCCGGGCCGTCGTCCTCCTCGTTCAGGCACGAGATGCCGAGCTCGAGGGCGGCGCTGCCCGCGACGGTCACGCGCTCAGCCAGGTCGGCGAGCCCGGCCGGGGAGTCCGCGTGCACGGAGGCGATCACCGGCAGCCCGTCCTCGGCGAACCGGCGCAGCATCGCGCACCAGTCGTCCACGGACCTGCGGGAGTACGTGGTGCTGTTGAGCATGCCGGTGGGCAGGCGGAGCAGGCGTTCGTCGCCCGAGGGGCCGGGGTGGGGGTGGATGGTCTTGGTGACCACGGCCCCCGCCCCGTCCTCAAGGAGCCGACGGATGTTGCGCTCCTGGTCGGTGAGGAGACCGGAGCCCACGACGACGGGGGACTTCAGGCGCAGCCCGAGCATCTCCACGGGTGCGGGAGCGGGAACGGGCGCGGCTGCTGGAGCGGACCTGACACCGGCTCCGGTTCCTGCCCCTGCCTCTGGCCTTGACCCTGGCCCTGCCCGTACGGCATCGGCACCCTCGGGGGAGTTTCCCCCGTCCTTGGTGCTCCTCACTTCGACATCACGACTTCCTGGCCCAGCTTCTCAAGCAGCCGCAGCAGTTGGGTGGGGTGCGCGGCCGCCTCGGCCAGGTCGAAGACGGTGACGTCGGCGACGGAGGGCAGCCCGCGCAGCAGGTGGCTGGCGTTGGCCGCCATCGGCATCGGGGTGACGACGACGATGGGCTTGCCCAGCGCGGACGCCCAGCCGAGCTCGACGTGGGTGCCGTCCGTGCGCATCAGCTCACCGGCCACGTCCACGGGAAGCACCGGCACGAACACGTCGCAGCGGCGCATCCAGTCGAAGTCCCGCACGCTGACCTCGTCGGGCGAGTACAGCGGTGTGTCCACGCCGAACTTCTCGACGACATGGGCGGAGAACACCGTGCCGTGCACGGCCGAGACGGCACCGATGACGTCCCGGATGGCGTGCCGCAGCGGTTGATGGAATCCGTCGTCACGGATCGCGTGCTGGATGGGGCCGCCGACGAAGACGCTGACGCCCGTCAGGTCGATGCCCTCCGTCCCGTCGACGCCGGCCACCGTGCTGTCAGTCATGACATCTCCCGATCTGCTTGGCGAAGCGCGATGTGATGCACCTTGAGCTGCGTGTACTCCCGCAGACCCCAGGCGCCGTACTCGACACCGATCCCCGAGTGCCGGTGACCGCCGAACGGCACGTCGTGCCGCAGGGCGCCGTGGGTGTTGATCCACACGGTTCCGCACGCGGGCCGTCCGGCCAGGACCAGCGCCCGGCCCTCGTCGCCCCACAGAGAGCAACCCAGCCCGTACGGCGAGGTGTTGGCCCGCGCGATGACCTGTTCCGGGTCGTCGTCGTACGGGATGACGGGGATCACCGGCCCGAACTGCTCCTCCACTTCGAGGCGGCTCCCGGGCGCAAGACCGGTGACGACGGTGGGCGGATAGAAGTGGCCCGCCCGGTCCAGGACCCGTCCGCCGGCCAGGACGCGGGCCCCACCGGCCACGGCCTCGTCCACCATGCCCGCCACCCGCTCCAGCTGGGCGCGGCTGACGAGCGGCCCATACTCGGTGGCCGGGTCGAGCCCGTCCCCCATGACGGCCGACCGCGCCATCTCCGCGAGGGCATCGGCGAGTTGGCGATGCTCGGTCCGGGGGGCGTAGACACGCTTGACCGCCGCGCAGAACTGCCCGCTGTTGGTCATGGCTCCGGCGAACAGGTCGCGTGCCACGGACGCCACGTCCGTGCCGGGCAGGACGACGGCGGGGTCGTTCCCGCCGAGTTCCAGCACGACCCGTTTGAGGTCGGCCGCGGCCTGCCGGGCGATGGCCCGGCCCGCGTCCACCGATCCGGTGAACGAGACCAGCCGAACGGCGGGATGGACGGTGAGCCGGGCACCCAGCTCGGCGCCGCCGTCCACGACCGCGAAAGTACCGGCCGGCAGGGCCTCGCTCAGGATCCGGCCCATCATCAGACTCGACATCGGCGTGTCCGGGGAGGGCTTGTGGACCACGGTGTTGCCGGCCAGGAGGGCGGGGGCGATCTTGCAGACGGCCAGCAGGACGGGGTAGTTGGAGGGCGCGATCGCGGCGACCACGCCGTGCGGGACCCGCTCCAGGCCGACGCGGGCGGCGGGCTCCTCGACCAGCCGCTCCGGCGCGAGCTCCAGCCGCGCGGTGTGGGCGAACCAGTCGGCCGCCAGGCGGACTTCGGCCCGGGCGTGCCGCAGGGGCTTGCCCTGCTCACGGGTGAGCAGTCCGGCCACCGGTTCCACGGCGGCCAGCAGGGCCCGATGGCATGCGAGCAGCCGCTCACGGCGGGCGTCCAGGGGTGTCGCCGCCCAGCCGGGGAAGGCTCGGGCCGCGTCGTCGATGACCCCGTCGAGCTGTTCGGGTGTGCACCCCGGGGCCTGGGCGAACGCCTCACCGAGCGCGGGATTCTCGACCGGCCTCGGTCCGTACCGGGCGGCTCCGGGGTGGCCGGGGGCCGTGGCCGTCGACCCGACGACAGGGGCGCTCACCGGGCCGACCCGGCGGTGCAGGGGGCGAGTTGATCAACAAATGCGGACATGTCTTCCCGTCACGAGGGGGTCGCGTAGGGGTGGTTGCCGACTGCTGAAAGGAGCGGGTGAGAACGGAGGGAGTGAGAGGGGCAGGCAGGGGTGGGGCGCCGGGAGCGCTCTCCGAACGTCCGGCGTCCGGCTGCCGTCCGCTGCGCCTACCGTGGGCTAAGTGGACCGGAAACCAGTCTCACCGGGGCCCCGGTGATCGAACACCCCCACTTTGGGCTAGAGTCGATCGGCTACACCAAACGCCCGGCCGGATGCGCATGGCGGGTGCGGCGGCCCCGGGGGAACATCGAGCGTACGGCCTCTCCTTCCGGCCTCCTGCGAGGGCCCCGCCCGGCCCCGCCGAAGCACGAACAGGGGTGGCGCACGCTTCATGAAGAGGGAGGCGCACCCCTCGCGAAGAGGGATGCGCCTCCCTGACGTCCGACGTGGTCCGTCCGCCCCCGGCGGCTCCAGGATCCGTCAGAAGGCCCTAGGCCACCGTGGCCTGTGACCCGACGCCCCCGGCCTCCTCCTCCCCGATGCGCTCGGCGGCTCCGGCGTACTCGACGAGCGAGCGCTCCACCTCGTACAGGAACCCATGCACCTCGGACGGTGTGAGCGCCCGGCGTTCGGCGTTGAGGACCAGGCGGATCCAGCCCGGGTCCTCGTCGTCGATCACGAGGAAGAAGGTCTCGCCCTCCTCGAACTCGCCCGGCGCGACGACGGTGTCGGCCATCGCGGCCCGCAGGAGCGCGGCGTCGTCGGGCGCCCGGCCCCGCCCCTCGGCCGCGTCCGGCAGGGCATGTGCCTCCCGGACGTCGTTGAAGCAGTACGAGAGGTCGACGGGCACACCGGGGCCGTGGGCGGAGGCGATCAGTTCCGCCACGTCGTCGGGGTCGTGGAGAGCGTTCGCGTACGCGGTGGTGCACGCGGCGAAGGCGCGGCGGGCCACGTCCTCGATCCGGTCGCCTTCGAGGCCGATCGTCACGATCACCTCCGTGTGCAGATTGCCGATGGTGGCGCGCAGTTCCGGGTCCGACCTGTTGGCGCTGAGCAGACGCAGGGCGCACGTCGGCAGCCCGGCGCGGCGGCCCAGGAGCTTCGCCACGACGGTGAGCAGAACCGCGGAGGTGCTCACCCGCCAGCGCCGGGCGAGGACCGGCACCGCGAGGCCCACCGCCCGGGAGTCCATGACGGCGCTGTAGCGGACCGGTACCGCCTGACCGTCGACTCCGTGGGCTCTATCCGCCCCGTCGACTCCGTCGGCTCCGTCGGCCCCGTCGCGCGGCGGCAACAAAGTGGCGGGCGCGCTCGCGAGCTGGCGCTCCCAGTAGGTGCGTGCCCGCGCAAGGAGGGCCCGGCCGCGCGGCGAATGCTCCAACCGCGCCTGCTCCACGGGCTGTCGCGACGGCACGGCGGGCGGCAGCGAGCGGCCGGCCACGCGGGCGTCGAGCAGCCGGGGCACCTCGTCGGCCAGCAGGCGCAGGGAGGTCAGGTCCGCCACGAGGTGGGACACGCAGAACCCGGCGAGCACGGGTGCGCCGTCGACGACGGTGACCAGGAACCGGATCAGCGGGGCCCGCGCGGACTCGAAAGGGGTGTGCCGCATCCGGCTCCGCCAGGCCCGCAGCACGCTGTCCGGGTCCTCGTCACGGTGGAGGCTCC
This sequence comes from Streptomyces sp. NPDC058308, assembly GCF_042880275.1. NCBI lineage: Bacteria > Bacillati > Actinomycetota > Actinomycetes > Kitasatosporales > Streptomycetaceae > Streptomyces > Streptomyces sp. NPDC058308. Next base: position 162,840 of record NZ_JBHVZA010000021.1, read on the forward strand.
ACACCTCGGCCACGAACTCGCCCGAGTCCACCACTTGTTGGAACAGGCCGCCGTCCGCGTCCCAGCGGAAACCGGTGCGCAGCGACTCGTGGCGCCTGAACAGTTCGGCGAGGACATCGAGCAGGTCCTGCACGGTGCCGTGGCCGGGCAGAGCCGTCCAGTAACACACGTCGTAGAAGGCGGCGTCCGGTAACTGACTCTGCATCAGTTTCCAGATGTGGCGCTGTGCGCAGGTGGCCGGCGCCGTGACGGCCCGCCGTCCTTCGAAGGGGATACGGTGCCGGACGAATTCCGCCACGGCTCGCTCCTTTCCAGCACTTTGAGGCATGGGCAGAGGAGGTGGGGGTGTGCGGTGCGCTGTCCGGCCGGACCGAATTCACCGTAGTGGCGGCTCCGCGGACGCGTCACCCGCGCTCTTGGGGGCTGCCCGTTCGGTCACCCCGAACGGGCGCCCACCGGACGCTTCCCACAGAGCTCGGGCACGACGAGCATCGACACATGCGAGTCCTCCCACGCACCGCGCCGACGCCGCGCGGTGCAGGGGTGGCCGAGCGCCGCGGGAGGAGCGGCGCGGGCCACCCGGCGGGCGGCGGCATCGCGGCCCGCGGAGGAGAGGGCCGGTCAGCCGGGAATGACTCAGTCGGGGATGAGGCCGTTCTGCATGGCGGTGACCACCGCGGCCGTCCGGTTGGGCGCGCCGAGCTTGAGCAGCAGACTGGCGACGATGCGTTTGACTCCATGGCTGGAGATGCCGAGGCGCCGGGCTATCTGTTTGTTGCTCAGACCCTGGGCGAGCAGCGGCAGTACGTCGTTCTCACGGCCCGTCAGTGAGACGTCGCGTTGCCGGCGCCGCTGTTCCGGCTCACGGACCCGGTGCAGCAACGCCCGCGTGACGGAGGTGGGCATGGGCACTTCCCCCGCCACCATTCGCTGGAGCGCGTCCTCGACCGCGGTGGCCGTCAACTCGCTCTCGACCAGAAATCCATCGGGAACCGAGGGACCCGCGAGGATTTCCTCGGACACGGCGGTGCCACTGAGGAGCAGCAGCACCTTCGGACGTCGGTGCGGAACGTCGGCGAGTACGCCTCGAGTCGGGCTGTAGTCCTTCTCGTGCAGGAACAGGACGTCCACCTTGTCGGCGCCTAAAGAGTCCTCCACCTCGCTCCAGTCACCGCAGTGTCTGGCCTCCCTCACCAAGGGTGTGGTCGACAGGACGGCCCGCAGCCCGAGCTGCAGAAAGCCGTTGCGTACCAGGGTGGTCACCACGAGCTGCTCTCCTTGGAACGGGGGGTGGCACAGCGTCTGGTTCACTCGTACTCCTCTTCACTGTCGCCACGCGCCCAGGCGTGTCCAGCGCGGAGCAATGACGCCGCCCCGCACCGTCTGCCGGCAGGCTGTGGCCGACCGCCACGGCATACATGCAATAGCGGTTCACTTGAACGCCCGTTAAAGCACTGGACGCTCGTCACAGTACCCAGACGATTCCAGCGAGATCAACCATTCAACTTGGCAACGCCCGTTCGGGCAGGCGACCCAAAGTCCTGGGATTTAATTTTCAACAAACGGCTATTTGTGCGACCAGAGGCAGACTTTCGTTTTCGCGTGAAAACAAGTAGCTTCCATGCCACGGCACGCCATCGGCTTGTTTGCGTGCCAGGAATCCACGATGCCGCAGACCCCGCCTCCGACCCCCGCAAGACCATACTGAGCAGGGACGACCCTCATCCGCCCCCGCTCGCCCGCGGCCTCCTCGGTCACACCGCCCAGCTGCGCGCCCGGTGATCCGCGGCGGCCGCACCCCGGCCGGCGCGTGATTCCTTTGCCCGACCCGCGCCCGTGGCATGCCCGCGAACGCACCTGTCGGCAACCGCCTCCAGCGGTACTCCGCCGCCTGCCCTGCTGAATTCACGCCGGGCCGGAAAGCCCTGTGCGCCGCACACCCAGAAATTCGATGAATTGTGGCCGAAAACCATGCGTCGATTGTCTTTTCCGGACCTCTCCGGGCCGGCGGACGCTACGGCCCCCGACACGGAGAAGGAGAGCCGATGACCGCCGAGACCATCCCGGAGAGGGAGGATCCGGCCGGCCCGACGGCCCCGCCCCGGCCCGATCCCGGCGCTGTCGCATCGGACAGCGTGCCCCGCTGGCTGCTCGCGCAGATGCGGCCCTTCAGGCCGTACATCGCCCTGTTCCTGCTCGGCAGCCTGGCCTGGCAGTCGCTGAACGCGGCGATCCCCCTGGTGACCGGGCTGGCCTTCGACGCCGTGCTCGACCAGGACGGCGGGTCGCCGGACTTCGGTGCCTTCCACGCCACCGTGGCCGGACTCCTCGCCCTCGTGGTCGTCCGGGCGCTCGGCGGCATCATGTCCACGTACTGCCTGGAGTCCTTCGCCAGCGGACTCGAACGCAACGCGCGCTCCCAGGTCTTCGCCAGTCTGCTCCGCAAGGGCCAGGGCTACTTCAACCGGCGGCGGGTCGGCGACCTCTCCGCCCGGGCCACCGGCGACGCGGAATCGCTGAACCTGATGGTGTCGCCCGGCTTCGACCTGGCGGTCGACCTCGCGCTGAACATCCTGATGCCGATCGTCTTCATCGCCCTGGTGGACCCGCGGCTGCTGCTCTCCCCTGTCGCCTTCGTCGTACTGTTCGCGGTGGCCCTCGCCGAACACGGGCGGCGCCTGGAACCCGTGTCCGACGTCGCACGCGAGCGCTTCGGCGCCATGACGGCGCAGGCGTCGGAGAGCATCGCCGGGATCGAGGTGGTGGGGTCGACCGGCGGCGCCGACCAGGAACGCACCCGGTTCGCCGCGCTGGCCAGGGAGTACCGGGACGCCTCCGTACGCCAGATCCGCACCCAGGCGCTGGCCCTCTCCCCGCTGCTGCTGGCCCTCGCCACCGTCGGCGCCCTGGTGCACGCCGTGATCCTGCTGCGCGCGGGCTCCCTGAGCATCGGCGAACTCGTCGCCGTCCTGGGGCTGATGGGAACCCTGCGAGCCCCCACCCAGCTGGCCTCCTTCAGCCTCGGCCTCATCTACCTCGGCATGTCGGGGGCCCAGCGCATCAAGGAGGTCCTCGACGACCCCGAGGGCGAGGACGAGCGGGGCGGCAAACACACCGCGCCCATCAGCGGTGAAGTCGCCATGGAGGGCGTCACGTTCGGCTACGACCCCGACAGGCCGGTGCTGCACGACGTGTCGTTCCGTGTCGCCGCGGGCACCACCGTGGCCATCGTCGGCGCCACGGGCAGCGGCAAGTCCACCCTGCTGCATCTCCTCAACCGCACCTACGCGCCGGACCAGGGGCGCGTCCTGATCGACGACGTCGCCACCACCGACTGGGACACCGGGTCGCTGCGCTCGCGCATCTCGGTCATCGAGCAGGACGTGGTGCTCTTCTCCCGCACCATCGCGGAGAACCTCAGCCTCGGTTCGGACCACGGCACCGACCGCGCCCACGTGGAGGCCGCGGCCCGTATCGCCCAGGCACACGACTTCATCACGGCGACCGAGAACGGCTACGACACCGTCATCGGCGAACGCGGCGTCACCCTCTCCGGCGGGCAGCGCCAACGCCTCGCCATCGCCCGCGCGTTGGTCGCCGACCCGCGCATCCTCGCGGTGGACGACGCGACCAGCGCCGTCGACAGCGCCACCGAGTACGAGGTGCAGCGCGCGATGCGCCAGGCATCGGACGGGCGCACCACATTCCTGGTCACCCCCAGGCTGTCCCGCATCCGGGCGGCCGACCACATCATCGTTCTGGACGCCGGCCGGATCGCCGGCCAGGGCAGTCACGAACAGCTCCTGCGGGGCTGCCCTCTCTACCGACGGATCTTCGCGCCCTACCTGGGCAAGCAGGCACCCGCAGGACCGGACGCCTCGGGCGCCAAGGAGGAGAGCCACTGATGGCCCATCTGCTGGAGGGCATCGAGCCGGACGACTACGGGCGCCGGTACGGCGACCGCGAACTGGCCCGCCGCATCGCCCCGTTCTTCCGCGGCCGGGGCAAGGCGGTCGCCTTCGTGGTCGTCGCCGTGATCGTCGCCGCGACGGCGGGCAGCGCCGTACCCCTGTTGCTGGCCCGGACCGTGGACTCGGCCCTGGAGGACGACGGCGACGGCCGGCTGGCGCTGCTGGTCACCGCCATCCTCGTCGCGGGCGTCGCCGCCTGGCTGCTCACCCTTCTCCAGGAGCGCGTGAGCGGAACGCTGGCCGGTGACGTGGTGCTCGCACTGCGGGAGCGGGCGTTCGCCGCGGTCATGCGCCAGGACATGGCGTTCCACGACGCCCACGCCACCGGTGTGGTGGTCAGCCGCGTCACCAACGACACCCAGGCGTTCGCGACGCTGATCAGCCTGATGCTCAGCCTGCTCGGCCAAGTACTCATGATCGGGCTGCTTTTGACCGCCCTCTTCGTGATCAATGTGCCGCTCGCCCTGGTGACGGCTCTGGTCGCCGCGGTCATCGTCGCCGTCAGCCTCGCCTTCCGGCGCGCCGCGCGCAGCGCCTCGCTACGGCAGCAGCAGGCGCTGGCCGAGGTCAACGGATACGTCCAGGAGACGCTGCGGGGCATCGCCGTGGCCCGCAATCACAGCCACCAGGAGTCCGCGCAGGCCGGGCTCCACGAGGTCAACGACCAGTGGTTCCGGGCCAGTGTGCGGTTGAACCGCCTGTTCAGCGGCATCTTCCCGCTGCTGATCTCCCTGACAGGGCTGGGCACGGTCGCGGTGGTCCTGGTGGGCGGCCACGGCGTCGACGCGGGCTCCGTGTCGGCGGGCGAGTGGGTGCTTTTCCTGGAGGCCCTGGCCCTGTTCTGGTCGCCCCTCACCAGCATCGCCTCCTTCTGGAGCCAGCTCCAGCAGGGACTGGCCGCGGGAGAGCGGGTCTTCGCGCTCGTCGACCGCGAGTCGGCGGTGCGCCAGCGCGACCGGGTCCCGGTGCCACGTCTGCGCGGCGAGATCACGCTGCGCGACGTCCACTTCGGCTACGACGCGGGGCATCCCGTGCTCAGCGGTGTGAGCCTCACCGTGCCAGCAGGCCACACCGTGGCGCTCGTGGGTCACACCGGGGCAGGCAAGTCCAGCGTGGTGCGGCTGATCATGCGCGCGTACGAATTCCAGAAGGGCGGCATCGACGTCGACGGCCTCGACGTACGCACCCTGGACCTCGATCAGTACCTGCGCTGCCTCGGCGTGGTGACCCAGACGCCGTTCCTCTTCTCGGGGACGGTGGCGGACAACATCGCCCGCGGGCGGCCGGGCGCCGGGCGCGACGAGATCGAGGCCGCGGCGCGCGCGGTGGCGGGCGGCGACTGGCTCCTCCCGCTCCCGCAGGGCCTGGACACCCCCATCGACGACGGCGGGCGCAACCTCTCCACGGGCCAGCGGCAGATCGTCGCCCTCGCCCGGGTCTTCCTCCAGAACGCCCCCGTACTGATTCTCGACGAAGCGACCGCCAGCATCGACCCCCTGACGGAGGCTCAGATCCAGGAGGGCCTGGAGGCACTCGCCGCGGACCGCACGACCATCGTCGTCGCCCACCGCCTGCCCACCGTCCGCAAGGCGGACACGATCGTCGTCGTCGACGACGGCCGGATCATCGAGCAGGGCGACCACGCGACCCTCCTTGCCCGGGGCGGCGCCTACCGCCACCTCTACGACCGCTACTTCCGCCACCAGCAGCCCTACGACGACCCCGCCGACGCCCCGGACATCCGGTCCGCAGCGCCCGCGCCGGACCGAGAGGAGAGCGTGATCGATGGCCACCGCGTCTGACACCACGGCGAACCCGGCCCCCGCCACGCTCGCAGGGCTGCTCGACAGCGCCTCCCGAGCCCGCCCCCACGCCGTCGCCCTCCGCTGTGAGGACGATGCCCTCACCTACGGCGAACTGCACGAGAAGGTACGCGCCACCGCGCGCCGCTTCCGCTCGCTCGGACTCACCGGACCCGGCACGACGGGCCTGCTCATGGAGAACACCCCGGATTTCGTCATCGCCCTCCTCGCCGCCGCACGCCTCGGAATGCGCGTGACCCCCTTGGAACCCAGCACGACTCGACCCCAACTCGCCTCGCAGGCACGGCAATTAGGCCCCCTGTCCGTCGTGGGGAACGCAGCGAGAATCTCCGCGCTGAAAGAGGACAAGGACGAGGAACCGCTCGACTGCGTCCTCGTCCCCGTGGAGGACTCCGGCGCCCCACTGGAGGATTCCGGCGACGAGCCCCCGACGACCGTCGCGCCCGACACCCCCTTCCTCTACCAGTTCACCTCCGGCTCGACGGGAGAGCCCAAGGCGGCCGTCCACACGCAGCACAACCTCGCCAACGGCGGCGAGATCTACGCGCGCGCCTACGGCATCACCGAGGACGACCGCATCCTCGCCGCCGTCCCGCTGCTGCACTCCTTCGGCCTGGTCGCCGGGCTCGTCACCGCCCTGCGAGCCGGGGCCCAGCTGGTCCTCCTCGGCCGCTTCGCCCCCGCGCGGCTCCTGCGGACCCTGGACCGGCACGACTGCACGGTGCTGGTCGCCGCCCCCATGGCCTACGACCTGACGACGCGGGCGGCCGGCGCCGGATCGTCACCGCCGCGACCGCCGCGTGCCCTGCGGCTGTGCCTCTCCTCGGGCGCCGCCCTGCCACCGGCCGTGGCGCGGCGCGCCAAGGAACGGCTCGGCCTCGACATCCAGCAGGTGTACGGCTGCACGGAGGCCGGAGTCATCGCCGCGCGCCGCCCCGAGGACGACCCCGGCGCGGACCTCGGTGTGGGCCGTCCCCTGCCCGGCGTACGGATCCGCGTCGTCGACGAGCGGGGATACGAGGTACCCCAGGGCAGCGAGGGCTCGCTGCTCGTACGGACACCCGCGATGTTCACGCACTACCTCGGTCACCCCGAGGCCACCCGGCGGGTCCTCCGCGACGGCTGGTACAGCACCGGCGACGTGGCCCGCCTCGACCCCCTGGGCCATCTGCACCTCGTCGGGCGCAAGGATTCCTTCATCAACGTGGGCGGCAAGAAGGTGAACCCCCTGGAGGTGGAGCAGGTCCTGCTGGCCAACCCGTCGGTCGTCGAGGCGGTCGTGTGGGCCGACGAGGCGGCAGGCGGCACCGGCGAGCGCGTGCGGGCCACCGTCGTCGCCCGCCCTCCGCTGACCGCGACGGAGCTGACGTCCCACTGCCGCGCCCGGCTCCTGCCCCATCAGGTTCCCGCCGCGGTCGACTTCGTCGCCGCGCTGCCGAAGAGCTCGATGGGCAAGGTACGCCGCGCGGCGATGCCGGACACGGTGGCGTGACCGCATCAGGTGACCTGACCGGCCAGGACCCGGCCTAGGCCCTGTCGTCAAACTCGCGTCGTTCGCCCGGAGGGCGGCCTCGCGGCGTCTGGTGCGTGCGATCGCAAGGCGGAGGCTCATCCCGGTACTGGGCGTACCGGGATGAGCCCGACAACGCGGCGAGCGTGCGTG
>NZ_JBHVZA010000022.1:0-119204 GCF_042880275.1 Streptomyces sp. NPDC058308
TACCGGGATGACCCTCCGCCTTGCGATCGCACGCACCAGACGCCGCGAGGCCGCCCTCCGGGCGAACGACGCGAGTTTGACGACAGGGCCTAGGGTGCGCGGGGTGGGGAGAGGGGCAGAACTCCGCGACGAGAAGGGCCGGTTCCCGGTCCGGATCGGCTGGCTTGTCCGTGTTGACCCGGAAGGTGACGGCACGTCGGCAGTCGTGAGTGGCGGTCCCCCCTCGTGCGCGGTCCATCATGAGGGACGAGAAGAGGGACCGTGGACCCTGGGCGCCGGCCGGTCCCTGAGTAAGGGACAATGAAGGCTCTGTCAGGGCGGGTTGCTCGGGTAGCAGCGGTAGCAGCAGAGGGGACGCATGTCGGACGCGGAGCAGACGGGTGAGGCCCGTCGGGACAAGAGCGAACGTCTCCTCGCCGGCCGGTACCGGCTGGGAGAGGTGCTCGGCCGCGGCGGCATGGGCACCGTCTGGCGCGCCAAGGACGAGACGCTTGGCCGTACGGTCGCGGTGAAGGAGCTGCGGTTCCCCTCGAGCATCGACGAGGAGGAGAAGCGGCGGCTCATCACGCGGACGTTGCGTGAGGCGAAGGCCATCGCGCGGATTCGCAACACCAGCGCCGTGACCGTCTACGACGTGGTCGACGAGGACGACCGCCCGTGGATCGTGATGGAGCTGGTCGAGGGCAAGTCGCTCGCGGAGGCGATCCGTGAGGACGGAGTGCTCTCGCCGCGGCGGGCCGCCGAGGTCGGCCTCGCCGTGCTCGACGTGCTGCGCTCCGCGCACCGTGAGGGGATCCTGCACCGCGATGTGAAGCCGTCGAACGTGCTGATCGCCGAGGACGGCCGGGTCGTGCTGACGGACTTCGGCATCGCGCAGGTCGAGGGCGACCCCTCGATCACGTCCACCGGCATGCTCGTCGGCGCGCCGTCGTACATCTCCCCGGAGCGCGCCCGCGGCCACAAGCCCGGCCCCGCGGCCGACCTGTGGTCGCTGGGCGGCCTGCTGTACGCCGCCGTGGAGGGCGTCCCCCCGTACGACAAGGGGTCGGCCATCGCGACGCTCACCGCGGTGATGACCGAGGACGTCGAACAGCCCGTGAACGCCGGGCCGTTGGAGAAGGTCATCTACGGCCTGCTCGCCAAGGACCCGGAGCAGCGGCTCGACGACGCGGGGGCGCGGGCGCTCCTCATCGACGTGATCCACGCTCCGGAGCTCAAGGCGGAGCCGGAGCCGGTGGAGGCGACCAAGGTGGTGCCGTTGCCGCCGGCCCCGCCGAGCCCGCCGAAGGCACCGAGGACCCCGAGGACGCCCAAGGCGCAGAAGCCTGTGAGGGCCCCGAAGGCTCCGAAGGCCACGGGTGTCACCGGTGGAGTTTCCGGTGCCGCTGGTGCCGCTGGTGCCGCCGGTGCCGGAGAGAGGTCCGCGGGTGCCACGGGCGCGTCCGCCGTCGGAGCCGCTGCCGGCCGCAAGGCGGCGGAGGCCACCGACCGCGTGAAGAGCGCCCTGCAGTCGGTGCGCAAGGGGGCCGCCGCCCGCAGCGTGGGGGCGTCCGCAGCCGGGTCGTCGCGTGCGGGCTCGCCCACCAGTTCGCCCTCAGGGCCGGGGAGCACGTCGTCGCGGCCGCCCGTGAAGGCGTCGCTCACCGACGTGGTGCCGCGGCGGACCCTGGTGATCCTGTCCGTGGTGGTCGTGCTCGCCGTGCTCGGCACGGTGCTCGCCCTCGCGCTCGGGGACGACGGCAGCAAGACCGAGGACAACAAGGGCGGCGACAAGGCCGCGTCCAGCGGAGCCACCGCAGGCGGCGGCCAGGGCAAGGACGCGGACAAGGGCACCGGCAAGGACACGGGCAGCGGCGCCGGTACGGGGGACGACGGGAGCAAGGACCCCACCGCGGACAAGAGTTCCGACTCCGACGAGGGCGAGGGGCACGACCCGGGCAAGGACGACGACGGCAAGAAGCCGGGTGACGCCGCGGCCTCGACGTACAAGCACGCCCAGGGCTTCAGGATCGGGCTGCCGAAGGGGTGGAAGTTCCAGTCCACGGGCCGCGCGGGCGCCCGGTTCGGCGGGCCCGACGGGCAGAAGCTGCTGATCGGCTGGACGGGCACGCCCAAGGGCAATCCGGTGAGCGACTGGGAGAACCAGGAGAACTACATGGTCCGGTCGCAGTACCACCGGATCCGGATAGAGAAGGTCGGCTTCCGTGGCTGGAACACGGCCGACTGGGAGTTCACCTACGTGGACGGCGGGACCAAGTACCGGTCGATAGACCGCGGCTTCGTCGTCAACGGCAAGCTCGGCTACGGAATGATGTACACGGCCAAGGCCGACGACTGGGGGAGCGGGAAGCGGCGCTCCACGTGGCAGACGTTCACGAAGACGTTCGAGCCGAAGTCCTGAGCCGGGGTCCTGAGCCGAGGTTCTGAGCCGGGTCCTGAGCGCAGGATTCCGCAGTCCTGAGCGCACGGTTCCGAGTTCGGGGCCCGAGATGTCGTATCCCCTCATTGCGGTTCGCCTCCGGCACGTATCGTGAGTGCTTGCGGACCGTACGCAGCCGCAATGAGCCACAAGACGAACGGATTTGACCACCGGACAGGCGGGGGAGGCGTCGTGGACGACTACGCGGGACGGGTGCTCGCCGACCGTTACCGCCTGCCGCTGCCCCCTTCGGACGAGTACGAGCTCGCCGAATCCCGCGCCTTCGACACCTACAGCGGGCAGGAAGTCCTCGTCAGGCAGGTGCTGTTACCCGAGATCGTGGACGCCGAAGTGGTCGGCGAGGGCGAACCGGCCGAGGCGGAGCCGGCCGTGGACGACCTGCCCGCGGGCTTCGTGCCGCGGGCGAGGCCGGGCGGGCCCGGGGTCCGGCGGGCCGCGTCGCGGACGACGCGCAGGCCCACGGATCCGGCGGTGCGGCGCGCGATCGAGGCGGCGCAGACCGCCGCGCAGATCCCCGACCACCCGAGGCTCGACCAGGTCTTCGACGTGTTCGCGGAGGGCGGCTCACTGTGGATAGTCAGCGAGTTGGTCGCGGCGCGGCCGCTCGCGGCGCTCCTCGCGGACCGGCCGCTGAGCCCGTACCGCGCCGCCGAGGTCGCGGCGGACGTCCTCGCGGCGCTGCGGGTGCTGCACGCGTACGGCTGGGTGCACCGGAACATCACCGCGCGGACCGTGTTGATATGCGACGACGGCCGCGTGATGCTGACGGGCCTCGCGGCCGGCGCGGCCGAGGAGGCGCTCTGCGGGTACGACCCCCGGCCGGTCGAGGCGGGTGAGGCGGCGGGCTCGGCGGGGTCGGTCGGGAACGTGGCGGAGTACGGGGGAGCGGAGGCGTCCGGCGCTGAGGGGGCGCCCGGTGCGGCCCGTGCGCCGGGTGAGGGCCGGCACGAAGACGGGGACGTCGCGCTCGAACCCGCGCCGGAGCCCGCCGGGCCGGGCGTACGGGCCGGGCGTTCGAGTGCCGTGGCGGCGTATCGCGCGGGGACACGGGCCGCCGCGCGGGTGACCGAGGGCTCCGGTGACCGGAAGTCGGGGACGGCCGGATGGATCTCGGATCCCTACGGCATGGCGGAGACGAAGCCCTGGCATGGAGCGGTGCCGCGGGCCGGGGTCCCGGCGGCACGGAGCGCGGACAGCACGCCCGAGCCCGATGCCGACGACACCACCGGCACGGGCGAGGACGTGGCCGTGAGCGGGCGCGGGGCCTGGGACGAGGGCCCCGCCGAAGGGGCCGCGCCGCGCGGGCCCACCACCGCCCTCGCCGCCGAGCGGGCCCGCCACGCGCGCATGGTGGTTGTCGGAGCCGTCACCGAGCGGTGGGCGCCCGAGCAGGCAGGACCCGTGCACGAGAACTGGCAGCTCGCCGCGCCGATCGGCCCCGCCACCGACCTGTGGGCCCTGGGCGCGCTGCTCTTCCGCGCCGTGCAAGGACACGCCCCGTACCCGGAGGACAGCCCGGCCGAACTGGTGCAGCTCGTCTGCGCCGAGCCGCCCGCCTTCGCCGAGGAGTGCGGGCCGCTGCGGCCCGTCGTCGAGTCGCTGCTGCGTCAGGACCCCACCGAACGGCTCGACTTCGAGGAGCTGAGCGGCTGGCTGCGCTCGTTGGTGCGGTCGGCGCCCGAGCCGGAGGCCGGGGCGCACGTCGTGCCGGTGCCGTCGTACGACGCGGGCCGGCTGCCCGTCGTGCGACGGCGGGGCGAGGTCGTCCGCAGGTGGCGCGGGGCAGCGGCGGCCGGTGGGCCCGGCAGCGGGCCGGGGCACGGGCACGGACGGCACAAGCGCGGCAAGGGCAAGGGTCGAGGCGGCGGCACGGGGCGCAACGGCGCGGGCGGGGACGCGCGGCTCGCCCCGGCGACGCGGGCGGCCACGAGCGAGCCCCGGCCGGTGCGGGAACCCCGGCTGTCCCACGAGGCGGAACTGCCGCGTGAGCCCCGCGCTCCCGGTCGCCCCCGTTCGCTGGGGCGGCTGTTGTTGATCGCCATCCTCCTCGGGCTCGCCGCGGCCATCGCGTACGCCATGGTGTTCATGCCCAAGGGGGACGACCGCGGATCGGGCGTCGGCGCGGGGGCCGCGGGCGAGGTCGGTTCGGCACCGGGCACGGGCGGTCCCGGCAAGGACAAGGACAAGAGCAAGGACAAGGACAAGGGCAGCGAAAGAGACAAAGAGACGGGCGACGAAAAAGAAGAAGGAGACAAGAACAAGCCAGGCAAGAACCCCGGTTCGCAGGAGCCGCAGACCACCGACCCCGACGTCCCGAAGGGCTTCGCCCTGCGCAAGGACCCGGAGGGCTTCCGCGTCGCCGTCGCCAGCGGCTGGGACAGGCAGGCCAAGAACGGCCGTGGCCAGGTCCGTTACACGCACGGCGGCTTCGAGCTGCTCCTCGTCCCCGGGCGCGACACCACGGACGGCTACGGCAGCGACCCCATGAAGTACCAGCGCGAGCACGAGCGTGAGCTCCAGCCGTTCCGCGATTCGTCCTGGGCGACGTCCAGCGGGATGCGGCGTATCGACGTGGGCGGACGGGCCATGGCGGAAGGCCAGTTCACCTGGCAGGACTCCGGGGGGCGCGAGGTCTTCGTACGCAATCTCGCGATGGTCGTCGGCGGGAAGTACCACGTGGTGCAGGTGCGTGGGCCGGAGGCCGAGCGGGACGAGGTGACGCGCCTGTACGACCAGGCTTCGGCCACCTATCAGGTCACCGGATGAGTAACCGGATGATTCACCGGATAAGCCACCGGATGAGTCACTGAATGAGCCACCGGATGAGTCGATTCCGGCACTCGCGACATGCACGGCATGCGTCACAGTGCGGTCTTCTGAGCCCCCCTGTGGTTCCCTGCACGCGGCCCGCTCCTTAACCTGGGCCTGTCAAGACCATTGCGGGGGAACGTGAATCAGATGCAGGGACTGCTCCTCGCGGGCCGCTACCGACTCGCCGAGTCCATCGGCCGCGGTGGCATGGGACGGGTGTGGCGCGCGCAGGACGAGGTGCTGCACCGTGCCGTTGCCGTCAAGGAGCTGACGGCTGCCCAGTTCGTGCAGGAGGCCGACCGCGCCGTCCTGTTCGCGCGCACGCAGACGGAGGCGCGCGCCGCCGCCCGCATCAACCACCCCGCCGTCGTCACCGTCCACGACGTCCTGGAGTACGACGAGCGGCCCTGGATCGTGATGGAGCTGGTCGAGGGCCGCTCGCTGGCCGACGCCGTCAAGGACGACGGCCGCATCGAGCCCGTGGAGGCCGCCCGCATCGGCCTGTGGACCCTCAGGGCCCTGCGCGCCGCGCACGCCGCCGGCGTCCTGCACCGTGACGTCAAGCCCGGCAACGTCCTCCTCTCCGACGACCGCCGCGTCCTGCTCACCGACTTCGGGATCGCCGCGATCGAGGGGGACTCGACGATCACCAGGACCGGCGAGGTCGTCGGTTCCGTCGACTATCTGGCGCCCGAGCGGGTCAGCGGTGGCAACCCCGGCCCCGCCTCCGACCTGTGGGCGCTCGGTGCCACGCTGTACACGGCGGTGGAGGGGTTCTCGCCCTTCCGGCGCACCTCGCCGCTCGGCACGATGCAGGCCGTGGTGACGGACGAGCCCGCGCTGCCCGGCCACGCGGGTGTCCTCGCGCCGGTCATCAGCGCGCTCCTGAGCAAGGATCCGCAGGCCCGGCCGTCCGCGGAGGAGGCCGAGCTGATGCTCGCCCAGGCCGCGGAGGGGCGCCGACCGCAGCAGGCGCAGGCGTACGTCCCGACGCAGGTGCACCCGGCCACCGGATCGCACCCGGCCACCGGTTCGCACCCGGACGCGCACAGCCAGGCGCACACGACCGCGCAGGGCCAGTCACATGCGAACCCGCAGGGCCAGGCACACACGAACCCGCAGGGCCAGGCCTCCTCCGCCACCGCCGGCCCGTACACGCACCCCCAGGCCCCCTCGCCGTACACGCACCCCCAGACCCCCACCCCCGGCGGCCAGGCCCACACCCCGGTCCCCGGCAGCGGCAGCGCCAGCGGCCCCGACATCCTCACCGTCGTCAGCCAGGGACACGACCGCCCGCGCGAACGCCGGCGCTGGCCCGCGGTCGTCGCCCTCGTCGTCGCGGCCGCGCTGCTCGGCGGCGGCGGTGTCTTCGGCTATCTGCATTTCGCCGACGACACGCAGGGGCAGGCGCAGGACGGCGGACCGGCCAGGGCGGTCGGCGGCATCCCCGACGACTGGCAGCGCGTGCAGGACCCCGAGGGCTTCAGCCTCATGCTGCCCAAGAACTGGAAGCGCGAGGCGGACGGCAACCAGGTCGACTACACGCCCGACGGCGGCCGCAGGTTCCTGCGCATCTCCGTCGACAAGAACCCGCAGTTCGAGAGCTCCTACACCCACCAGCTTTCCCTGGAGAAGAACCTGCGGGTGAAGCTGCCGGGGTACCGGCGGCTGCACCTGAACTCCAACACCTTCCGCGACCAGCAGGGAGCCCTCTGGGAGTTCAGCTGGAAGGCGGGCGCGAACGACACGACCGCAGGGCCGCGCCGCGCCATCGACCAGGCCTATCTCAGCCGTGACGGCGTGGAGTACGCGATCTACATGTCGGCGCCGGCCGAGGACTGGGACACCACGCGGGAGCAGTTCGACGCGATGCTGCGGGGGTGGCGGGAGCCCTGAGCGCCCACGCCCACCTCTGAGGAGCCTGGGAGCAGCGGCCGGAACCGGCCCGCGGCGTGCTCGGACCCATTTCCTTCCCGCACGTGTGGGGCATGATGGCCGCATGGGGAGCCTGGGAGACCACGCCGGTGCGGCGGGTGCCGGCGGGGCCGGCGCCGGTGGGGGCAACCCCCGTGTGATCGCGGGCCGTTACCGCCTGGAGTCGCGGCTCGGCCGGGGCGGCATGGGGGTCGTGTGGCGCGCCACCGACCTGCTTCTGGGGCGGCAGGTCGCGGTCAAGGAACTGGCGCGGGACGAGACCCTCTCCGACGCCGAGGCGGAGCAGCAGCGCGAGCGGACGCTGCGCGAGGCGCGGGCGGTGGCGCAGCTGCGGCATCCGCATGTCATCGTCGTCCACGACGTCGTCGTGCAGGACGAACAGCCGTACATCGTCATGGAGTTGATCGAGGGCGGTTCGCTGGCCGGGCGGATCGCGTCCAGCGGCCCGCTGGACGCGGCCACCGTGGCGCAGATGGGCATCGACCTGCTCGGCGCCCTTGGCACCGCGCACGAGGCGGGCATCCTGCACCGCGACCTCAAGCCCGCCAACGTGCTCATGGAGCGCGCGACCGGCCGCGTCGTGCTCACCGACTTCGGGATCGCGCAGCTCAGCGGGGCGACGACGCTCACGGAGGTCGGCTCGTTCGTGGGGTCGCCGGAGTTCACCGCGCCCGAGCGGATGGCGGGGGAGCGGACCGGGCCCGAGTCCGACCTGTGGTCGCTCGGCGCGCTTCTGGTCACCGCGCTGGCCGGTGAGTCGCCGTTCCGCCGCGACTCGATCGGTGGCGTCCTGCACGCGGTCGTCTACGACGAGATACGCCCGCCGCTGGCCGCCGCGCCGCTGCTGCCCGTGGTGCTCGGCCTCCTCGACCGCGACCCGGAGCGCCGGCTCGACGCGGCCGGGGCCGCCGCGCTGCTGCGGACGTACGTCGAGACGGGGCGGATGCCGACGCCGGCGCGGGAGAGACCGGGCTCCGTGCTGCCCGGTCTGCCGGGGCGGCCGGGGCGGGGCGGTCATCCGCCGACCCTGTGGGAGCTCCCCGCGGGCCTGTCCCCGGCGGGGACCGTGAAGCCGTACGGCAGGCACGGGCGGGCCGGCCTGATCGCCGCCGCGCTGGTGGCCGCCACCGCGGGCGCAGGCGTCTCCGCGGCGCTCCTGCTGAGCAGGGACGCTGACGGCGGCGGCACATCGCCCCCGTCCTCCTCCGCGTCGCAGGTCACGGCCGAGCCGACGGTCACCGTGACGTCCCCTTCGCCGAAGCCGTCCTCGCCCCAGGCGCCCAAGGGCTACCGCATCGCGAAGGACCCCGAGGGCTTCGCGCTCGCCGTCCCCGAGGGCTTCCGCCGCGAGGTGGACGGGCCCCGCGTCTTCTACGTCTCGTCCGGCGGCACCTACCGCATCGGCATCAGGGAGTCGGCCGGTGAGCGCGGCGGCCCGCTCGCCATGCAGCGCCGCGCCGACGCCGCGGGGCCGCGGACCAACCCCGGTTACCGCGACGGCCGCGTCACGGAGACCACGCGCAACGGCAGGCCCGCCGCCCTGTGGGAGTTCACCTGGGACGGCTTCAGCGAGGAGGAGGGCGCCCGGCACTCGTTCGACCTGTGCTGGGCGGAGGGCGGCCGGACGTTCGACGTCTGGGTGTCGGCGCCGGTCGGGGACACGGCGCAGGCCAGGCGGTACTTCGACGCGGCGGTCGACACGTTCGTACGCCGTTGAGGTCCGTACGCCGTTGAGGTCCGTACGCCGTCGAGGTCCGTACGCCGTTGAGGTCCGTACGCCGTTGGGGTCCGCCGGACGCGGGCGGGCCGCGTGCATCACCCCGGTCACAAGGAGCGGACCTGGCTGGAAAACGGGGTACCCGGCAAGGTAGTCATGGGGGCATGAGTAATGACGGGGGAGCCTCCTACAGGCCGTACGAACCCACCAGTTTCGGCCTTCAGCCACCGCAACAGCCCGGCGTGCCGGGGCAGTCGGGCCACCGTGCCGGGGCTCTCCCCGACAACCCGTACGCGCAGCCGCAGCAACCGGCCCACCAGGCGCAGCCGCAGCAACCGGCCCACCAGGCGCAGCCGCAGCAGCCCGCCCACCAGGAACAGCCGCCCCGGCAGCCGTCCGCCCCCGGGCCCACCCAGGCCGTGCCGGACCAGGCGGCCGGGGCCGAGCCGGGCGCGGGCCGGCGCATCGCGGGCCGCTACCGGCTGCTCGCCAAGCTCGGCCACGGCGGCATGGGCACGGTGTGGCGCGCCAAGGACGAGACGGTGGACCGCGAGGTCGCGGTGAAGGAGCCGCGCATCCCCGACCACCTCCCCGAGCGCGAGCGGGCCAACGTCTTCGAGCGGATGCGCCGCGAGGCGCGTGCCGCGGCCCGCCTCGACCACCCGGCCGTGGTCAACGTCCACGACGTGGCGGTGGAGGACGGCCAGCCGTGGATCGTGATGGAGCTCGTCCAGGGCCGTTCCCTGGGCGCCGCCCTCCAGGAGGGCACGCTGAGCGCCCGGGAGGCCGCGCGGATCGGCCTCGACGTCCTGAACGCCCTGGACGCCGCGCACCAGGCGGGCATCCTGCACCGTGACGTGAAGCCGGACAACGTGATGCTCGGCCGCCACGACCGCGTCGTCCTCACCGACTTCGGCATCGCCCAGATCGAGGGCGAGACGAACCTGACGGACACGGGCGGCTTCGTCGGCTCGCCGGAATTCATCGCTCCGGAGCGGGTGCTCGGGCAGCGGCCGGGGCCGGCCTCCGACCTCTGGTCGCTGGGCGTCGTGCTGTACGCGGCGACCGAGGGCGTCTCGCCGTTCCGGCGCAACAACACCCCCGCGACGCTCCAGTCGGTCCTCAACGCGACGCCCGCCGCGCCCGCTTCGGCCTCGGGTCCGCTCGCGGAGGCGATCAACCGGCTGCTGGTCAAGGACCCGGCCCAGCGTCCGAACGCGGTGCAGGTGCGCGCGCTCCTGGAGGAGGCGGCGCGGCCGCCGCAGCCTGCGCCCACCCAGATCGTCACCGTCACGAACGGCGGCGACGGCGGCCGCGGCAAGGGGATCTTCCTGAGCCGCAAGGCGCTCGCCGTCGTCGCGGGTGTGGTCGTCGTCGCGGTGGCGGCGGGCGTCCTGGTGGCCCTGAACCCCTTCGGGGGCTCGGACGACACGGAGGGCTGGCAGAAGCACGACGTGAAGGAGCTGGCGGCGACCGTCTCCGCGCCCAAGGGGTACGAGAAGTCCGAGGACGACAACTCGACGGCCAAGGCGCACTGGGTCGCCTACACCGACCCGAGCGGCAGCATCTCGATCAGCCTCGCCCTCAGCAAGAAGGCCGAGGACGACGGGGAGATCGCCGGGACCGCGGCGGCGCAGATGTACGACGACGACGCCGACTTCAAGGAGTCCGGCGACTACAACCTGGGCATGGCCTCCGATCCCGCTCCCAGGACCGCGCCGGAGGAGACCAAGTTCCGCGGGGAGAAGGCGGCGGAGAACACCGTCACGTACTCCACGACCGACAGTCAGAACCCGCGTCCCCGCGAGCTCAAGGCCTTCTACTACCGGACCAAAAGCGGTGACATGTACAAGATGGTCATCAGCTATCCGGGCAAGGGCGACTTCACGGTCCGCGGCCGCGAGGTCGCGAGGACGGCGGTCGCGGAGCTGGCGCCCGACAAGCTCTGAGCCCGGGTTCCGCACGGTGTCCAAAAACGTGCGCCGAGGGGCGCGGCCCGCAACAACGCGCTGATCAGCGGCTTTGTCGCCAGCAATCACTGGCGTCGTGTGAGTGGTCGGTGAAGCCCATTACCGATGGGTACCCAAATCCCTGACGTAGGCCTACTCTCACGAGCATGACGGACTCGCAGGCCACCGCAGCGCCCCTCGGAACGAACCCGACCGCCCCGGCCCCCGAAGGCGCGCGCACCGCCGCCGACGTGGTCACGCCCGAGCTGATCGCCCAGCTCACCCGTGACGTCATCGGGTCGGGACGGACGGCCAACCACACGCCGCTCACCGGCGAGAAGCTGGCCGACCTGCCCGAGTCCACCCCCGAGGACGTGGCCACCGCCTTCGAGCGCGCCCGCACCGCCCAGGTCGCCTGGGCCAGGACCCCCGTGAAGCAGCGCGCCGCCGTCCTGCTGCGCTTCCACGACCTGGTGCTCCAGCGCCAGGCCGAGGTCCTCGACCTGATCCAGCTGGAGACGGGCAAGGCCCGCCTGCACGCCCACGAGGAGATCCAGGCCGTCGCGGTCGCCGCCCGGCACTACGGCCGCAAGGCCCCCAAGTACCTGAGCCCCAAGCGGCACACCGGCGTCGTCCCGGTCCTCACCAAGGTCACCGAGAACCGCCAGCCGCGCGGCGTCATCGGGCAGATAGCCCCCTGGAACTACCCGTTCGAGCTGTCCATCGGCGACGCGCTGCCCGCCCTCGTCGCGGGCAACGCGCTCGTGATGAAGCCCGACACGGAGACCTGCCTCACCGCCCTGTGGGCCCGCGACCTGATCATCGAGGCGGGCCTGCCGTCCGAGGTCTTCCAGGTCGTCCTCGGCGAGGGCCCGGTCGTCGGCCCCGAACTCGTCAAGCACGCCGACTACGTCTCCTTCACCGGCTCCACCCGCACCGGCCGCGAGGTCGCCCAGGGCGCCGCCGCCCGCCTGATCGGCGTCTCCCTCGAACTCGGCGGCAAGAACGCCATGCTGGTGCTGGACGACGCCGACGTGGACAAGGCCGCCGCGGGCGCCGTGCGCGCCTGCTTCTCGTCCGCGGGCCAGCTGTGCATCTCCATCGAGCGGCTGTACGTGCACGAGTCCATCGCCGACCGGTTCGTGGAGCGCTTCGCCGAGCGCACGAAGGCGATGCGGCTCGGCACGTCCCTCGCGTACGGCGCCGACATGGGCTCCCTCGTCGGCGAGCGGCAGCTGGAGACCGTGACCCGGCACGTCGAGGAGGCCGTCGCCAAGGGCGCCACGCTCGTCGCGGGCGGCGTCGCCCGCCCGGACATCGGCCCCTACTTCTTCGAACCGACCATCCTGGACAACGTCGAGGCCCCGATGGCGGTCTGCACCGAGGAGACCTTCGGCCCCGTCGTCTCCCTCTACCGCTTCACCGACGAGAACGAAGCGGTCGAGCTCGCCAACGCCACGCCGTACGGCCTGAATTCCTCGGTCTGGACGAAGGACGGCGGCCGCGGCCGCAAGGTCGCCGCCCGCCTGCGCACCGGCACCGTCAACGTCAACGAAGGGTTCGCGCCCGCCTACGGCAGCGTGCAGTCCCCGATGGGCGGCATGAAGGACTCCGGCCTCGGCCGCCGGCACGGCTCCGAGGGCATCCTCAAGTTCACCGAGGCGCAGACCGTCGCCACTCAGCGGATCATGCCGCTCGCGCCGTCCTTCGGTCTGGACGACGAGAAGTACGCGGCGTTCATGAGCACCAGCCTGAAGGTCATGAAGGCGTTCCGCCTGCGCTAGCCCACGCCCCGAGGGAGCGTCCGAAGGGGCGCGGGGAACCGCGCGACCAGCCACGACGCACCCGCAGAGTCTTTCAACGAGGAGAGTCAATGTCACAGGAGAGCTCTGCCCGGAACCAGGTGGGCGACGACGTCACGTACGACTACGACGTCATCGTCGTGGGCTCCGGCTTCGGCGGCGCCGTCTCCGCACTGCGCCTGACGGAGAAGGGCTACCGCGTCGGCGTCCTGGAGGCCGGCCGGCGCTTCACGCGCGCGACGCTGCCCAAGAACTCCTGGGACCTCAAGAACTACCTCTGGGCCCCCGCGCTCGGCCTGTTCGGCATCCAGCGCATCCACCTGCTCGGCAATGTGATGGTCCTCGCGGGCGCCGGGGTCGGCGGCGGCTCGCTGAACTACGCCAACACCCTCTACGTACCGCCCGCGCCCTTCTTCAACGACCCGCAGTGGAAGGACATCACGGACTGGCAGGACGAGCTGCTCCCCTACTACGAGCAGGCCAAGCGCATGCTCGGGGTGCGGCTCAACCCGACGATGACGCCCTCGGACGTCCACCTGAAGGCCACCGCGCAGGAGCTGGGGGTCGGCGACAGCTTCCACATGGCGCCCGTCGGTGTCTTCTTCGGCGACGAGAAAGATGCGGACGGTAATTCAACGGCCGCGCCCGGCACGGAAGTTCCCGACCCCTACTTCGGTGGCGCGGGCCCGTCCCGCAAGGCCTGCACGGAGTGCGGCGAATGCATGACCGGCTGTCGGCACGGCGCGAAGAACACCCTGAACGAGAACTACCTGTACCTCGCGGAGAAGGCCGGCGCCGTCGTCCACCCGATGACGTCGGTCGTCGCCGTCACCGAGGACTCGCGGGGCGGCTTCGCCGTCGCGACCCTGCCCACCGACAACAAGCGCAAGGGCAGCGGCCGGACGTTCAAGGCCCGCAAGGTCGTCATAGCCGCCGGTACGTACGGCACCCAGACCCTCCTGCACCGCATGCGGGACACCGGCCTGCTCCCGCAGATCTCCCAGCGGCTCGGCACCCTCACCCGCACCAACTCCGAGGCCCTGGTCGGCGCCCAGACCACCGACCGCCGCTACCGCAAGCGGCACGGCGGCGAGAAGGTCGACTTCACCCAGGGCGTCGCGATCACCTCGTCGATCCATCCGGACGCCAACACGCACATCGAGCCCGTCCGCTACGGCAAGAAGTCCAACGCGATGGGCGGCATGACGCTGCTCCAGGTCCCGTACAGCGTGAAGGGCGGCAAGGACCGCGTCGCGGGATGGCTCGGCAACATGGCGCGCCACCCGCTGCTCGCGGTGCGCTCGCTCTCCAACCGGCGCTGGTCCGAGCGGACCATCATCGGCCTCGTCATGCAGTCGCTCGACAACTCCCTGACCACGTACCGCAAGGAGAAGGGGCTGGGGAAGGGGCTGCTCACCGCCCGGCAGGGCCACGGCGCGCCCAACCCCGAGCAGATCCCCGAGGCCACCCGCGCGGCGACGATCCTCTCCCAGGAGATCAACGGTTTCCCCGGTTCGAACATCGGCGAGCTCATGGGCACCCCGCTGACCGCGCACTTCCTCGGCGGCTGCCCGATCGGCGACTCGCCGGAGACAGGCGTCATCGACCCCTACCACCGGCTCTACGGCCACCCCGGCATCTCCGTCGTCGACGGCGCCGCGGTCTCCGCGAACCTGGGCGTCAACCCGTCCCTGACGATCACCGCGCAGGCCGAACGGGCGATGTCGTTCTGGCCCAACAAGGGCGGCGAGGACCAGCGTCCGGCCCAGGGCGGGCCGTACGTGCGGCTCGCGGCCGTCGAGCCGAAGACCCCGGCGGTTCCGGCGGACGCCTTCGGCGCGCTGAAGCTGCCGTTCCTGGGGATGCCGACGGTGCCGCCCAAGAGCTGACGGGCCCCGGCCTCATGTCCTCATGTAGGGAGCCCCGGACACACGTAAGGACCTGCGCCCCCCTCCGAGCGCAGGTCCTTCCGCGTGATCAGGTGCCGCCGATGGGCGGCGTTCGGCGTTCGGCGCCAGGCGCCGTCCGGCCTCAGACGGCGGAGTCGGCCTTGCGGCGGCGCACCGCGAAGACCACGCCCGCTCCGGCGACGACGGCGACACCGCCGACGAGACCGACGGTCGGCAGCATCGAGCCGGCGCCGGTCTCGGCGAGGCTGCCGTCGGTGACCGGGGCGTCCTGGGCGCCGCCCTGCGGCTTCTTCACCGCGGCCGGCGCCGTCTTGGACGAGGTCGGCGACGGCTTCGGCGTGGCTGGGGCCGGATTCTCGTTGTCGCTGTCCGCCTTGGCGATCCAGAGCTGCTGGTACGCGTCCGAGTTGTGTACGCAGTCCTCGTCGGAGTCGACGTACTTGCCCATGCCGATCGCGTAGCCCTTGCCGAGCGGAGCCCCGGCGCCGATCTTGACCCGCAGCTTGATGACGGCCTCGTCCTCGGCGTCGAGCTCCGTGGTGCCGTAAGCGAGGCCGTCATTCAGCTTGCTGTCGATCGTCGTCCACTCGTCGGTCTCGGGGTCGAGGAACTGCAGCTCGGCGTAGGTCCGCAGCCAGTCCTTCTTGCCCTTGTTGCCGGGGAAGTTGTTCACGAACGTGGTCCACCTGACCTCACCGAGCGGCTCGTAGGTGGGGTTGGCGACGGTGAGCTCGAACCGGTGCCATCCGCTGCCCGGGACGATCTTCGTGGGCAGGTCGACGAGCTCGACCTCGAGCTCCGAGTCGACGTCCACGCCGTCCTCGTCGACCGGGCAGTCGTCCGGCACGGGCTCGGCGGGGTCCTCCGCGTCCGGGACCTCGGGGAGCTCGCCCGACTTCTTGGTCGGCGCGGGCTTCACCGCGGGCGTCGCCGACGTCTCGGGCGGCGCGGGAGTCGTGCCCGGATTCGGCGTGCCGGGCGGGGTGGCGTCCGCCGGAGGCGTCGCGGGCGGGGTCTGCGTGGGCGTTGCGGACTCCGAGGCGGCCGGAGCCGGGGTGGTGCCCTCGGTAGCGAAGGCGGTCGGAGCCGACAGCAGCGCGATCGGGGCTATGGCAGCCGTAGCGGCCGCGGCAGCCATGGCACGACGAAGCTTCATGAAGACCTCAAGAAGTCCGGCGCGCTGCCCGGGCGGCAGCACGGAGGTGGCGGCCTCCGCGGTGGGGACACGGGTGTGGCCGTTGTTACGCATGCATGACCCGTGATCTCTGTGAATGGTTGTCCCGCGTTCACAGAACCCTTATGTGTCGTGACTCACATCACTTGTGCCGCCGTGACGTGGTGCCGTAGAACTGCCCCGCTCACAGGGCAAGAGCACGCACGTAAGCAGACCCAGGGGAGGGGACAGCGTGGCCATACCCGACGAGGTGTGGAAGAGATTCGAGAACGACAGCGAGCGGGAGATCCGCTCGTCCGCGCCGAAGGAACCGTCCGCGCGGGCCCGCATGGTGGCCGAAAGGCTGCGGCAGCTCGACGAGGAGGCCGCGCGCCAACAGGTCGAGCAGGCAGGGCGGTTCCGCCGCAGGCGCGCGAGGCGTGCGGCCGAGTCCGCCCGCTGGAGCCCCGACGAGTGGCGCGCCGCGCCGACAGGACCGCACCGCGGCCGGCGGTCCGAACGCGGCCGCCGGGTGTGGAGCGTGGTGATCGTCGTCGGCTGCATGGCCCTCGCGATCGTCATGCTCAGCCCCTTCCGCTTCTGGATGTGGGGCTGGTGAGAGGGGTCACCGAGCCCCTCGCACCACCGCGGAACCAGAATTGATCTTCCTCCGTCGTACGTCATGGCAGCCGTCGTAGGTCGCGGCGGTCAGGGCTCTTGGTGATCGGGGGAACAGAACGTGAAGTCAGCTGTGTCGCGGGCCGTGGTGGCCGTCTCGGTCGTTGCCGTACTCGGGGCGAGCGCCGCCTGCGGCAGCGGTGGCGGCGGTGGCGGTGGCGGTGGCGGCAAGAAACCGGCCAAGCGGCCCGCCGGCGCCTCGACGCTGGTGCGGGCGGCCCTCACCGCGGGGGACGTCAAGGGCTACGACGTCGAGGAGCCGGCCAAGCCGGACGCGTCCAAGGCCGGGCCCGCCGCACCGCCCGCCGGGAAGCCCTCGCCCGCCGAGTGTGCCCCGCTGACCGTCGCGCTCGGCGTCGGCGCCGCCCCGGGCACGGCGAAGGACCACGTCGGCCGCGTTCTGACCCCGGCCGACGACAAGGAACCGACCACGACCGGAGTCGACCTGTCCGGCCACACCAAGGCCGGGGCCCAGCGCGCCGTGGCCGACCTGCGCGCGGCGTCGAAGTCGAAGCAGTGCACCACGTTCCGCATCGGCGACGACCGTTACGTCGGCCTCGAACCACTGACCGCACCGGACAAGGGCGACGAGGCCATCTCGTTCAAGGCCGCCCACCGCAAGGGCGATTACGTGACGCGCGAGAGCATCACGGTCGTGCGCAGCGGCTCGACGCTCGCGGTCTTCGACGCGTCGAACCTGTACGACCCCGAGAGCGTCCAGAACGACAGGGAGGCCGCGAAGGACGGCACGGACGGCCTCCGCTCGCCCACGGCGGACGAGGACCCGAAGGTGGCCGAAAAGATTATTGACGCCCAGCTAGCCAAGCTCACGACCTAACTCACACACGCCGCGTACAACCTTTTCGGCGGTTTCTGATCGTTACGGAAACCGCTGGTGAGAGCCGCGTGTTTGGCGTTTTCATTGCGCCTCGGCGCGGACCGTCGTCCGCGCGGTGTGAGCTGAAGGTGGGAAACGTGAAGTCAACTGTGTCTCGGGCCGTCGTGGCCGCGTCCGTCACGGTCGCGCTGGGCCTGACCGCAGCGTGCGGAGGCGACAACGGCGATGACGGCAAGAAGTCGTCGGGTTCGGCCAAGTCCGTGCAGGGAGCGGCGGCTTCGAAGGAAGACGAGAGGCCGGGCGGGGAGAAGTCGGGCGACCAGAAGCGGGACGGCGGGAAGGCGGGCGGCCGGAAGGCGTCCGCTCTGTCCGCCGCCGACCTGGAGAAGGCCGTGCTCGCCAAGGGTGACCTCAAGGGCTACACGTTCGAGAAGATGTCCGCGGCGGACATGCCGTCCCAGACCGTGCCCGCGGACCCGGCCGCCTGTCAGCCGTTCGCCGACATGTTCATGTTCGCCAGTCAGCCGGCGGCGAAGTCCCGCGTCGGGCGGACCCTGACCGGAGCCGACGAACTGGACGCCACCGTCGTCTCGCTCGCCCTGCTCGCGCACGAGCAGGACGACGCCGAGAAGATCATGGACGGCCTGCGGACGGCCACGAAGAAGTGCACCGCCTACGAGCACGCGGACTCCAAGTACCGCGACGTCGCCGCCCTGCCCGCCCCGAAGGCGGGCGACGAGAGCGTCGCGTACAAGGTCGTGGGCCTCCTCGAGGGCCAGAAGACGCCGATGAGCTTCACTGTCGTCCGCAGCGGCTCGACGCTCGCGGCCTTCTACTCGATCAACCTGCTCCAGCAGAAGAAGTTCGGAGTGCCGAAGAAGATCGTCGAGGCGCAGGTGGACAAGCTGAAGAGCCTGTAGGGGGAGACGTCGGCCCCGGCTGAGACCGGCGGCGGGCCGGTGGCGGGCCGGTGGCGGGGCGGCGGCGGGTCGGCGGCGCAACGATGGGCGGAACCCACAGCGAAGGGCCCCGCGGGACGGATCCGCGGGGCCCTTCGCTGTCAGCACCGACGTCAGGGAGGCGTCGGTGCCTCGGGACGGCGCCGGGGGGAGTGCGCCGCTTGGTTCGAGCCGCCGGTGGCCGACCCGGCGCACCGGGGGCGCTCACGTGGTATCGACCACTGGCAATGAAGCTGTGCGGGGGGCTGGGCGCCCGCCCTTCTGGGCATCGTGCTGGATGTGTCGTCGGCGGCGCAACCGTTTCGACCACACTGTTTCAGCCACCCCTGTAGGAGAGGGGCGGGGAGAAGAGGGAGGGGAAGGGAGGGGAGAGGGGGCGGGTGTCGGGACGGAGGCCGGCCGGCCCCGGGCGTCCCCGGAGCCGACCGTTCTCTTGGGTGACCGGGCTGCTGTCCCCTGCCGTCCGGTCACATCGCTGAAGCGAGGTCCCACGGCGCCCGGACTCGGTCCGTACGCCTCATCGCCCCAGCGGAGCCACGCGTGGTTCTTGCGGGCCCGCCCCTGGCTGACACGGACACCGGGACCAACGAAGCTCGCCCGGAACCGGTCACGCGCCGTACGGGTGAGAACGGACCCGAACTCAGTTCCGCAGCTTCCCACGGGCCCCAGACCCCCACGGGCTCACAGATTCCCACGGGCTCACAGATTCCCACGGGCTCACAGATTCCCACGGGCCCGCAGACTCTCGCGGGCTCGCAGACTCCCGTAGGCCCACAGTCCCGCGGGCCTACAGATTCCCGCGGGCCTCGCGGCGGTGGTCAGACGCGTCCCCGGCACAGCTCGAGGAGCGTCATCGCGAGCGTCGTGCCGGGCTTGCCGAGCGCGTCGCTGTAGTGGCCGAGAATCTCCATCTCGCGGGAGAGGTTCACGCGGCGGCCGCCGGACGCGATGCGCGCTTCCTGGATGACGGCCGAGACGGCCATCCGTTCCTGGACGAGGCCGATGATCCGGTCGTCGAGCGTGTCGATCCGCTCCCGTGCGCCCTCGATGACGACGGCGGCCTCGTGGGTGCGGGCACCGGTCTTGTCAGCGGTGGCGGTGGTGGTAGCGGTGGTGGCGGCGGCGGTCGTGGCGGTCATGCGGGGCTCCTTGTGGTCCGTGGTGGCCGAGGTGCACCGGAGCGGCAAGGCCCGCGTACGACAGAGCGCCCCGGGCCTTGTCGGCCCGGGGCGCCCGGTAAGTCGCTTGTCAGAGGATCAAGCAGCTCGACCATGGCAGCCGGCAGGCCGGTTGCCATAGGTAAAGAGGAAGCTGAGGTGCTTGGTCACGAGGTCAGTATGCCCCCACGCGAGCGTGGCGGGTCAATCCGGGTTCCCGTACGGCTCGGATGCTGAGACGGCCGTCCGGGCGGCGTGCCCGCGGCGCGGGGCCTGTCGGATACGACGAGGGGAGCCCTGCCGAGCCCGGTAGAATCGACAAATACAGACCCCCTGCTCACGCACGAGCCTCTGCTCACGCACCGCTCACGCTCAACGCCGGAAGGCCGCCGCCGTGCCATCAGCGCCCCCCGCTGCCGCCGCTCCCGACACCGTTCTGGTCGTCGACTTCGGAGCGCAGTACGCCCAGCTCATCGCCCGTCGCGTCCGTGAGGCCCGCGTCTACAGCGAGATCGTGCCGAGCACGATGCCCGTCTCCGAGATGCTCGCCAAGAGGCCCGCGGCGATCATCCTGTCCGGCGGCCCCTCGTCGGTGTACGCGGAGAATGCGCCGACCGTGGACCGCCAGCTCTTCGAGGCCGGTGTCCCCGTCTTCGGCATGTGCTACGGCTTCCAGCTGATGGCGACGACCCTCGGCGGCACCGTCGACAACACCGGCGCGCGCGAGTACGGCCGCACGCCGCTGGCCGTCTCCAAGGCCGGGTCCACCCTCTTCGAGGGCACCCCGACCGAGCAGTCCGTGTGGATGTCGCACGGCGACGCGTGCAGCGCGGCGCCCGAGGGCTTCACGGTCACGGCCTCCACGGACGTCGTGCCGGTCGCGGCCTTCGAGGACGACGAGAAGAAGCTGTACGGCGTGCAGTACCACCCCGAGGTGATGCACTCCACGCACGGCCAGCAGGTCCTGGAGCACTTCCTCTACCGCGGCGCCGGCCTCACGCCGAACTGGACGACCGACAACGTCATCGACGAGCAGGTCGCCGCGATCCGCGAGCAGGTCGGCACCAAGCGTGCGATCTGCGGTCTGTCCGGCGGCGTGGACTCCGCCGTCGCCGCCGCCCTCGTCCAGAAGGCCATCGGCTCGCAGCTGACCTGCGTGTACGTCGACCACGGCCTGATGCGCAAGGACGAGACCGAGCAGGTCGAGAAGGACTTCGTCGCCGCGACCGGCGTGCAGCTGAAGGTCGTCGACGCCCAGGAGCGGTTCCTCGCCGCGCTCGCCGGGGTCTCCGACCCCGAGGAGAAGCGGAAGATCATCGGGCGCGAGTTCATCCGCGTCTTCGAGCAGGCCCAGGCGGAGATCATCGCCGACGCCCCCGGCGACCAGCCGGTGGAGTTCCTGGTCCAGGGCACCCTCTACCCCGACGTGGTCGAGTCCGGTGGTGGCTCCGGCACCGCGAACATCAAGTCCCACCACAACGTGGGCGGCCTCCCCGAGGACCTCGAGTTCCAGCTCATCGAGCCGTTGCGCAAGCTGTTCAAGGACGAGGTCCGGATGGTCGGCGCCGAGCTCGGCCTGCCGGACGAGATCGTCCAGCGTCAGCCCTTCCCCGGCCCCGGTCTCGGCATCCGCATCGTCGGGGAGGTCACCAAGGACCGCCTCGACCTGCTGCGCGAGGCCGACGCCATCGCCCGCGAAGAGCTGACGGCGGCCGGTCTCGACCGGGAGATCTGGCAGTGCCCGGTCGTGCTGCTCGCCGACGTCCGCAGCGTCGGTGTCCAGGGCGACGGCCGCACCTACGGCCACCCGATCGTCCTGCGCCCCGTCTCGTCCGAGGACGCCATGACGGCCGACTGGACCCGCATGCCGTACGACGTCCTCGCGAAGATCTCGACGCGCATCACCAACGAGGTCGCCGACGTCAACCGCGTGGTGCTCGACGTGACGTCGAAGCCGCCGGGGACCATCGAGTGGGAGTGACCTCCCCGCACGCCTGAGACGGCGCCGTCCACAGACCAGTGGGCGGCGCCGTTCCGCTTGCCCGGTCAGGTCCGCCGGGTGACCCGCGTCGCCGTACCCGGCTTCCACACCTGCACCGCCAGGTACTTCCCGTCCTCGATGTACGTGCGGACCACCTCCGTCAGCTCGACGCGGAAGAGGTGGAACGCGTCCGGGTCCGGCGGCTCGACCGCCTCCGCGTACAGCGCGACGGTCTCCCGGTCCCGCACCTCGATCGCGCGCCCCGCGATCCGGACGTCGCCCCCCGCCATCTCGGTGCCCGGCCCCGGGTTCGCCTGCAGCGCGAAGCGCGGGTCGCGGCGCAGGTCGAGCGCCTTGAACGAGTTCGGCATCATGCCGAGCCACAACTCGCCGTTCAGGAAACGGACTTCGATCCCGGTGGTGCGCGGCGAGCCGTCCTTGCGGAGCGTCGCGAGGACGTGATGGGTGAACGCGGCGAAGCGCCGCTCGAC
Source organism: Streptomyces sp. NPDC058308 (assembly GCF_042880275.1). Lineage (NCBI taxonomy): Bacteria > Bacillati > Actinomycetota > Actinomycetes > Kitasatosporales > Streptomycetaceae > Streptomyces > Streptomyces sp. NPDC058308. The sequence goes on from NZ_JBHVZA010000022.1 coordinate 21,822, forward strand.
GGTGTGGGCGAGATCCGGCTCTGCTGCGGCGAAGGCTTCCCAGTTGAACGACATACATGGAGTCTGGCGCCGATACCCGACACCTTCTGTCGTCTTTGCCGCGGGCCTCGCCGGCGCCCCTCTGTTCACCTGCACGCACCACCGGTACCTTCCGCCTCGTACGGCCAGAGATGGAGGACACATGCAGGCGCCCACACCGATACCCGTCGAGCGATTGCAGTTCGCGATGCCGCCCGTCCACGAATCCGTGGCCGACGAGCGGCAGCACCGCAAGGAGCGGCTCGCCGGCGCGCTGCGCGTCTTCGGCAGGCTCGGGTACGAGGACGGGGTCTCCGGCCACATCACCGCGCGCGACCCCGAGCACACAGACTGTTTCTGGGTGAACCCCTTCGGGATGCCCTTCAAGCACGTCACCGTCAGCGACCTCGTCCTCGCCAACGCCGAGGGGCAGGTGGTCGAGGGGCGCCACCACGTCAACCAGGCCGCGTTCACCGTCCACGCCCAGGCTCATCTGGCGCGGCCCGATGTGGTCGCCGTCGCGCACTGCCACTCGCTGCACGGCCGCGCGCTCTCCACGCTCGGCGAACTCCTGGACCCGATCACCCAGGAGGCCTGCGCCTTCTATGAGAGCCACGCGCTGTACGACGGCTACACCGGCGTCGTCGTGGACGCCGAGGAGGGCCGCAGGATCGCGTCCGCGCTCGGCGGCCACAAGGCGGTCATCCTGCGCAACCACGGCCTGCTCGCGGTCGGGGACTCCGTCGACGCCGCCGCCTGGTGGTTCATCTCCATGGAACGCTCCTGCCAGGTCCAGCTGAGCGCACGGGCCGCGGGCCGGCCCGTGATGATCGGCCACAAGCAGGCGGTGCAGACGCGCGAGCAGCTCGGCAGCGACCTGGTGGCGTGGATCAACTACCAGTCGCTGTGGCAGGACATCAGCCGCAGCGAGCCGGATCTGCTGGCCTGACCTGGACGTCAACGCCGGGCCGGGCCTTTCACCCCCACTGACCTGACCCCGGGGATGTGTTCGCCCTTCAGTACGGCACAATTCCCCTTCTCTGCAAGGTAGTTCGCGCGGGCCCCCAGGGGCTTCGAGGGTGGGGAAGGCGGCGTACGCGGTGGCGGTGCAGGAGGCGAGGCAGGGCGCGCACGGGGGCGGCTGCACGTGCGGCGGCTGTCCGCACGGGGCGCGCGAGGGGCACCGGCGCGCCGTGGCCGTATTCCTCGCCAAGCGTGACGCATACGCGGCCGGAGAGGGGCTCCCCGCGGCCGTGGCACACTCGGCGGGCGCCTCCCGGCAGTGGGTGTCGGACGAACTGACGCAGTCCGCACGCGATGTCGCCGAACGCGGCAGGGCCGAGGGTGAGGCCTGGCTGCGACGCCTGTGGACGCGCACACTCGCCGTCGTCTGGGTCGCCTTCGCCGTCCTGCTCCTGGTCCAGGCGCTCACCGCGATCGGCGGCGGCTGGACGTCCGCACGCACGGCAGGGCTCCTGGTGGCCCTGGTCGTGGGCGGGCTGCTGACCGTCGCTGCGTACGCGCACCGGGCGCGTGGCGGGGTCCTGGCGCCGGTGCTCGGCGAGGACAACCGGCTCTCCACCTCGCGCACCGTGGCCGCCTGCTGGGTGCTCCTCGTCGTCTTCGCGGTGCTCGTCCTCGCGGGTGAACTGGCCGCGGCCTCGGGGCACCGGGAGCGCGACGAGCTGGTCGCGGGCCTCGAACTCGCCCGAGCCGCCGGGACGCTGACCGTCCTCGCCGTGGTGTGCGCGGTGACCGTCCTCGTGCGCAGAATCGTCGGCCTGCGGGTGCTCGGCCAGCGCCTGCAGAAGGTGCGCGCGGACCGTCCGCGGGCCGCCGACCCGCTCACCGACGACGCGGGCCGAGGCAGTTTCACCGACACGCAGTACGTCCTGGTCAGTGCCGTCGCCGTGGTCTTCGCCGCGGTACGCCTCGCCCGGCGGCCCGAGCAGCTGCCCGACCTGCCGTGGGGGCTCGCCGTGCTCGTGCTGGTCTCGGCCGCGACATATCTGGCGGGGAAGTACGCCGAAGGCGGCCGTCCCGTGATCCTCTCCGTGGTCCGCGCCCGGGAGGCCGGCGATCTCGACGCCCCCATCCGCACGGGCGACGACATTGAGATCCGCGGCGCGGGCTTCGTCCCGCCGGGCGCCGGGGAGGCCGACCGGCTCGCCCGCACGGTCGTCCGCATCGGCGCAGTACACGTCCACGTACCGCTCGTACCCGTACCCGGCGGCTTCGCCAATCCGAGCGACGCGGTGCTGACCGTGCCCGTCCCGGTCGACGTCGAGCCCGGCAACGTCGAGGTCCAGGTCGTCACGGCCGCGGGCGTCGAGTCCAACCGCGTCACGATCGACGTCACGGACTGACCCACCGACCTCCCGTCCCGGCCGCCACCCCACCTGCGCGGAACCCCGAGCAGCACGCGGCGCAGCCACCCGCGCGGACCCGCCCCCGCGCGCCTCTCCTGACCTGCTTCAGCTGACACAAAAGCCTCCCCCTGTGGCTTCCGGACCGATCTTTGGGAAACCGCCGCACGTCGGTGAGCAGCGGCCCCGCTTCGTACGTATCGTCAGAGACGGGACCACGCGAGAGGCGGAGTGCCATGGCGCACGGCATACGGACGGACAGCCACATCGGCCACACCCGCCACCTCAGGCGCGACGAATGGCGCGACACCGCCACCCGCTACGCCCTGCTCCCTCTGCGGGTCTTCCTGGGCGTCACCTTCATCTACGCCGGCCTGGACAAGCTCACCGACAGCGCCTTCATGCAGGCGAGCGGCTCCGGCTCAATCGGCGCCACGATGGAGGGCGTCCGCGACATCTCCGCGATCCCCGCTCTCGTCGACCTCTCCCTCAAGAACCCCGTCGGATTCGGCTACGCCATCGCCCTCGGCGAGCTGGCCGTCGGCATTGGCACACTGATCGGGCTGTTCGCCCGGGTCGCCGCGCTCGGCGGTGCCCTCGTCTCGCTCAGCCTCTGGCTGACGATGAGCTGGCACGAGGAGCCCTACTACTACGGCAACGACCTGGCCTACCTGATGGCGTGGCTGCCGCTGGTGCTCGCCGGAGCCTCGGTCTTCTCCCTCGACGCGCTCCGTGCCGCTCGCCGCAAGAAGAACAGTCCCTAGTCCCGCGACGTCTTGGCGTCCCGCGGCCGCCCGCCCGCGCGGGCCGTGCCTCTCGGGCGTATTCCATGGACCGCCGCCGCCACGCCCGCGAGGAACAGACCGGCCATCACGAGCGGCAGCACGACGAACCACGGTGTGTCCCAGGCACCGCCCGCGTCGCCCGCGTATACGACGGCGACCGCCAGCAGGGAGAGCCCTGCCACCAGCTTGCCGGGGTGGAATTCATGACGTAGCACGGGTCACCTTCGCTTGTCCGACGCCGACTTCGAGGCGCAGATCGATCGTGCCGCCGTCCTTGCTGCCCGAGGGCGGCCGCAGCGTCACCTTCTTCTCACGGCCCGGAGCGATGTCCAGGTCCTCGCTCTTGTCGTCCGGCAACACGATGTCGCCGACGCCCACTTCCGCGTCCAGTCGCACCGTGACGTCCTTCGGCACGATCACCCTGAGGTCGCCCGCGCCGAGCTCGGCGCCGGTGGTCAGTGTCCTGCCCTTGCCGATCTCGACCTTGCTGAGATCGAGGGTGCCTCTGCCGAGGCCCACCTCGTACCGGGGGCGGACGTCCGTCGTCGTGGCCGGTATCCAGTCCGTGCGGGAGTAGTGCGTCGTGATGTTCTTCGGCAGGGCCGCCGCGCCGGCGAGCAGGCCGGCGGTGAGCACCGCCAGCACGATCGACCCCGCGCCGGTGCGCCCGGCGAAGGCGCTGATCGCGATGCCGATGCCGAACACCGCGAGCGCGCAGGCGAGACCTGTCTGCAACGTCGTGCCGAGCGGATGGCCCTCCCAGGTCAGGCCCGTGCCGAGGCCGCCCGCGAGCAGCGCGGCCAGGAACACCAGGCCGCCGATCCAGCGTGGCCCGCGGGGCTTGGGCGCGGGAGCGGCCTCGGTCGCCCTGCGGGGCACGCCCCGGTGCGCTATCGGCTCATAGCCGATGTCCAGGCCCTCGGGGCCCCAGAAATAGCCCGACATCCCGACGTGCGTACCGTCCTTGACGATCGGGTCGCGCCACCACGAAGGGTGCACCGCGACGGGCGGCGCCTTCGCCTCGGGCGGGGCGTCCGCCGCGGCCTGGGCCGCCACCGGATCGGTGTCGTGGGTGTCGCGCTGCCGTGACCAGTACCCCGCCCCCGCGAGGAGCAGGGCGAGGACGGCGGCGAAGGTGAGCGCCCCGCCGTTGTGCAACAGGGTGAGGAAGACGCCGCAGCCGACGAGCGCGAAGAGCACGGCGGTCAGCGCCTGTCCGTCGACCCGGCCGGAGAGGAGCCTGCGCGCCTCGTTCTCCTCCGCGTCCTCGTACGGCACGAAGAGCCAGGCGAAGCCATAGACCACCAGGCCGACGCCGCTCGTTATCGCGAGCACGGCGATGCCGATGCGGAAGATCACCGGGTCCATGTCGCAGTGCCGGCCGAGACCGGCACACACGCCGCCGATCTTCTTGTGCCGGCGGTCCCGGCGGAACTTCCGATCTTCCGCGGGAGGGCCTGCCGCGCCCGCCGCGTGGCTGCCCACGTGACCGCCCGCGGGTCCGCCCGGCTCGCCGTACGCGGTGCGCACGACATCGCGGAGGGCGGCCTCGGTCTCCGTCTCGGCGGGCTGCTGATCTGTCATGTGTCCATGGTGACGGCCGCGGGCCCGCCGCGGCAGTCCGGACGACCCTGGACGAACCCTGATATCGCCCCTGAGGCTTCTCGGGCCGTACCCCTGACAGGGCCGGCACAGGGGCCGAGATCAGGGATGTCTCGGGGGCCGACCCTGATGCCCCCGCTCGCGCTCGCGTGTGAATATCGATGACATGCCGGAAGCCGCTGCATCACCCCTCGACGACGTCCGACCGCTGCGCAAGCTCTACCGCAGCGGTGACGGCCGTTGGCTGGGCGGCGTCGCGCGCGGTCTGGCCGGGCACCTCGGACTGCCCGTGGTCTGGGTCCGGCTGATCTTCGTCGGCCTGTGCATGGCGGACGGCCTCGGCGGTCTGCTGTACGCGGCGTTCTGGTTCTTCGTCCCGCTCGGCGTGGGCGGTGTGGACGCCGAGCGCCCGCCCGCGGCCGTCACGACCGAGACGGCGCCGGACGGCCGCCGAAGACTCGTGGCCCGCAAGCCCGACAAGGGGCAGCTCGTCGCGCTCCTCGCGATGGTCGTCGTCGCCATGGTCTTCGTCAGCAATGTGGACCTCGACGGTTCGACCAAGGCGTATGTCGTCCCGACCCTGCTCGTCGCCGCCGGTGTCGCCCTCGTCTGGCGACAGGCCGACAACGCCCGCAGGGCCCGCTGGATGGCCGTCGGCCGCCGCAGGCGCACCCTGACACTCGCCCGCTCTGCGGCCGGGGTGCTCCTGGTCGGCGCCGGAGTCTCCGGCATCTTCGTGCTGCAGGGCTCCGCCGCGCACCTGGGCGCTGTGCTGCAGGCCTCGCTCGCCGTGCTCGTCGGCGTCGCGCTGCTCGCAGGCCCCTATCTCGTCCGCATGATGCAGGACCTCTCCGAGGAGCGGCTGATGCGGATCCGCGCCCAGGAGCGGGCCGAGGTGGCCGCCCACGTGCACGACTCCGTGCTGCACACGCTGACCCTGATCCAGCGCAACGCGGAGAGCGCGAGCGAGGTGCGGCGCCTTGCCCGGGCCCAGGAGCGCGACCTGCGGGCCTGGCTCTACAAACCGGAGGGCACCGGCAAGGACGAGGACGAGGAGCCCGACACCCTCGCCGAGGCGGTGCGCCGCAGCGCCGCCGAGGTCGAGGACAAGCACGGCGTCCCCATCGAGGTCGTCGTGGTCGGCGACTGCCCGCTCGACGAGCGGCTGACCGCACAGATGCAGGCCGCGAGGGAAGCGATGGTGAACGCCGCCAAGTACGGTGGCGAGGGCGGCGCGGTGCAGGTCTTCGCCGAAGTCGAGGGGGAGACGGTGTTCGTGTCCGTCCGGGACCGCGGTCCCGGTTTCGACCTGGACTCCGTGCCGGACGACCGCATGGGCGTACGAGAATCGATCATCGGCCGCATGCAGCGCAACGGTGGCACGGCGCGGCTGCGCGCGGTGCCGGGCGGCGGTACGGAAGTCGAGCTGGAGATGGAGAGGACGGCGACGACATGAGCGACGCGACCGGGGCGAACGGGCCCACGGAGCCGACCGGGGCGGACGAGGGCGGCGGTGCGGACGGGCGTCGTGCGCGAGTCGTCCTGGTCGACGACCACCGGATGTTCCGCACCGGTGTGCAGGCCGAGATCGGGCGGACCGACGTCACCGGCGTCGAGGTGGTCGGCGAGGCCGCCGACGTCGACCAGGCGGTCACGGTCATCACGGCCACCCGACCGGAGGTCGTCCTCCTGGATGTGCACCTCCCGGGCGGCGGCGGGGTGGAAGTCCTGCGCCGCTGCTCGCCGTTGATGGCCGACGCGGAGAACCCGGTGCGCTTCCTCGCGCTGTCGGTCTCCGACGCCGCCGAGGACGTCATCGGTGTCATCCGGGGCGGCGCCCGCGGCTATGTCACCAAGACCATCACCGGCGCCGACCTGGTGGACTCCGTCTTCCGTGTGCAGGACGGCGACGCGGTGTTCTCGCCGCGCCTCGCCGGGTTCGTCCTGGACGCCTTCGCCTCCACCGACGCGCCCCCGGTCGACGAGGATCTGGACCGCCTTACCCAGCGCGAGCGGGAGGTCCTGCGGCTCATCGCGCGCGGGTATGCGTACAAGGAGATCGCCAAGCAGCTCTTCATCTCCGTGAAGACCGTCGAGTCGCATGTGTCGGCGGTGCTGCGGAAGCTGCAGCTGTCCAACCGCCATGAGCTGACGCGCTGGGCGACGGCGCGGCGCCTGGTCTGACCGGCCGGGCGGGGCGTCAGCGATGGGCTGCGGTGGCCGGGGGCACCGCCGGGCTCAGGTTCCGCAGCGCCCACCGGTAGTGGCCGACGGCCTTCGCGGCTCCGAGGAGGCCGGTCAGCCACATGATCAGGCCGACGCCCATGCCGAGGACGACGTCGGCGTACGTCTCGTGGCCGGGCTCGGCGTGCGCGGCCACCGCGAAGGACACCCACAGGCCGAGCGCGCACACGGCGAGGGACGACAGCAGCCAGAGGAGGCTGAGGGCGGGGGAGCGCAGCCGGGCGTCGGACACCGGGTGGCTGTCCAAGGTGAGCCAGGCGTCGGTGAGTTGATGGATGCGCCGGTCGTGGCGGATGCCGAGGACGACGCCGGTCACCGCGGGGGCCAGCATCGCCAGGCCGAGGATCGCGAGAACCGGGCCCAGGACGAAGCCCGTGACGTCCTCGTCCGCGAGCATCCGGAACGGCTGGACCAGCAGCGTCCAGCCGATGACGCCGCCGAGACCGCAGAGCCACAACAACAGGAGCCGGCCCACCCCGAGGTGCCGCCGCCGCAGCTCCACGAGGGCCGTGCCGCGGTCGACGAGCAGCGTCCGACGGTCCGGCCAGGTGCGCAGATATACAGGTGGCGGGGGCGGTGGCAGCGTACGGCTAGGCATGCACGTGACATTACTGGGGGGTGCCGAGACGGTAGCGGTGGGTTGGCGGTGCGGATCTTGGGCGGGAGGTGCACCGGCTCGCGCCACGCGGGTGGGTCACGCCACGCGGGTGGCTCCCGCGAACGGCATCTGGTCGATCGGGGCGAGCCGTACCGGGGCGCTCGGGTTGGGGGCGTGGATCATCTGGCCGTTGCCGACGTAGAGGCCGACGTGGCTGATGCCGGAGTAGAAGAACACCAGGTCGCCGGGGCGCAGTTCGGAGCGGGAGACCCGTTTGCCCGTGGCGATCTGGGCGTAGGTGGTGCGCGGCAGGGAGACGCCCGCGGAGCGGTACGCGGCCTGGGTGAGCCCTGAGCAGTCGAAGGCGTCCGGCCCGGTGGCGCCCCAGACGTACGGGCTGCCGAGCGCTTTGTACGCGTAGGAGACGGCGGACGCGGCACGGGCGTTGGGGGCCTTGGCGGCATCCGGAGGGGCGCCGCGGGCGCTTGAGCGGGCAGCGCGGTCGCCGAGGTCGCCGAGGTCGCCGAGGTCGCCGCGGACGCCGCGCTCGTCGTCCGGGGCGGCGAGTTCAGCGCGCTGATCGGCGGTGAGCCGGGACAGCAGCCGCTTGGCCTCGCCGAGTTTCGTGGTGACGGTCTTCTTGTGTTTGCGCAGCTCCGACTGGCGGGCGCGGAGCGTGGCCAGGCGGTCGGCGGCCGCGCCCCGCAGCTGGTCCATCTCCCGGAGCTGCGCGCGCACGTCGCGCAGGGCCACGGACTGACGGCCGCCGGCCCGGTCGGCGCGCTCCGCGCGGTCCAGGAACTGCCCGGGGTCGGAGGAGAGCATGAGTTGTAAAGAGGGGTCGATGCCGCCCGCGCGGTACTGCGCGGCGGCGTACGAACCCAGGCTGTCGCGGGCGGAGTTGAGCTTCTCCGTCTTGCGGGCGGCCTCGTCGCGCAGCTCGCCGAGTGATTTTTCGGCCTTCTCGGTCTTCTCCTTCGCGCCGTTGTACTTCTCGGTGGCCGTCTCCGCCTCGCGGTAGAGCGCGTCGACCCTGGACTTCACCTCGGCGGGACCGAGCTGTGGGTCGGCGTGTCCCGTGCCGTCGAAGGCGGTCGTGGACGCGGCTCCCGCGAGGGCGAGGGTGGCGGCCGTACGGACCGTGCTGCCGCTGAGCGAGCGCTGTCTGGGCTTGCGGTGCGCTGCCACGAAGAGGGGCTCCTTAAGGTGTCCGGCGGCGGCCCGCACAGGGGGAACAGGCCGCCGCCGGGTCTTTCGGTGGTGGTGTCCGACGGCCGCCCCGGATCGGGCGGCGTTGGGGAGCCGGTCACCTGGTGGAGGACGCTAAACCTGGCCGTCACGGGTTGGTGACGGATTGTGCGCAACTGGCGGAAGTGGGCGTCCCGACGACCGGCTCCGACCGTGTCGATCACGGGGTGGCGGCTGCTTCGCGTACAGCCGTGACCGATGGCTCGATTGCGATGTGCCTGGCGGGGCGTGGTGGTAAGGGGGCGGTGGCCGGGAGGGGTGGGCACCCCGGCTAGGCTCCGGCCTCATGGACCTACTCATCCATCTCTTCGTCGGCCTCCACATCATCGGCATCGGCTCGCTCCTGGGCGGTTTCCTGACCCAGATGAAGCAGATGGGCCAGGGCACGGCCCGTTTCAATCCCGCGATGCTGCACGGCTCGCTGACCATGCTCGTCACGGGTGTGGTCCTGGTGGGCCTCAACCAGGCGGACGACAACACGGTCAACAACCTCAAGATCGGCATCAAGCTGGCCCTGCTGATCGTGATTCTCGCGCTGGTCTATGTGAAGCGGGACGAGAAGAAGGTCGACAAGGGTCTGTTCGGCGCGGTCGGCCTGCTGACCGTCGCGAACATCTTCATCGCGGTGCTGTGGACCTGATGACCCCACCCACATGAAAGTGGCCCTCCACGCGCGCGTGGAGGGCCACTTTCATGAGGTGTGCTTCTGAGCTGTGGTGCATGGGGTGCGACGGTTACGCGGGGCGCACCACGCTGTGGATCGGCATGTAGTAGATCGACTCGACGCGGACGTTCGCGCCCGGCTTCGGGGCGTGGATCATCTTGCCGTTGCCGATGTAGATCCCCACGTGGCTGATGTCGTCGTAGAAGAACACCAGGTCACCCGGTTTGGCGTCGGCGGTCTTCACGGTCGTGCCGACCTTCACCTGGTCCCACGTGGTGCGCGGCAGGGAGATCTCGGCGGCCTTCCACGCGTCCTGGGTGAGCCCTGAGCAGTCGTACGAGTCAGGGCCGGTGGCGCCCCAGACGTACGGCTTGCCGATCTGGGCCTGCGCGAAGGCGATGACCTTCGCAGCCTTGGTGGCGTAGCCGCCGTCCGTGCTCCCGGAGCCCGAGCCCGAGCCCGAGCCCGAGCCCGAGCCCGAGCCCGAGCCGGAACCCGAGCCCGAGCCGGACCCCGCATCAGAACCGGAGCCGGACCCGGAGCCCTGCCCCTGCTCCCGCTCCTTCTCCCGCTGGGCCGCCTCCTCCGCCTTGCGCGTGCGCGCCGCCTCGGCGGCCTGCTCGCGGGCCAGCTTCTCGGCCTTGCGCCTGGCCTCCTGCTTCTTCTTCCGCTCGATCTCCGCGAGCCGTGCCTTCTCCTGCGCCGTCAGCTGTGAAAGGACCTCGCGCGCGTCGCCCAGCTTCTTCTGGACGGTCTGCTTGCTCGTCCTGAGGTCGTCCCGCGAATCGCTCAGGTTCTCCAGGCTCTTCGCGGCCTTCGCGCGCTGCTTGGTCGCCGACGCCTGCTGCGTCGTGTAGGCGTCGACCGCCTTCTTCTGGCGCGTGGTCAGCCGGCCCGCGAGGTGGTTCTGGTCGAAGTAGCCCTGCGGGTCGTCGGCGAGCAGCATCGTGGCCGTCTCGGAGACGGCGCCGGTGCGGTACTGCGCGGCGGCGAACGAGCCGAGCTCCTTGCGCGCCTCGTTCAGCTCGTCGGTGCGCTCGGCCACGTCGTCGAGCAGGCGGTCGACCTTCTTGCGCTGCTTGTCGGTGCGCTCCTTGGCCGCGTTGTACTTCTGCGTGGCCACACCGGCCTGCTGGTAGAGCTCGTCGACCTTCTTCTGGACCTCTTCGAGGCTGGGCTTCGTAGGAGCGGAGGGCGCTGCCTGTGCGCTCTGCGACAGGAGGGCGACGGAGGTGAGGGCCGCTGTCGTGATGCCGATGGCGGGGGAGGTGCGAATTCCGGCTGTCCGGGTCCGCGGCTTGCGGTGCGACGCCAAGGGAGGCGACTCCTTCCGTAGACCGCCTACCGGGTTAGCTGTCGGGTTCGGGCGGGTGGTCCGGAAGGTTGCCCTACGGTCCCGTACTTCGTACGGGACCGATTCACCCCAAGTTCTCGGTGGGTCCCCGGCTCCGAACATGTCGGACTCGGCGGAGGCCACCCGTTCCCGGCGGGTTCGCCGGTGGGGGGACGAGCGGCCCGCCGAGCACGCTAGCCAACTCGTGTGGTCCCTGTGAAGGTTGATGTTCGATATGCCCGATACATTTTCGTGACTTTTCGCGGCCTCGACGCGGCCATGCCACCTGGATGCGGAGCGTGAGCGTCCACGCGCAGGGCGTGGGCAGGCACGAGGTGACCGGAACCCGCAGCGGGTTGTCAGTGGGGCCGCCTAGACTCGGGAGGCGATGAGCAGCCTCTTTGATGACAGCTTCCTGGCGGACCTGCAGCCCTCCCGGGCCACGGACGAAGCACCCCCGCCGCCGCCCGAGGACAGCGCTCCGGAGCCCATTCCGGACGACCTGTTCGACGGGAAGTTCGACGCGCCCATGACCCGGGACTCGCACTACCGCGACGGTGCCCCCCGCCCGGTCATCGACCCGGCGACGCTCCTCGACGGGCTGAACGAGAACCAGCGCGCGGCCGTGGTGCACGCCGGATCCCCCCTGCTCATCGTCGCCGGCGCCGGCTCCGGCAAGACCCGTGTGCTGACCCACCGCATCGCGCACCTGCTCGCCGAGCGTGGTGTGCACCCCGGCCAGATCCTCGCGATCACCTTCACGAACAAGGCCGCGGGCGAGATGAAGGAGCGCGTGGAGCAGCTCGTGGGCCCGCGGGCGAACGCGATGTGGGTGTCGACGTTCCACAGCGCCTGCGTCCGCATCCTGCGCCGCGAGTACAAGAAGCTGGGCTTCACGTCCTCCTTCTCGATCTACGACGCCGCGGACTCCAAGCGTCTGATGGCCCTGGTCTGCCGTGACCTGGACCTCGACCCGAAGAAGTTCCCGCCGAAGTCCTTCAGCGCCAAGATCTCGAACCTGAAGAACGAGCTGATCGACGAGGAGGACTTCGCAGGTCAGGCCGCCGACGGTTTCGAGAAGACCCTCGCCCAGGCCTACGCCATGTACCAGTCGCGCCTCCGCGAGGCGAACGCGATGGACTTCGACGACCTGATCATGACGACGGTCCACCTCCTTCGTGCCTTCCCGGACGTAGCCGAGCACTACAGGCGCCGCTTCCGGCACGTCATGGTCGACGAGTACCAGGACACCAACCACGCCCAGTACGCACTCGTGCGCGAGCTGGTCGGCCCCTCCGGAGGCGAGGACGACGACCCCGCCGAGCTGTGTGTGGTGGGTGACGCGGACCAGTCGATCTACGCGTTCCGCGGCGCCACGATCCGTAACATCCTCCAGTTCGAGGAGGACTACACCGACGCGACGACGATCCTCCTGGAGCAGAACTACCGCTCCACACAGACGATCCTGACCGCCGCCAACGCGGTCATCGAGCGCAACGAAAGCCGCCGCCCGAAGAACCTCTGGACCAACCAGGGCGCGGGCGCGCGCATCACCGGGTACGTCGCGGACACCGAGCACGACGAGGCGCAGTTCGTCGCCGACGAGATCGACCGCCTCACCGACGCGGGCGACGCCAAGGCCGGCGACGTGGCGATCTTCTACCGGACGAACGCCCAGTCCCGTGTCTTCGAAGAGATCTTCATCCGCGTCGGCCTGCCCTACAAGGTCGTCGGCGGCGTCCGCTTCTACGAGCGCAAGGAGGTCCGCGACGTCCTCGCGTACCTGCGCGTCCTCGCCAACCCCGAGGACGCCGTCCCGCTGCGCCGCATTCTCAACGTCCCCAAGAGGGGCATCGGCGACCGCGCGGAAGCGATGATCGACGCGCTCTCGCAGCGCGAGAAGATCTCCTTCCCGCAGGCCCTGCGCCGCGTCGACGAGGCCTACGGGATGGCGGCCCGGTCGGCCAACGCCGTCAAGCGGTTCAACACGCTCATGGAGGAGCTGCGGACCGTCGTCGAGTCCGGCGCGGGCCCGGCCGTCGTCCTGGAAGCCGTGCTCGAACGCACCGGCTACCTCGCCGAGCTGCAGGCCTCGACCGACCCCCAGGACGAGACGCGCATCGAGAACCTTCAGGAACTCGCCGCCGTGGCCCTGGAGTTCGAGCAGGAGAACAGCCAGGCGCAGGGCGACGGCCAGGCCGAGGGTGTCACGGGCGGCGAGGAAGGCGAAGGCGAGGGCGAGGGCGGTGCCCCGGCCGGTACGCTCTCCGACTTCCTGGAGCGGGTCGCCCTGGTCGCCGACTCCGACCAGATCCCCGACGAGGACGACGACTCCGGAGTCATCACCTTGATGACCCTCCACACCGCCAAGGGGCTTGAGTTCCCGGTGGTGTTCCTGACCGGCATGGAGGACGGCGTCTTCCCGCACATGCGCTCCCTCGGCCAGGTCAAGGAGCTGGAGGAGGAGCGCCGTCTCGCGTACGTGGGCATCACGCGCGCGCGTGAACGGCTCTACCTGACACGGTCCTCCATGCGCAGCGCCTGGGGCCAGCCGTCGTACAACCCGCCCTCGCGCTTCCTCGAGGAGATCCCGGACGCCCATCTGGACTGGAAGCGGACGGGCTCCGTCGGCGCACCGGCGTCGTCCGGCTCCGGAGGATCGGGACCGGCCGGGGGCATCGCCTCGTCGCTGTCGTCCTCGCGCTCGCGTGCCGGCGGCGCACAGGGCTTCGCCACGCGCCGCGCCTCGGAGAAGCCGGTGGTCTCGCTGGCCGTCGGCGACCGGGTCACCCACGACCAGTTCGGTCTCGGTACGGTGGTCGGCGTGAAGGGTACGGGGGCGAACGCCGAGGCGACGGTGGACTTCGGAGAGCCCAAGCCCAAGCGCCTGCTGCTGCGGTACGCGCCGGTCGAGAAGCTGTAACGCCCAGGGCGGCGGCCGGAGTTACGTCGGGTCGAGGTCGTGGCTGCGCAGCCACGGCAGCGGGTCGATCGCCGAGCCGCCGCCGGGGCGCACCTCGAAGTGCAGGTGCGGGCCGGTCGAGTTGCCGGAGTTCCCGGAGAAGGCGATGGGCTCGCCTGCCTTCACGGGGCCGCTGGAGATCTTGTGCGTGGAGAGGTGGCAGTACCACGTCTCCGTGCCGTCCTTGGCGGTCACGATCGCCATGTTGCCGTAGGCGCTGTTCCACTTCGTCGACACGGTGCCGTCGGTCGCGGCCAGGACCTCCGTGCCGTACGACACCGGGAAGTCGATGCCGGAGTGCGCGGACATCCAGTTGACGCCGGCCTGTCCGTAGTACGCGCTCAGGCCGTGCTGCTTCACCGGCAGCGCGAACTTGGGGCGCAGCCGCTCCTTGCGCGCGGCCTCGGCGGCCGCCTTCTTCTCGGCGGCCACCTTCTGGGCCTTGAGGTCGATGCGCTCCTGGGTGCGGCTCGCGCGGTCGGCGAAGTCGCCCGCGTCCGCGGAGAGGTTCGCCAGCTGGGTGTCCAGCTTGTTGTTGGCGGCGGAGGGCTGCACGGACGTGGGGTCCGGGGCGGAAGCCGTCGTGTCCTTGGTGTCGTCCCCGCCGAAGTCGCCCACGGAGGCGGCGGCGACGCCGGCCACGCCCATCACGCAGGCCGAGGGCACCGCGACCGTGAGGAACGCGGAGCGTTTGGCGGGGGTGCGGCGGCGGGTCCGCGAACCGTTCCCGCCTCCGCCGGAGCCACTGCCGCCCTTGCCCCGGGAGGCGCGGCGGGAGGGGGCCGTAGTCTCCGCGGCCGCGTCGGGAGCGGCGCTCGCGGTGTCGGTTCGCGCGGTGTCTGTTCTCGCGGTGTCGGTTCCGGATCCGGCGCCGTTCTCGTACGGGGCGCCGTTCTCGTACGGGGCGTCGGTCTCGTACGCGGAGTCCGGGGAGATCTCGTAGGCGGGGGGCGCGTTGTGCGTCTCGCCCGCGGAGTTCCACGCCGTGGCGTCGTACGCGCCGGTGTCGAAGGTCTGCGTGTCCCACTGGCCGGTCCGCGGTGCCTGGTCCCAGGCGGCGGTGTCCCACTGGCCCGTGGAGTCGGGGCCCGGCTGCGCGGGGATGTCGATGAGCTGCTGGTGGCCGCCCGTCGACCACATCGAGGTGTCGTAGCTGTCGGCGTCGTACGTGGCGGCGTAGTACTGCGCGGCGTACGCGTCGTGGGTGAGCGTCTGCTGGGACCCCGTGGTGGTCGCCCACTGTCCCGTGTCGTGACCGCCGCCCGGCATGTCGCCGAAGAGGGGGTCGACGGCGAAGGTACCGGTGTCGTAGGCGCCGGTGGAGTAGGGGTCGTAGCCGTAGCCGCCGTGCTGGGCGCTCTGTGGGTCGTACGGCGCGTAGTGCGCGTGGTCGGCGCCGGGAGCCGAGGACGGGGGAGTCGAGCTCCCCGACGGGTGACGGTCGTTCACCAACTTCTCTTTCGCCTCGGCAGCAGGGGCAGAGCAGTGCGGTGACTGTACCCGGCGGTATACGGGCGCGACAATCTTCGGCAGGTTTCGCGGTTTCAGGAAACGGGCATTCGGCCGTCTTTCGGCGGACTGTGGGCACAGCCTTGGCCTTGCGTTCGACGGTCGTTCGATGAAACTGCGGGTCAGGCGACCGTGAGGCCGCCCGGCGCGCTCCGTGCGTCGGCCCCCGGGTGCGCCAGATCGAGGGCCTGGCGGATGCCGGTCGCGACCGCGGGATGCACCGGAAGCGCGAGGTGACCGATGCCGGTCACGCGGACGTTCTGCGCGGTCAGGTCGGGGTGGTCGACGCAGGCCGATTCGAGCGGATCCATGATCTGGTCCAGGTCGCTCCAGAAACTCACGAACTGCGTACGGCAGCCCGCTGCCGGTTCCCTCAGCTCCTCGATCACGTCGGAACCCGGCCGCATCTGCCGGACGATCGGGTGTGCGTCCGCGAGCGGCACGACGCGGGTGCCGGAGTGCGGTGTGCCGAGCGTGACCAGGGTGCGGACGCGTGCGTCGCCGCCGAGCCGCTGCGCGTAGTAGCGGGCGATCAGGCCGCCGAGGCTGTGCCCGACGATGTCGATCCGGTCGTGTCCCGTGCGTTCGCAGATTTCTTCGATGTGGCGGCCGAGCAGCTCGGCGGCGACGCGGATGTCGCACGTGAGGGGGGAGTAGTTGAGGGACTCCACGCAGCGGCCACCGTGCTGCGACAGCGCGCGGCGGAGCAGGACGAAGACGGAGCGGTTGTCGATGAAGCCGTGCAGGAGGAGCACCGGTGGCCTGCTGTCCGGTGGCAGGCGCGGGGCGTCCGGGGGCGGCTGCAGCGGGGCCGCCCGGCGTTCCTGGGTGATGCCGGAGGGATAGAGGAGGAGATGGCCCGTGAGGATCGTCAGCTCCAGGGCCGTCGCTTTCAGGAGGGCCACGGAGAGACCGGCGACCTTCGGCGGCAGGGCGGGCAGGGTGGGCAGGCTCGGCAGGCGAAGTGCCGGGAGCGCGGCGAGGGGTATCCCCCTGAGGGGTAACCCCGAGAGGGGAATTCTCGGGAGCGGGAGTGGGAGCGGGAGTGGGAGCGTCCGGAGTGGCCCGCGGCCGAGGATTCTCGGCAGCAGCGCGCTGAACGGACGAAAGGGGCGGGCCCCTGTGACCGGCATCGTCGACCTCCCGACGGCGCACGGAAGGACGGCTCTGTCCCCCGTGTGCCCTAGGGGGAGTCATGGTCGAGGAGTCGGCTGCGCGATGGCGATATGGGCCCCCGTGGAGTGGTGGCTCCGTGCCCCCGTTGCCTCGCCGATGTGCGGTGTCACCACGCCGTGCGGCTGCCGGCGCGGTGGTCCGGCGATCTCGATGTGGCTCCCCTCGCGCCTGGTCCGGATGCGGAGCGTGAGCCCCTGGGTAGCGGATGGCGCGCAGCGAACGTGTCCCTCCGTGTGATTTCCCCCTCGCTCTCCACCGTGAAACTGCCGCTTGCGCGATGCTGGGGATAACGTTCGTTCACTTCCCCGGCCGGTGCGGTGCGGGGTATCTGTGCCGGGACAGACTGTTGTCGGTCGCCGGAACGGATATCGGTACATGGAGGCAGTGATGGGTGTGGCAGCCGGGCCGATCCGCGTGGTGGTCGCCAAGCCGGGGCTCGACGGGCACGATCGCGGGGCCAAAGTGATCGCGCGGGCGCTGCGTGACGCCGGTATGGAGGTCATCTACACCGGCCTGCACCAGACGCCCGAGCAGGTGGTCGACACCGCGATCCAGGAGGACGCCGACGCGATCGGCCTCTCCATCCTGTCCGGTGCGCACAACACCCTGTTCGCGCGGGTGTTGGAGCTGTTGAAGGAGCGGGACGCGGAGGACATCAAGGTCTTCGGCGGCGGCATCATCCCTGAGGCGGACATCGCGCCGCTCAAGGAGAAGGGTGTCGCTGCGATCTTCACCCCGGGCGCGACGACCGCGTCGATCGTGGAGTGGGTACGGGGGAACGTACGGGAGGGCGCCGGGAGCGCGGGGGCCTGAGTCGCCGGGTCTGCTCGTGACCGGCGTCTTGAGCGGGGTACGCCTCCAGGCCGTTGGCCGCGACCAACGGTGCAGGTGTGCCGATGCCCGCCCCGGGGCGGCGGTTGCGCTGCCCCCTCGGGGCTCGATCGGCGTCAGCGGTCAGTGGCTCAAGCGGTCAGCTGTCAGTGGCTCAAGCGGTCAGCGATCAGTGGCTCAAGTGGTCGGCCGGCAGTGGCTCAGTGGCGGGTCTCGATCTTCAGGTCGCCCGCCGTCACCTTGCGCATGTGGTCACCGGCGAGCAGGTCGTGCGGATAGCCGAGCCCGATCGCGCCCACCTCGTCGAGGCGGGCCAGGTGGGAGGCGGTGAAGTCGACCTCCAGGGCGCCCAGGTTGTCCTCCAGTTGAGCGGGGGTACGGGCGCCGATGACCGGTGCCGTCACGGCCGGGTTCGACAGGGTCCAGGCAAGCCCGATCTGGGCGGGCGAGCGGCCCAGCTCCCTGGCGACCTCCTTCACGGCATCGGCGACGGCGAGGTTGCGCTCGGTGAGCGTGCCGAGGGCGAGGTTGAAGCTCTTGCGGGCGCTCTCGCCGGGTACGCCGGGTACGGCGCCCGTCCCCGTCAGGTCGTCGCGGGTGTACTTGCCGGTGAGCACCCCGCCGGCCAGCGGTGAATACGGGACCACTCCCAGCCCCAGCTCGCGTGCCATGGGGATCAGATCGCGTTCCCCGGCGCGCTCGATCAGGTTGTACTCGATCTGCAGCGCGACCAACGGCGACCAGCCGCGCAGGTCCGCGATCGCCTGCATGCGCGACACCTGCCAGGCCGGGGCGTTGGAGATCGCCACGTACAGGACCTTGCCCTGCCGGACCAGGTCGTCCAGACCGCGCAGGATCTCATCGACCGGTGTCGTGAAGTCCCATACGTGCAGGTAGAGAAGATCGATGTAGTCCGTGTCCAGCTGTCGCAGGCTGGCCTCCACCGACGCGAACAGGCTCTTGCGGTGAGCGCCCCCGGAGTTCGGGTCGCCGGGGCGGCGCAGTGTCGAGTACTTCGTCGCCAGCACCAGGCTCTCGCGGTGCTCGCGGGCGAACGCGCCAAGGAGGCGTTCGGAACTGCCGTCGGTGTAGGTGTTGGCGGTGTCGATGAAGTTACCGCCGCGCTCCACGTAGAGATCGAACAGCTTGCGTGCCTCCTCCTGTTCGGCGCCCCAGCCCCATTCGGTGCCGAAGGTCGCCGCGCCCAGGGCCAGCGGTGAGACCCGCAGTCCGGAGCGGCCGAGGAGCCGGTAGCTGTCGAGGGTGAGCGACATCATGTCCTCCTGTGCTTGTCATCCGTCGTCGAGCGCCGTGGGGCGCCGTCGAGAACAAGCCTGTGACCGCCGAGGGCCGGAGGTAAGGGAGAGCGGATCCTGGGAACACCGCTCCTACCCTGGCTGTTGGGCCCGGCATGACGACCCACGCCCTGGACGCGACTCAGGAGTTGGCCGCGTTCCTGCGGTCCCGTCGCGAGAGTCTGGACCCGCACGCACTCGGCCTGCCCTCGCGCCGGCACTCCCGGCGGACGCCTGGACTGCGTCGCGAAGAGGTCGCCGAACTGGCCGGGATCAGCGTCGACTACGTCGTGCGGCTGGAACAGGCCCGCGGGCTGCGGCCCTCGGCGGACGTGGTGGAGGCGCTGGCCAGGGCGCTGCGACTGGCCCCTGACGAACGCGCCTACCTCTTCGGTCTGACCCGGCAGCGCCCCCGCGGCGCCGACAAGCCCTCCACCACCGCGGCGCCCCCGCTGGCCGGGCTGGTCGCCGACCTCTCGCCGCTGCCCGCCGTACTGATGAACCACCGCTACGACATCCTGGCCTGGAACGACGCGATGGCACGGCTGCTCCTGGACTTCGAAGCCTTGCCGCCGCGGCAGCGCAACGCGATGTGGCTGTGCCTGATCCACCCGGAGATACGCCAGCTCTACGTCGACCGCGCACGCGTCGTACGGGAAGGGGTCGCCCACCTGCGCGCGGCGTGGGCCGCGCATCCGGAGGACCGGACGCTGAGCGAACTCATCACCGAGTTCATCGCCCGTGACGAGGACTTCGCGCGCCTGTGGGCGGAGCGGGACGTCAGGGGCAACGGCCGTGGCCACAAGGTGCTGCGGCACCCCGACGCCGGTGTCATCGCCGTGCACTTCGAGGTGCTCACGCCCCTTCAGGACCCGGACCAGCGGCTGATGATCTGCCGCCCCGCGGACGACGGGAGCCGGGCGGCGATGGACCGGCTGCGCGCACGTTGACGCCCGGCGCGGACCTCGCGCTTCGACAGGCCGGTCCGGCGGCGGTGCTCACCTCGGCGGGCAGAGCTCGTCGCGGATCGCCGCGCGCAGGCGGAGCGTCGTCACCAGGCGCTGGAACGCTTCCGACCAGTAGCCGCCCGCACCGGGTGACGCGTCCTCCGGTTCGTCGGGTATCGCGGTGAGCGCCTCCAGGCGGACCGCCTCCGCCGGGTCCAGACAGCGTTCCGCGAGGCCCATCACTCCGCTGAAGCTCCAGGGGTAACTGCCCGCGTCCCGCGCGATGTTCAGAGAGTCCACCACCGCCCGGCCCAGCGGCTCCGCCCACGGCACCGCGCAGACGCCGAGCAGTTGGAACGCCTCGGACAGGCCGTGCGCCGCGATGAAACCGGCCACCCAGTCCGCCCGTTCGGCGGCGGGCAGCGAAGCGAGCAGTTTGGCGCGCTCCGCCAGGGAGACGGCGCCGGGGCCCGCCGCGTCGGGTGCCGCGGGGGTGCCGAGCAGCGCCCTGGACCAGACCGCGTCACGCTGCCGTACGGCCGCACGGCACCACGCCGCGTGCAGCTCGCTCCGCCAGTCGTCGGCCACGGGGAGCGCCACGATCTCGGCCGGGGTGCGGTTGCCGAGGCGGGGCTGCCAGGTGGCGAGCGGGGCCGCCTCCACCAACTGGCCGAGCCACCAGGAGCGTTCGCCCCGGCCGGCGGGGGGCTTCGGGGCGACGCCGTCCCGTTCCATGCCCGCGTCGCACTCGTGCGGGGCCTCGACAGTGAGCGTCGGCGTGTGCGAGGTGTGGTCGACGGCCACGCAGGAGGCCGCGCGCGCCGACATCCGGCCGGCCAGGGCGGATTCGGGGAGGGCGGACAGCAGCTCGGCCGCTGTGGAGCGGACGTTGCGGCTGCGGTCGCTGAGGGCCTGCTCCAGGAACGGCTCGTCCTCGGCGGTCAGGCCGGTGCGCAGCGAGTCGAGGAACATCAGGCGGTCCTCCGCCCGCTCCGTCGGCCAGGTGGATACGAGCAGGTCACGGGCGGTGCGAGCGTCCTGTGCGCGCAGCGCCGTGAGGAGGGCGACACGCTCGGCGAAGAGGCCTTCCTCCCAGAGCTTTCGGACCTCGGGGGCGTCGTCGGTGGCAGGAAGCGCGAGGCCGCCGCCCGGGGTGGAGCGGAGCGCGAACTTCCAGTCGGGGTTCAGGCGGGCCAGCCACAGGGCCCTCGGACCGGCGAAGGCGAGGGCTTGGGGGCGCAGGTCCGTGCGACCGCGCGCCGCGTTCAGAAGGGCGGGCAGCAGCTCGGGGGGCGCTCCGTACCCCCGGGAGTTGGCCATGGCCAGCCACTGGGGCAGGAGCTCCATCAGGTCCGGTGCCGCACCCCGGCGTCCGCCGCTGCCGGTTCCGGGCTGGTCGGTGAGGAGCGTCGCGAGCCTGCGCCCGGCCGCGGGCGGCAGCGGGGGGCGGGGATCGTCCGCCGCCGGTTCGGGCAGGGCGGCGGCCGGGGCCGGGCGCAGCCCCGCCCTGCGGCGCACCGTCTGCACCGCCGCCGCGTCCAGGAGGGCGGCCGGTGCCCCCTTGCCGGGTGCCCGCAGGACGGGCGGGAGCGTGCGCCGGTCGGTGCCGAGCAGCGCCGTGGTGACCAGGTCGTCCCACGAGGGGCGGGTGTCGGGGGCGGGGGGTGCGGTGGGCATGTCCGTCTCCTGGTGTGTGTTCTCCCGCTGTCCGTCCTCCCGCTGTCCGCCCTCCCGCTGTCTGTCCTCCTGGTGTGCGTTCTTCTGGTGTGCGTCCTTCTGCTGTCCGTCGGTCAGCACAGCGGCACCGTCTCTCCTGAGTCCTGCGGCCAGGCCGCCAGCGGGGTGAAGCCCTCGTGCCCGCACTCACCGAACACGGTCAGCGGTGCGCCTCCGGAGACGGCGACCATGCGCCACAGGCCCGGACTCGACACGGCGGACGGCGTCAGGGGCAGCGCGGAGCCGCCGTCGACGTCGGCCAGTTGCCAGGCCCGGGCCCCCTCGGCCCGGGTCGGTACGACGTCGGCGAGGGTCACCGGCCACGACTCGACCCAGGGGTCGCCGCGCAGCGCCTCGCCGTAGCGGGCGGCGGCCTCGTCCGTCCGTACGCCCGGCGGACGGTGCGTGGTGGGCACCGGAGCCGTGAACTGTTCGCCCAGGTCCACGCGCAGCTGTCCCGCGCCCGGATAGGCGGTCACCTCGGCATCGAGGGCGAGGCCCACGGGCAGGGCGAGGGCGGGTGCGCGGCCCGCCGCTCCGTACGCGAGGAGGAGTGCGGGGCGGCGGGACTCCGTGCCGTACAGCCAGATGCGGCGGGTGGTGAGCCGGCTGTCCGCCGTGTCGTACTGCGCGAGGACCAGCCAGCGGTCGCGCACCGGTGGGCCCTCCGGCTGGGCGGGCAGGCCCATGCGGGAGCGGACGGTCGCCGCCAGTTCGTCCGGCAGCCGGTCGCGGTGGAGCCAGCCCTGGTCGAGGAGGTGGAGCAGTGCGCACTCCTCCAGGAGGCGCACCGGCCAGCCGGGCCCGGACGCGGGTATCGCCCCCAGCTCCCGCACTCGCGCGGCGAGGCCCGGTGCCTGGGCGTCGACCATGCGGGCCGCCGTCTCCTCCCACAAGCCGTACCCCGCCTGCTCGGCCGTCGCGGTGCCGCTACGGAGCAGGTCGGACAGGCGCTGCTCCAGCTCCGTCGCCCCCGCGGTGATCCGCTCGGCCCGCTTCTCCGCCCTTCTGCGCGCGGCCCCGGGGTCAGCCGGGGCGGCGGGCTCGGTGGCCGGGCTCCGCCTGGTCTCCGCTCTCGTGCGGCGTGCGGCCAGCCACTCCCCGGCCCACGCCGGCGGCTCGCCGTTCTCCGGAACCGTGCCGTCCGCTCCCGCCCAGACCAGCAGCAGCCCCAGCGCGTGCTTGCACGGGAACTTGCGGCTCGGACAACTGCACTTGTACGCAGGACCCGCCGGGTCCGCGATGTCGACGACCGTCTGATACGGCTTGCTGCCACTTCCCTTGCACAGCCCCCACACCGTCCCCTCGCCAGAACTGCCCGCCTCCGACCATGGGCCGGCGACGCCGAGTTTGCTTCCCGCCTTGCGTGACGGGGCGTCAGGAGCCAGTGCCAGCACCTGATCCGCCGTCCAGCGCACCCCCTGCTGAGTCATGTCTCGAAGGTAGGCGCCGCCACTGACAATCAGCGCCGCGCCGCGTATCAGGGCAGGTCAGAGCCGTGCGAAGGTCGATTGTCAGTGGCGTGGTGCACGGTGGAGACATCTCCGGGCCAGATGCGTCCGGACGAGCTGGAGGGGGATCGCTCCATGACCGTTTCCGTCGACTCGACGACGTCCGCGACCGCGCGTCGGCCCGCGCCCGCAACCGGTTTCGCGCCCGCAACCGGTTCCGCGCCCGGCTCCACCGACGGCGCGCAGGTCCTGCGGCCGCACGCCGAGGACGCCTTCGCCGCCGAACTGACCGCGCTCGCCGCGCAGGACGACCGGCCGAGGCCGCGGCGGTGGAAGCTCTCGCCGTGGGCCGTCGCGACGTACCTGCTCGGCGGCACCCTGCCCGACGGCACGGTGATCACCCCGAAGTACGTGGGACCGCGCCGCATCGTCGAGGTCGCCGTCACCACGCTCGCCACCGACCGCGCCCTGCTGCTGCTCGGCGTGCCGGGCACCGCCAAGACCTGGGTGTCCGAGCACCTCGCCGCCGCGGTCAGCGGCGACTCGACCCTGCTCGTGCAGGGCACGGCGGGCACACCGGAGGAGGCCATCCGGTACGGCTGGAACTACGCCCAGCTGCTCGCGCACGGCCCCAGCCGCGACGCGCTCGTGCCCAGCCCCGTCATGCGGGCGATGGCTGAGGGCATGACGGCGCGCGTCGAGGAGCTGACCCGCATCCCGGCCGACGTGCAGGACACACTGATCACGATCCTGTCGGAAAAGACGCTGCCGATCCCGGAGTTGGGGCAGGAGGTGCAGGCCGTCGGCGGCTTCAGCCTCATTGCCACGGCCAACGACCGCGACCGCGGGGTCAACGACCTGTCGAGCGCCCTGCGCCGCCGCTTCAACACCGTCGTCCTGCCGCTGCCCGAGAGCGCCGAAGCCGAGGTCGACATCGTCTCGCGCCGCGTCGACCAGATCGGCCGCTCCCTCGACCTGCCGACGGGCCCGGAAGGCATCGACGAGATACGCCGTGTCGTCACCGTCTTCCGTGAACTGCGCGACGGCGTCACGGCGGACGGCCGTACGAAGGTGAAGTCGCCCAGCGGCACCCTGTCCACGGCTGAGGCCATCTCCGTCGTCACCAACGGCCTCGCGCTGGCTGCCCACTTCGGGGACGGCGTGCTGCGCCCCGGAGACGTGGCGGCCGGCATCCTCGGCGCGGTCGTGCGCGACCCGGCGGCGGACCGCGTGATCTGGCAGGAGTACCTGGAGACGGTCGTGCGGGAGCGGGACGGCTGGAAGGACTTCTACCGCGCGTGCCGCGAGGTGAGCGCATGACGAGCGAGAACGCGAGCGTGACCGTGGACGCAACCGCAACCGCAACCGCAACCGCAACCGCGACCGTGGACGCGAGTACGCGTGTGCGTACCGGTACGGGCGGAAGTGCGCGCACGCGGGAACCGCTGCTGCTCGGCGTGCGGCACCACGGGCCGGGCTCCGCGCGTGCCGTACGGGCCGCACTCGACGAGGCGGGGCCCGCCGTCGTCCTCATCGAGGGCCCTCCGGAGGCGGACGCGCTGGTGGGGCTCGCCGCCGACGAGGGGATGCGGCCCCCCGTCGCGCTGCTCGCGCACGTGGTGGACGAGCCGGGCCGCTCGGCGTTCTGGCCGCTCGCGGAGTTCTCCCCGGAGTGGGTCGCCATCCGGTGGGCCCTCGGGCAGCGGGTGCCGGTGCGCTTCATCGACCTCCCGGCGGCACACTCGCTCGCCCTGCGCGCCGAGGACGACGGCGAGCAGCACCCCGACGCCGGGAGCGACGTGCGGATCGACCCCGTCGCCGTCCTCGCGGGGACCGCGGGGTACGACGACCCCGAGCGCTGGTGGGAGGACGTCGTCGAGCACCGGGGAGCGTCCGGCGACGCGTTCGCGCCGTTCGATGCGCTGGGCGAGGCGATGGCAGCCCTGCGCGAGGCCTACGGAGACGGCGGGCACGGCCGTGACCCGGTGCGCGAGGCGTACATGAGGCTCCAGACGCGGGCCGCGGCAAAGGAGTTCGGGCCGGAGCGGGTCGCCGTCGTGTGCGGGGCCTGGCACGTTCCGGCGGTGCGCCGGAAGACCACCGTCGCCGCCGACCGGGCGCTGCTCAAGGGGCTGCCCAAGGTGAAGGCCGAGATGACGTGGGTGCCCTGGACCCACCGCCGCCTCTCCCGCGCCAGCGGGTACGGCGCCGGGATCGCCTCCCCCGGGTGGTACGGCCATCTGTTCGCCGCCCCCGACCGCCCCCTCGAACGCTGGATGACGAAGGTCGCGGGGCTGCTGCGCGACGAGGACCGGCTCGTCTCGTCCGCGCACGTCATCGAAGCGGTGCGGCTCGCCGACACGCTCGCCGCGATGCGGGGGCGGCCGCTGGCCGGGCTCACCGAGACGACCGACGCGGTGCGGGCGGTGATGTGCGAGGGCTCCGACGTGCCGCTCGCCCTGGTGCACGACAAGCTCGTCGTCGGGGACGTGCTGGGCGAGGTGCCCGAGGCCGCGCCCGCGGTCCCGCTGCAGCGCGACCTCACCCGGCTCCAGCGCAGGCTGCGCCTCAAACCGGAGGCACTTGAGCGTGACCTGGAGCTCGACCTCCGCAAGGAGACCGACGCGGCGCGCAGCAGGCTCCTGCACCGGCTGCGGCTGCTCGGCATCGGCTGGGGCGAGCCCGTGGTGTCCCGGGGGAGCACCGGGACCTTCCGCGAGACCTGGCGGCTGCGGTGGGAGCCGGAGCTGTCCGTGCGGGTCGCGGAGGCGGGGGTCTGGGGGACCACGGTTCTCGGGGCGGCCACCGGCAAGGCCTCGTCCGACGCGGTCGAGGCGGGGACCCTCGCCGCTGTCACCGCGCTCGCCGAGCGGTGTCTGCTGGCGGAGCTGCCGGACGCGTCGCGCGTGGTGATGCGGGTGCTCGCGGACCGGGCGGCGCTGGACACGGATGTCGGGCACCTCGCGCAGGCCCTGCCCGCACTCGTGCGGTCCCTCCGGTACGGGGACGTCCGCGGGACCGGTACGGAGGCTCTCGGCGAAGTGGCCCTCGGGCTCGCCGAGCGGATCTTCGTGGGGCTGCCGCCCGCCTGCGCGGGGCTGGACGCGGAGGCGGCCCTGGAGATGCGGGGGCACGTCGACGCCGTGCACCAGGCGGTGGGCCTGCTGGGGGATTTGACGCCGCCGTCTCCGCCGTCTCCGCCGTCTCCGCCGTCTCCGTCGTCGTCCGGTACGTCCGGCACCGCCGCGGCCCGGGGTGTGCGGAGCCGGTGGATCTCCGTGCTGCGCGTGCTCGCCCGGCGGGAGGGGGTCGCCGGGGTGGTACGGGGGCGGGCTGTGCGGCTGCTGCTGGACGGCGGGGAGCTGGGGGACGAGGACGTGGCCCGGCTCATGGGCCTTGCGCTCTCCCGGGGTGGCGCACCCGCCGAAGGGGCCGCCTGGATCGAGGGGTTCGTCGGGGGCGGTACCGGCGGCGGAATGCTGCTGGTGCACGACGAGCGGCTGCTCGGCCTGGTCGACGCGTGGCTGTGCGGGGTGTCGGACGGCGCCTTCACCGACGTACTGCCACTGCTGCGGCGCACCTTCTCGGCGTACGAACCAGGAGTGCGGCGGACGTTGGGCGAGCTGGTGCGGCGCGGGCCCGCGGCCGGGGCCGTCGCGGGCGGCGGTGCGGCGGCCGGCGTACCCGGCTTCGCCGAGGAGATCGACTCCGCGCGCGCGGACGCCGTCGTGCCGGTCGTGCACCTGCTGCTCGGCCTCCCGGCGGCGCCTGAACCAGGGGCGCGGCCGGAGACGGGCGCCGGGATCGGGACCGGCGGGTTCGGAACCGGCGGGTTCGGGACCGGCGGAATGCGGACCGGTGGCATGGAGACCGGCGAAAAAATGCAGACCGGTGGCATGCAGACCGGCGGCACGGGGACAGGCGGCAACGGGCTTGTGGGGGTGGCGGGATGACCGGCTCGACCGAGGAGCGGCTGCGGCGGTGGCGGCTCGTGCTGGGCGGCGACAGCGCCGACGGGACGGGCTGCGCGCTCGCCGGGCGGGACGCGGCGATGGACGGGGCGCTGACCGCGCTCTACGGAGGAGGGGGTGAGAAGGACAGCCGGGGGCGGGACCGCTCCGCAGGGCTCGGGGCGTCGGCGCCCTCCGTGGCGCGTTGGCTCGGGGACATCCGTACGTACTTCCCCTCGTCCGTCGTCCAGGTCATGCAGCGCGACGCGATCGACCGCCTAGGGCTCTCCGCGCTGCTCCTGGAGCCCGAGATGCTGGAGGCCGTCGAGGCGGACGTGCACCTGGTGGGGACGCTGCTGTCGCTGAACAAGGCCATGCCGGAGACGACCAAGGAGACCGCGCGCGCCGTCGTGCGCAAGGTCGTCGAGGACCTGGAGAAGCGGCTCGCGACACGGACCCGCTCCACGCTCACCGGCGCCCTCGACCGCAGCGCCCGCGTCAGCAGACCGCGCCACCACGACATCGACTGGAACCGCACGATCGCGGTCAACCTCAAGAACTACCTGCCGGAGCACCGGACGATCGTCCCCGAGCGCCTCATCGGGTACGGGCGGGCGTCCCGGTCGGTGAAGAAGGACGTCATCCTCTGCATCGACCAGTCCGGCTCGATGGCGGCGTCCGTGGTCTACGCCTCGGTGTTCGGCGCCGTCCTCGGTTCCATGCGCTCGCTCGACACCCGGCTCGTCGTCTTCGACACGAACGTCGTCGACCTCACCGATCAGCTCGACGACCCGGTCGACGTCCTCTTCGGCACGCAGCTGGGCGGCGGCACCGACATCAACCGCGCCCTCGCGTACTGCCAGTCGCAGATCAGCCGCCCCGCCGACACGGTCGTCGTCCTCATCAGCGACCTCTACGAAGGAGGCATACGGGACGAGATGCTGAAGCGGGTCGCGGCGATGAAGGCGTCCGGAGTGCAGTTCGTGACGCTGCTCGCGCTCTCCGACGAGGGGACGCCCGCGTACGACCGCGAGCACGCCGCCGCGCTGGCCGCCCTGGACGCGCCGGCCTTCGCCTGCACCCCGGACCTCTTCCCCGAGGTGATGGCCGCGGCGATCGAGAAGCGGCCGCTCCCTCTACCGGACACGACGACCGGGACGTGATGACCGGAACACCATGACGGGACGGAGGGGAACACCATGAGGGGAAGGAGGCGAACACCATGAGGAGAAGGAGGGGGGAACACCATAAGGAGAAGGAGGGGGGAACACCATGTGGGAACCACGGTGACCCGGTCGCGGGAGCAATCAGAGCAAACAGGCGGCCTCCGACGCCACAGGGGCCGCCCGGCCACCACCGCGGCCGCGGGTTTTGCCGCGGTGACCACGCGATCTGTGACCGTCATCACCGCCCAAATGTGATCTGTGATTTAGGGACCTACGTCCTGCGGCGATAACCTGCGAGACGGACATGCCGCGTATTGGACTCCGTCCTACGCCTCCCTTGTGACAGCGCAGTCACGTTGCCCTCCGCGGCACGCCCATGCAGACAGCTGACACCAAAGCAGCGAGATCGCAGCGAGATCACGGATAAGGGACGGACGCGCGTGGACCTGTTCGAGTACCAGGCGAGGGACCTCTTCGCCAAGCACGGTGTACCGGTGCTGGCCGGTGAAGTCATCGACACGCCTGAGGCGGCGCGCGAGGCCACCGAGCGACTGGGCGGCAAGTCGGTCGTCAAGGCGCAGGTGAAGGTCGGTGGCCGCGGCAAGGCCGGCGGCGTGAAGCTGGCGGCGAACCCGGACGAGGCCGTCGCTCGCGCGACGGACATCCTCGGCATGGACATCAAGGGCCACACGGTCCACAAGGTGATGATCGCCGAGCTGTCTCCGGAGATCGAGGCGGAGTACTACGTCTCGTACCTCCTCGACCGCACCAACCGCACCTTCCTGGCCATGGCGTCGGTGCAGGGTGGCATGGACATCGAGGAGGTCGCGGAGAAGACCCCCGAGGCCCTCGCGAAGGTCCCGGTCAACGCCGTCGAGGGCGTGAACATCGAGAAGGCCCGCGAGATCGTGGCCCAGGCGAAGTTCCCGGCCGAGGTGGCCGAGGGTGTCGCCGAGGCGATGGTGACCCTGTGGGACACCTTCGTCGCCGAGGACGCGCTCCTCGTCGAGGTCAACCCGCTGGTGAAGACCAAGGACGGCCGCATTCTGGCCCTGGACGGCAAGGTCTCGCTCGACGAGAACGCCGACTTCCGCCAGGCCGACCACGAGGCTCTTGAGGACAAGGCCGCAGCCAACCCGCTCGAGGCTGCCGCCAAGGCCAAGAACCTCAACTACGTCAAGCTCGACGGCGAGGTCGGCATCATCGGCAACGGCGCGGGTCTCGTCATGAGCACCCTCGACGTCGTCGCGTACGCCGGTGAGGCGCACGGCGGCGTGAAGCCCGCCAACTTCCTCGACATCGGTGGCGGCGCCTCCGCCGAGGTCATGGCGAACGGCCTGGAGATCATCCTCGGCGACTCGGACGTCAAGTCCGTCTTCGTCAACGTCTTCGGTGGCATCACCGCGTGCGACGAGGTCGCCAACGGCATCGTGCAGGCCCTGGAACTGCTCGCCTCCAAGGGCGAGAAGGTCGAGAAGCCGCTGGTCGTGCGCCTCGACGGCAACAACGCGGAGCTGGGTCGCAAGATCCTGAGCGACGCCAACCACCCGCTCGTGCAGCGTGTGGACACCATGGACGGCGCGGCCGACAAGGCCGCCGAGCTCGCGGCCGCGAAGTAAGGGACGAGGGACAGAACAGCCATGGCTATCTTCCTCAACAAGGACAGCAAGGTCATCGTCCAGGGCATGACCGGTGCCACGGGCATGAAGCACACCAAGCTCATGCTGGGTGACGGCACCAACATCGTCGGCGGCGTGAACCCGCGCAAGGCCGGCACCTCCGTCGACTTCGACGGCACCGAGGTCCCGGTCTTCGGCTCCGTCAAGGAGGCCATGGAGAAGACGGGCGCCAACGTGTCCGTCCTCTTCGTGCCGCCGGCCTTCTCCAAGGCCGCCGTCGTCGAGGCGATCGACGCCGAGATCCCCCTCGCCGTCGTCATCACCGAGGGCATCGCCGTCCACGACTCCGCCGCCTTCTGGGCGTACGCGAAGTCGAAGGGCAACAAGACCCGCATCATCGGCCCGAACTGCCCCGGTCTCATCACCCCGGGCCAGTCGAACGCCGGCATCATCCCGGGCGACATCACGAAGCCGGGCCGCATCGGCCTGGTCTCGAAGTCCGGCACGCTGACGTACCAGATGATGTACGAGCTCCGTGACATCGGCTTCTCCTCGGCCGTCGGCATCGGTGGCGACCCCGTCATCGGTACGACGCACATCGACGCCCTGGAGGCGTTCGAGGCCGACCCCGAGACCGACCTGATCGTCATGATCGGCGAGATCGGCGGCGACGCGGAGGAGCGCGCGGCGGACTACATCAAGGCCAACGTGACGAAGCCGGTCGTCGGCTACGTCGCCGGCTTCACCGCGCCCGAGGGCAAGACCATGGGCCACGCCGGCGCCATCGTCTCGGGCTCCTCCGGTACGGCGCAGGCCAAGAAGGAAGCGCTTGAGGCTGCGGGCGTCAAGGTCGGCAAGACGCCGACGGAGACGGCTAAGCTTGCGCGGGCGATCCTCGCGGGCTGAGGTTGCCTTAGCAGTTCTTTTGAAGTGGGCCCGCACCTTTGGCCAGGTGCGGGCCCACTTTTGCGCTTGCGCTTGCGCTTGCGTTTGTGTGCGGGGCGGTGGGGGTGGGCGTTTTCTTGCGCAGTTCCCCGCGCCCCTAGGGGTGATGCCGTCGGTTCCCTGGCTGCGGGCGCGCGCTGGCTTGTCGCGCAGTTCCCCGCGCCCCTGGGGGTGATGGCCGTCGGTTCCCTGGCTGCGGGCGCGTGCTGGCTTGTCGCGCAGTTCCCCGCGCCCCTGGGGCTGCGCCCCGGGGGCCAGCCCTTGCGCGGTCATTCCGTGCTGGGGGTCAGTTTGTTGGGGCCCGTTGTGAGTTCTGTGCGGAGTTTGGTGCGGAGGGTCTGGTCCTCCTGGGAGAAGGGGCCCGGGCCCATGTGCGGGGGGACGCCGCTGATGGCCCGGCCGGGGGCCTGTGGGGGCTCGTACTGCGTGGGGGCGTGCCGCAGGGTCAGGGCCGTCGCGCCGACGATCAGGGTCGTGAAGGCGATCGCCGCGCGCGTCCAGAACCGGGCGCGGTACTCGCTGCCCGTACGGATGCGCTCCGCCTTGGGGAGCCGCAGCCTCTCGCCCCTGCCGGTCTCGTCCAGGCGCCGGTGCAGTTCCTCGGGGTCGGCCAGGTCGGGCAGCCGCTCGGAGATGGTCTCGCGCGCGTTCAGCAGGCGGTACGCGGTGGCGGGCGTGCTCGCCTCCGTCTCGGCCGCGGTCTCGGGCAGGTCGAGGCCGACGCCGTCGTAGAGCATCAGGGCGCGGCGCTGCGCGGGCGGCAGGCTCAGGAGCACGTCGAGGAAGGCGCGGTCGTCCTCGGTCGAGGGCGGCGCGTCCGGGCCGCGTCGGCCGGGGCGGAAGCGGTGCCAGGGAGCCATCGCGTACTCGTACGCCGCCGCGCGCACCCAGCCTGCCGGATCCCGGTCGACCGCCACCTCGGGCCAGCGCTGCCACGCCAGCTGGAAGGCGCGCTCCACCGACTCCTGGGCGAGATCCCGCCGCCCGGTGAGCAGGTACGCCTGGCGTACGAGGCCGGGGGCGCACTGTGCGCAGAGGGTGTCGAACGCCTCGGCGGGAGTAAAGGCGGGGGCGGCTGGGGTGGAGTCGTGGGGTCCGGCGGGCTCGGGCACGGTCGTCGCCGGGGCCGGTTGCGGCCTCGACCGCGACGTCCCGCCGTCGGTGGGCCGTGCCCACCTCGGCACCCGCCCTCGTTCGGGCGGGGTCTTCTTCTGCTCCCAGGCCTTCTGCTCCCGGGTCTTCTGATCCTGGGTCTTCTGCTCCCGGGTCTTCTCTTCCTCGGCCGCCGCGCTCAGGAACTTCCCGTACGCCTCACGCTTGCGGCCCCGCGGGGTCGTGCGGCCCGTCTCCCACGAGCGCACGGTTTCGCGTGTGACGCCGATCCTCGCCGCGAGGTCGGCCTGGCTCAGCGACTTCGCCTCGCGCAGCCTGCGGCGTTCCTTGGGGGACGGCAGAGGCGTGGCAGGGCTCTGGGGCATGTCGGAATCTCCGCACCGTGGGCCGACGTACGGCGGGGGACCGGGCACGGCCGACCCGCTGTACGAAAAAAGTACATAAACGTATATTGGGCGACACATCCGGTATTCGCCTGTTACGAGAAGAAAGCGCGTGTCGTTGGGACCATGGCCGCGTGATGCAGACGACCGACCCTCACGCCTCGTTGCCCCCCGTGGAGCCGCAGCGCGAACCGGCCCACGATCGTCCGGCAGGGCTGGCCACCTGCATGCTGGGCGGAGCCGTCGCCGCAGGCCTGGGGCTCGGCTCGTTCGCCGTCCTGGTGATGATGCTGTGGATCACCTCTCCGTACCCGGACAGCGGCCCCTCGGGTGCCCTGCACGTCGCGGCCGGGCTGTGGCTCCTTGCCCACGGCACGGAGCTGATCAGAACGGACACGCTCACCGGGGCGGCCGCGCCGGTCGGCGTGGCACCGCTGCTCCTCGTCGTCCTGCCCGGCTGGCTGCTGCACCGGGCCGCGCGGGACGCGGCGGCGCCGACGGGGATTGGGCACGTGGTGCGGACCGCGTGGAGCGGGGTGGTGGCCGGGTATCTGCTGGTCGCCGCGGCCGCCGCGCTGTACGCGACCGGCGGTGAGCTGCGGCCCGACTGGGTCAGCGCGGCCGTGCGCGTGCCGCTCCTCGCGGCGGGTGCGGCCGCGTTCGGGGTGTGGACCGCGCGGGGCCGCCCGCACGGGCCGCTGCCGGCGTCCCTGGGACCGTCACTCGGACGCGCGCAGAGCGCACGGCCCGACGGGGCGCACGACGCGTTCGTGGGCGGCTTCGTCGTACGTCGCCGGGCGGTGGCCGTCGCACGGGCGGGCGCGGCGGGCGCTGCGGTGCTCGTCGGCGGCGGGGCGCTGCTCGTCGCGGTGTCGCTCGTGCTGCACGCCGGTCCTGTGCAGGCCTCCTTCGCCCAGCTCACCGACGTGTGGTCGGGGCGGCTCGCGGTGCTGCTGCTCGCCCTCGCGCTGGTGCCGAACGCCGCGGTGTGGGGCGCCTCCTACGCTCTCGGCCCCGGCTTCGCGCTCGGCACGGGAACGGTCGCGGGCCCCCTCGCCGCCGGGGCCGCGCCGTCCCTGCTGCCGTCCTTCCCGCTCCTTGCGGCGCTGCCGTCTGCGGGGCCCGGCACACCACTGACCTGGTCGGCCGCGGCGGTGCCCGTGGCGGCGGGGCTCGCGGTGGCGTGGTGCACGGCCCGGGCGGCGGCGCCCGCCTTCGGGGAGCGGGCCGAGGCGTGGTCGGCGGGGCGGACGGCCGCGGGGGCCGCGCTGGCGGCGGTGGTGTGCGCAGTGGTGACGGCGGGGCTCGCGGCGGTGGCGGGCGGGCCGATGGGGGTGGCGGTGCTCGCCGAGTTCGGGCCGGTGTGGTGGCAGGCGGGGGCGGCGGCGCTGGCCTGGACGGCGGCGGTCGGGGTGCCCATGGCGCTGGGCCTGCGGGCGTGGCGGCTGCGGGCGCCGTCCGGCAGGGAGCGGCGGGCGTGGCTGCGGCGGTTCGCGTTGCCCTCGCTGCGGGTGCCGCGGCCCCGGCTGCCGCGTCCTCGGATGCCGTGGGCGGGGGCCGGGGGCGGGCGGCTTCCATGGACCGGGCGGGCGGCTGCGGATGCCGTGGCGGTGGAAGCGGCGGAAGCGGTGGAAACGGTGGGTGCCGGGGCTGAGGATGTCCCGGCCGTGGATGACCTGCTTGTGGACGGCACGGCCCCGGAGCCGGAAGCGGCCGACGCACTCCCCGTACCGGAGGGACAGGTTGCACCGGCAGTACCGGCCGACCCGAACCCCCAAGAAGCCCCCTGGCACGACGACGCCGCCAGGGAAGCCCGCTGGAAAGCGCTGAAGGAGGCAGGCGAGCAGCGCCCGGATCTGCCCTGAACCGCCTCCCTCGAAAGGGAACAGCCCTTAGTCCTGCTCCCCCAGAAGCGGCCGCAGCGGCTTCGGC
This sequence comes from Streptomyces sp. NPDC058308, assembly GCF_042880275.1. Classification (NCBI taxonomy): domain Bacteria; kingdom Bacillati; phylum Actinomycetota; class Actinomycetes; order Kitasatosporales; family Streptomycetaceae; genus Streptomyces; species Streptomyces sp. NPDC058308. The sequence continues at coordinate 55,675 of NZ_JBHVZA010000022.1, forward strand.
AGCTGGTCTTCGCAGGACTGCTTCGACACGTTGGTGAGCGCGTCGTCGACGCACGTGTAGTAGTCGCGGTACACGAGCTGCGCCGCGAACGTCGCCGCCACCATGATCAGCGCGAGTCCGCCCGTCACCAGGCCGCTGATCGCGGCCGTCGTCTGCGGGCGGGTGCTCGACGGGTCGGCCTGGGGCCGCTCGCCCGAGGCGGTCGCGGCCGCCGGACCCGCGGGGGACATGGGGGACGTGGCCGCCGCCGGAGCCGTCGGGTCCGGCGTGCGCGGCTTCGCGCGCAGCGACTGGACGGCCCACATCAGCGCGAGCGCGCCGAGCAGCAGCGCGAGGTAGCGCCAGCCGAACAGGGCGAAGAAGAAGCCCCACATGCCGGAGAGCAGGGCGTAGCGCGCGCGGCGCTGGGACGGGTCCGTCGGGTCCCAGCGCATGCCTGTGCCGCCCGGCCCCGAGCCCGGCCCCGAGGGGGTCTCGCGGTCGGGGGCGTTCTGCTGGCCGGGCCGTTCGCCGAAGCCGCCCTGCGAGCGGCCGGGCTGGCGGTCGCTCCACTGGCTGCCCCAGGGGGAGTCATGGTCCGGGCGGCCGTCCGGGGAACTGCCCGACGAACCGTCCGCGGAGTCGCCCGAGGGGTGGCGCGGCTGCCACGGCCGGTCCGGTGTCCCCTCCGGCGGCGGCGCGAAGGGGTTGTCGTCGTCCTTGCCCGTTCCCTGGGAGCCCGTGTCCCGGGGCTCCGGCCCCTGGGAGTCGGAGTCCTGCGGTGGAGACGAAGGGCGGCTACGGTCCGGCATCAGGTGTGCGTCTTCCCCTTGGTAGGGCCGTGGTGGAGCCGGTGTGCGGCTCGGCAACGCGGCGTTCGTCGGTATTCAGGCGCCTTTCCCACAGACGCTACCCTCCGCCCGCGCCCCCGTCCCGTGAGGGGCGGTTCCGTGTGCCGGTATCGTTGCTGGCGGTCGGCCGCTTCGTAGAGTTCCCCGTATCGCGGGGCTCGAAGCCTTCGTACGACCATACAAAGACGCACGTTCGAAGACGCATCCTCCAAGAATTCGAAGACGCATCCTCCGAGAAGAGGACGCATCCTCCGAGAAAGGGCCCCGCTGTGGCCAAGAGCGCTGTGGTCGCGCGCCCCAAGCGACTCGTCGTGCTGGTCTCCGGGTCGGGCACGAATCTGCAGGCCCTGATCGACACCATCCACGCCGAGGGCGCCGAGTCCTACGGGGCCGAGATCGTCGCGGTGGGCGCCGACCGCGACGGCATCGTGGGCTTGGAGCGCGCCGGGCGCGCCGGGCTCCCTACCTTCGTCTGCCGGGTGAAGGACCACGCGACCCGCGAGGAGTGGGACGCGGCGCTGGCCGAGGCGACCGCCGTGTACGAGCCCGACCTGGTCGTCTCGGCCGGGTTCATGAAGATCGTGGGGAAGGAGTTCCTCGCGCGCTTCGGCGGGCGGTTCGTGAACACGCACCCCGCGCTGCTGCCCAGTTTTCCGGGGGCCCACGGTGCGCGCGACGCGCTCGCGTACGGCGTGAAGGTCACCGGCTGCACCGTCCACTTCGTCGACGACGGCGTCGACACCGGCCCGATCATCGCCCAGGGCGTGGTCGAGGTCCGGGACGAGGACGACGAGAGCGCTCTGCACGAGCGCATCAAGGAAGTCGAGCGCACGCTGCTCGTCGATGTCGTGGGGCGTCTGGCCCGGCACGGCTACCGCATTGAGGGACGAAAGGTTCTTATCCCGTGACCGCCGAAGCTACGAACGCCCCCGAGGCGCAGCGCCCCATCAAGCGCGCGCTCGTCAGCGTCTACGACAAGACCGGTCTGGAGGACCTCGCGCGCGGGCTGCACGAGGCGGGCGTCGAGCTCGTCTCGACCGGCTCGACGGCCGCGAGGATCGCCGCCGCCGGGGTGCCCGTCACCAAGGTCGAGGAGCTCACCGGCTTCCCCGAGTGCCTGGACGGCCGCGTCAAGACGCTGCACCCGAAGGTCCACGCGGGTATCCTCGCCGACCTGCGCCTTGAGGACCACCGGCGCCAGCTCGCCGAGCTGGGCGTCGAGCCCTTCCAGCTCGTCGTCGTGAACCTGTACCCCTTCAAGGAGACCGTCGCCTCGGGGGCCACGCCCGACGAGTGCGTCGAGCAGATCGACATCGGCGGCCCCTCGATGGTCCGCGCCGCCGCCAAGAACCACCCCTCGGTCGCGGTCGTCACCGACCCGGAGCGCTACGCGGACGTCCTCGCGGCGGTCAGGGCGGGCGGCTTCGACCTGACCGCGCGCAAGCGGCTGGCAGGAGAAGCGTTCCGCCACACCGCCGCGTACGACGTGGCGGTGGCGGGCTGGTTCGCCGACGGGTACGCGGCCTCCGACGAGTCCGGCCACCCCGAGTTCCTCGGCGCCACCTACGAGCGCAAGAACGTCCTGCGCTACGGCGAGAACCCCCACCAGGGCGCCGCTCTCTACGTCGACGGCACGGGCGGCCTCGCCGAGGCCGAGCAGCTGCACGGCAAGGAGATGTCGTACAACAACTTCACGGACACGGACGCCGCGCGCCGTGCCGCGTACGACCACGACGAGCCCTGCGTCGCGATCATCAAGCACGCCAACCCGTGCGGCATCGCGATCGGCGCGAACGTCGCCGAGGCGCACCGCAAGGCGCACGCCTGCGACCCGCTCTCCGCGTTCGGCGGCGTCATCGCGGTGAACCGCCCGGTGAGCAAGGAGATGGCGGAGCAGGTCGCCGACATCTTCACCGAGGTCATCGTCGCGCCGGAGTACGAGGACGGCGCCCTCGAAGCCCTCACCAAGAAGAAGAACATCCGCGTGCTGCGCGCTCACCGGGCGCCGTCCAACGCCGTGGAGGTCAAGCAGATCGACGGCGGCGCGCTGCTCCAGGTCACCGACCGCCTTCAGGCCGAGGGCGACAACCCCGCCAACTGGACGCTCGCCACGGGCGACGCCCTGAACCCGGGCGAACTCGCCGAGCTGGCCTTCGCCTGGAAGGCGTCGCGCGCGGTCAAGTCCAACGCGATCCTGCTCGCCAAGGACGGCGCCTCGGTCGGCGTCGGCATGGGCCAGGTCAACCGCGTCGACTCCGCGAAGCTCGCCGTCGAGCGGGCGGGCGAGGAGCGGGCACGCGGTGCGTACGCCGCCTCCGACGCGTTCTTCCCCTTCCCCGACGGCCTGGAGATCCTGACCGCCGCGGGCGTCAAGGCCGTGGTGCAGCCGGGCGGTTCGGTCCGTGACGAGCTGGTCGTCGAGGCGGCCAAGAAGGCGGGCGTGACGATGTACTTCACGGGGACGCGGCACTTCTTCCACTGAGCGGCACCCGGCGTACGTACGACCGTGGCCGCGTCCTTCCTCCGGGAAGGCGCGGCCACGGTCGGTGCCCCGGGTGGGGAGCCAAGTCGCTCAGTAGCGCGGGCGGTTGAACCACGCGGCGCCCGAAGGGGCGATCATCGCCGCGGCCATGATTCCGCCGAAGCCGATCCAGAGCAGCGCCCAGACCAGCCCCACGGTGGTGTCGGCGTCGGCCGAACCGATCAGGATCAGCACCCCGAACAGGGCGCCGAGGATGCCGTACACCATGGTCGTGATGCGGATCCCCTGGCCACCCTTGGAGAACTTCACGCCGAGCGTGATCGACAGTGCGGCGAGCCCGAGGAAGAGCAGGGCGATGACCAGGATGATCGCGGCCGAGTCCTGCCCGAGGTCGGAGAACTCGTTGTCCCCGAACGTGTCGGATGCCGCATCCGAAGCGTCGCTGACCGTGGCCGCGCCGAAGATCGCGAAGATGCCGATGAGTATCTGCACCGCGGAGACGATGAACAGCAGCACACGGGCGGTCATCATCAGACCCGGCATCGACTGCTGCATCATGTTGCCGCCCGGGTACCCGGGATACGCGGGCTGCTGCGGGTAGCCGTAGGGCTGCTGGGGCGGCATGCCGGGCGGGCCCTGCTGGGGATAGCCGTACCCGGGAGCGGCCGGGGGCTGCTGGGGCGGCTGCCCGTAAGGGTTGTTCGGGTCGCCGTAACTCATGGCGGTCTTCCTCCGTCGGATGGTGCGGGGACGACGCGGCACATCACGGAGGAATGATCTACAGATGCGGTCCGTCCCCCCGACACTGCCCGCGGCACTGTGCCGCATATCGTTCTTTAGCCGTGGCTTATTTGTCCAGCCGCATTCCGTATGTGTTGTGCAAGTGCAACCTCGCTGATCAGCGGTGGGACGGCTGTTGCGCCGGGGGAGCGCCCTGATTGGTACCGGGCGGGTCTCATCCGGGAAGATGGAGCCATGACCGCCCAGATTCTCGATGGCAAGGCCACCGCAGCCGCGATCAAGTCCGAACTGACCGCCCGCGTGGCGGCCCTGAAGGAGAAGGGCGTCACGCCCGGACTCGGTACCGTCCTGGTCGGCGACGACCCGGGCAGCCAGAAGTACGTCGCGGGAAAGCACCGCGACTGCGCGCAGGTGGGGATCGCCTCCATTCAGCGCGAACTGCCCGCCACCGCCTCCCAGGAGGAGATCGAGGCAGTCGTCCGCGAGCTCAACGACGACCCCGCCTGCACCGGTTACATCGTCCAGCTCCCGCTCCCCAAGGGCATCGACGAGAACCGCGTCCTCGAACTCATGGACCCGGACAAGGACGCCGACGGGCTGCACCCGATGAACCTCGGCCGCCTCGTCCTGAACGAGCCGGCGCCGCTGCCCTGCACCCCGTACGGCATCATCCGGCTGCTCCGGGAGCACGACGTGGAGATCAAGGGCGCCGAGGTCGTCGTCGTCGGCCGCGGTGTGACCATCGGGCGGCCCATGCCGCTCCTTCTCACCCGCAAGTCCGAGAACGCCACGGTCACCCAGTGCCACACCGGCACCCGTGACCTCGCCGCTCACCTCAAGCGGGCGGACATCATCGTGGCCGCGGCGGGCGTGCCGCACCTGATCAAGCCCGAGGACGTGAAGCCGGGCGTCGCCGTCCTGGACGTGGGCGTCTCGCGCGACGAGAACGGCAAGATCGTCGGAGACGTCCACCCGGGCGTCGCCGAGGTCGCGGGCTGGATCTCCCCGAACCCGGGCGGCGTCGGCCCGATGACCCGCGCCCAGCTCCTGGTGAACGTCGTCGAGGCCGCGGAACGCGCCGCGCGCTGAACGGGAAAGAGGCGAGGCCATGAGCGCAGTACCTGACACGGGCGGCACCCAGGACGCTCCCGGGGCCGACGACGCCTCCGGCGCCGGGGACACTCCCGGGTCCGATGACGCTCCGCGGGCCAGGGGCGCGGTCAGCGCGCCGGGTCCCGACGGGCGGCCGCGGAAGGTGTCACGCCGCTTCCCGCTGTTCACGCGGGACACCGCGCGGCCCGAGGGCGGCGGCCGTGCCGCGGCCGGCGACGCCCCCGCACCGGCCCGGCAGTGGCCGCTGCTGAGCGTCGTCTCGACGGTCGGGCTCGGGCTGCTGCTCACCGCGTTCGACGTGTTCCGCGTCGGCACGATCGTGATCGGCGTCGCGCTCATCGGCGGCGCCGTGCTGCGCTGGGCGCTGCCCGACGTGGGCATGCTCGCGGTCCGCTCGCGCTTCACGGACATGGTCACGTACGGCGTGCTCGGCGTCGCCATCGTGCTCCTCGCGCTGATGGCGCAGCCCAAGCCGGTCCTTGAGATCCCGTTCCTGGACGACACGCTGCACTACACGATCTGACGCACGCGGTACGTGCTCGACGGTGGCCCGTCCTCCCCCGAGGGGACGGGCCACCGTCATGCGGACCGGGCGTCCCCCCCATGCGGCCGGTGCCGTGGTGCTGCTCCCAGAAGTTACGGGCGCCGCGCGGGCCCCGTCGTCACGCCCTGGGTGTAACTCCGGCTGCTCCCCGCGCGGTACGCGGGCGGTTCCTGCAACTTCCGCTGTACCGCGGCTGGTTGACGTACCACCGCCCATGTGGGGGTTACGCTGCGGCGATGCGGATCCGCCCCCTCGCCGTGGACGTACTCATCGCGGGCGTCCTGACCACGGTGGCCGTGCTGCTCGGTCAGGAGTCCGTCAAGCAGGGCTGGATCGAACTCGACCCCGTGGGCTACCTGTTGGTGGCCCTGGTCAGCCTCCCGGTCGCGGCCCGGAGCAAAGCGCCGCTCGCCGTACTGCTCGTCGTCGATCTGGCGTGGTTCGGCTACGTCACCGCCGGCTACTGGCCCGTCGTCGGCACCTTCGGCCCGATGCTCTGCGTCTACACGATCGCCGCCCTGCGTCCCCCGCGCACCTCGCTCGCCTGCGCCGCCCTGATGGCCGCCCTGTGGATCTACGCGGGTGCGATCACCGAGGGCTCCTCGATGCCGTCCGTCGTCGGGCAGGCCGTCGGCTTCTCCCTGGTCCTCTGGCGCTTCGGGTACGTCGCGCGCCGGTCGGCGGAACTGGCCAGGCAGCTGAAGCGGGAGCAGGACGAGCGGGCCCGGCGCGAGGTCGCCGAGGAGCGCGGCCGGATCGCGCGCGAACTGCACGACGTGGTCGCCCACCACATGTCGGTGATATCCGTGCAGGCGGGCCTCGCGACGTTCGTCTTCGGCTCCGACCCGGCGACGGCGCGCGCGGCGCTCGGCACCATCGCGGGGACCAGCGGCGAGGCGCTCGAAGAGCTGCGGCGCATGCTGCGGGTGCTGCGCGCCGAGGACGCCGAGCACGACGACGGCACCCCGGCGGCGCCGATGCCGGGCCTCTCCCGCCTCGACGAGATGGTCGAGCGGGTGCGCGGCGGGGGAGTCCCCGTCGAACTGCGCGTCACGGGCACGCCGCGCCCGCTGGCGCCCGGCGTGGAACTCTGCGCGTACCGCGTGGTGCAGGAGGCGCTGACCAACGTGCTGAAGCACGCCCGCGGAGCCGCGGCGACCGTCGAACTCGCCTACCGGAGACGGCACATCGAGGTCTCGGTGACCAACGACGGGGAGGGGGTGATTCAGGACAGAGTGCGGACGGGCAGCGGGCACGGCTTGATTGGGATGCGGGAGCGGGCCAAGCTCTACGGCGGGGCGATCAGCATCGGCCCGCTGAGCGAGGGGGGATTCGCCGTGCGTCTCACCCTGCCGACCTCGGCACAGGCCGCTGCGCGGGGGGACGACGCGACGGAATGACCGGGTAGCCGCATGGCCGCATGCATCAAAGTGCTCGTCGTCGACGACCAGTTCCTCATCCGGGCGGGGCTGGTGGGGCTGCTGCGCGCCGCGCCGGGCATCGAGGTCGTGGGCGAGGCGGGCGACGGCGACGAGGCCGTGGAGCTCGCCGCCCGGACCCGCCCCGACGTCGTCCTGATGGACATCCGGATGCCGGGCATGAACGGCATCACCGCCACCGCGCAGATCCTGCGCCAGGCAGCCGAACCGGCGCCGCGCGTCCTGGTGCTGACCACGTTCGACCTCGACGAGTACGTGTACGGGGCGCTGCGCGCCGGGGCCTCCGGCTTCCTGCTCAAGGACTCGGGGCCCGAGCGGCTGCTCGCCGCGGTGGCGGCGGTCGGCAGCGGTGACGCGCTCTTCGCGCCCAGTGTCACGCGGCGCCTCGTCGAGGCGTTCGCCCGGCAGGGCGCGGCCGCCCCCGACGACGAGGCGTGCGAACCCCCGCCCGACCTGCGGGCGTTGACCCTGCGCGAGGTCGAGGTCCTGAAGCTGATCGCGCGCGGGCTGACCAACGCGGACATCGCCGAACGCCTCTACATCAGCGAGGCCACCGTCAAGACCCACCTCAACCGCACGATGAGCAAACTCGGCCTGGACAGCCGGGCGCAGGCGGTGGTGGTGGCGTACGAGACGGGGCTTGTCACGCCGGGGGCGGCGGGGGGTTCGCGGGGCTGACGGCGCCGGAGCCGGACGGGCCGGCCCGGGCGTCAGGAGGGGTTCAAAGACAGGCTCTCAGCAGGTGACGACCTTGCCGTAGGAGCCGCGGCCCCAGTTCCACTCCCACTGCTCGTTGTTCTGGTACGTGAGGCACGGCGAGTCGCTGCCCCAGTCGATGACGACCTTCAGGTGCATGGCCCGGCCGCAGTGGTTGGTCACCTTCACGTACTTCCTGTGCTTGATGACGTCCCGCTTGACGCAGGCGGGGGCCGTGCCCCGGACCTGCGCCGTGGGGGCCGCCGAGACCGCCGAGGCTGCCGAGACCGCCGAGGCTGCCGAGACCGCCGAGGCTGCCGAGACCGCCGAGGCTGCCGAGACGCCGGGCGCCGTCGCGAGGCCGGTGCCGAGGAGGGCGGATGCGGCGATGATGCCGCCGGCGAGACGCTTGCCGTACTTCATGCCGGTTCCCTTCGGGAGAGCGTGGCACGTGGTGCGTGCCGTTGTCCGGATACGTACCGTTGCTTGCCGGACCGACTCTGCCGAGCACTTCGGCCGCGGGGCCGCAAGACATGGCCGAAGTCGCCCTTTCGGGGACGCTCCGCGTTCTGTAGAAGGCGGTGCCCGTCCTCACCCCCGTGAGAAGACGGGCACCACCGTTGGGGAACGGGCGCTTCCTCGTAGAATCTCCCGATATAAGCGCTGCGTTCCGCTCGTGATCCAGAGTCATGGACGCGCCAACGACGTTCAAGGGATGCCCGGTCCCTGTGGCACGGAGGTGACCATTCCGCAACCGTGTGCGCGGTGTGCAACGGGCCTGGTCCAGAGGCCGGCAGCCCGCGCAAATGGGACGGTACTCGGGGTTCCGCATCGCCCTGCCGGGCGGCGGTGGGACACTGGGCCGACGACCGCAGGGAGCGCGGCGGTGCACGCCGTGGCCCGAATGCTCCCGTGCGCCCCTGTTCAGGGAACTGACATCCTGGCGCGGCGCATCCCTCTGGGTAGTCCAGATCGGGGTGGTGCCGGGTCGACGCGGGGGTCGGCGCGAGGCCGGGCGCGGGGGCGGACACAGGCACGTACGGGGGGAACAGGGGGAGTAATGCCTCGTTGGAAGGCGCTACCGGAGGAGCTCGACCCGCAGGTCAGGGAGTTCACCGGTCAGCTGCGCGGGCTCGTCGACCGCAGTGGGCTGAGCATCGCGGCGGTATCGGACCGCACCGGCTACAGCAAGACGTCGTGGGAGCGCTATCTGAACGGGCGGCTCCTCGCGCCGAAGGGTGCGATCGTCGCGCTGGCCGAGGTGACGGGCACGCCGCCCGTCCATCTCATGACCATGTGGGAGCTCGCGGAGCGTGCGTGGAGCCGCTCCGAGATGCGGCACGACATGACGATGCAGGCGATCCGGATCTCGCAGGCGCGGGCGGCACTGGGGGAGTTGGGGGCCGACCGGTCGGGGCCCGGCACAAGCGCGTCCCCTTCCTCTCCTTCCTCCCCTTCTTCCTCCACCCCTTCCACCCCGCCCTCCGCCCAGCCCGCCAAGGCGCCCAAGCCTGCCCGCGGTGGCGGCGTCGCGCGGGGCGGCTCCCAGGGGCGTGTCGCGTGGGGCGCCGGGACGATGGGGGTGGCCGGGCCTGCCGGGGTGTCTCCTACGGTGCCGCCGGAGCGGACCGGGGACGCCGGTCCGGGTGGGGCGTACGGGGCGGCAGGGACGTACGGGGCGGCAGGGACGTACGGACCGGCCGACTCGCAGGGCTCGCAGGGCTCGCAGGCCCCGTACGGATCGTACGGTTCGTACGGACCGGCCGGTACCTCCGGTGATGCCTCCCTGCCCGCCTTCGGGGAGGGCGGCCCGGGCGCGCCGGTGCCGGGGGGTTCGCCCGACGGGCAGCGGCGCCGCAGGAAGCTGACGATGTTCCTCGCCGGTGTGGTCGGCGCCCTCGTCGTCATCGCCGCCGCGGTCTTCATGACCGGCCTCGGCGGCGACGACAAGGGCAAGGACGACGCGAAGCCGTCCGTGGAGCCGAGCAGGAGCGACACGAAGCTGCCCGCCGGAGTCGAGTGCAACGGCAAGGACTGCGCGGGCAAGGACCCCGAGAACATGGGCTGCGGCGGCGAGTTGGCGAAGACCACGTCGCGGGCCACGATAGGCAAGGCGCTGGTCGAGGTGCGCTACAGCAAGGCGTGCGGGGCCGCGTGGGCGCGGATCACCCAGGCGACGCCGGGCGACGAGCTGACGATCACGGGGTCGGGCGGCGGTGCGAAGGCCAAGCAGAACGGCACGGTGAACGCGGACTTCGACGCGTACACACCGATGGTGGCGGCCGACTCGGGTACGGCGGCGAAGGCTTGCGCGACGCTGAAGTCCGGGCAGACGGGGTGCACGGCGTAGTCGCCCACGCCCTCCCGCCACTCCCGCCCTCGCCCTGTCCAACCTCCCCGGCATCCCTGCCGTCTCTGTCGTTTTTGTTGTCTTTCGTGGCGGCTGGGGCGGGGCCGCCGCGAGCGGTGTTGGTGGTTGTTCAAAAAAGTCGGGAGGTGCGTGCATGGCCTCGTCGACCCAGGGCAGGCGGACCGTACCCCCACGGGAGTGGTCACACCCCCACGGCGGCCGCCACGCTCCCCCCCCCTCGTGGCGGCCGCCCCCCTTTTTTTCGGGCGCCGTGAAAGCTGTGGGCCGGGCCACACCGACCCGGCGGCCAGGGGTGGGCGGGGCGCGATAGCCTGACGGCGGATCTCTCTTGATGCCAAGAGATCGATCATCGAGAGGCGATCGAGGACTCGACGAGGCGTCGGCGGAGATCCAGGAACAAGGGGATCCACGTACGAGACCCAGGGACCCCACCGCCAGCTGTCTTACGGAGATCGCCATGACCCGCACTCCCGTGAATGTCACCGTCACCGGCGCGGCCGGCCAGATCGGCTACGCGCTGCTCTTCCGCATCGCCTCGGGCCACCTGCTCGGCGCGGACGTGCCGGTCAACCTGCGCCTTCTTGAGATCACGCCGGCCCTGAAGGCCGCCGAGGGCACCGCCATGGAGCTCGACGACTGCGCCTTCCCGCTGCTGAACTCGATCGAGATCAGCGACGACCCGAACGTCGCCTTCGACGGCGCCAACGTCGCCCTCCTCGTCGGCGCCCGCCCCCGCACCAAGGGCATGGAGCGCGGCGACCTCCTGGAGGCCAACGGCGGCATCTTCAAGCCGCAGGGCAAGGCCATCAACGACAACGCCGCGGACGACATCAAGGTCCTCGTCGTGGGCAACCCGGCCAACACCAACGCGCTCATCGCGCAGGCCGCCGCCCCGGACGTACCGGCCGAGCGCTTCACCGCCATGACGCGCCTGGACCACAACCGCGCCCTGTCGCAGCTGGCGAAGAAGACGGGCTCGTCGGTCTCCGACATCAAGCGTCTGACCATCTGGGGCAACCACTCGGCCACCCAGTACCCGGACATCTTCCACGCGGAGATCGCCGGCAAGAACGCCGCGGACGTCGTGGGCGACCAGGCCTGGCTCGCCGACGAGTTCATCCCGACCGTCGCCAAGCGCGGCGCGGCGATCATCGAGGCCCGTGGCGCGTCCTCGGCCGCCTCCGCCGCCAACGCCGCCATCGACCACGTCCACACGTGGGTCAACGGCACCGCCGCGGGCGACTGGACCTCCATGGGCATCCCCTCGGACGGTTCGTACGGCGTTCCGGAGGGCCTCATCTCCTCCTTCCCCGTCACCACCAAGGACGGCAAGTACGAGATCGTCCAGGGCCTGGACATCAACGAGTTCTCGCGCACGCGCATCGACGCGTCCGTGCAGGAGCTCGCCGAGGAGCGCGAGGCCGTCCGCGGTCTCGGCCTCATCTGAGCCGTAGCAGCACCCTTCACCCACCGCCCCCGGCGGCCGCTCTTCGCAGCGGCTGCCGGGGGCGGTCGGCGTTCCGATGTTGCCCAGCTGCTCTCTGATGTAGTACTTCTTATACATGAGCGAGCAAGTGCACAACAGGTTGGCGATGGTGCGCGCCGAGCGGAAGGTGTCGCGACAGAGCCTGGCCGAGGCAGTGGGTGTCCACTACCAGACCATCGGCTACATCGAGCGGGGGCAGTACAACCCGAGCCTCGACCTCGCGCTGAAGATCGCGAAGTTCTTCGGACTGCCGGTCGAGGCCCTGTTCTCCCTCGAGCCGTTTCGCCCGCTCACGGACCAGGTCTACGGGAGGAACAACTGATGACGGCCGCCGAGCAGCGCCCCCTGACGAACTACGACCGGTGGATGCACCGGCTGATGAACCGCCAGGAGGGGGCCTCCTTTCACGCCACCGCCACCCGCAGGCGAGCCATGGTCGCGCTCCACATGACGCTGACCGCGGTGGCCGTCACGGTCTGGCTGTTCTCCGTCGTCGGTGACGAACGCTGGGCGACGTTCACCCTGCTGGGGCTGCTGTTGCCGTGGTGCTTCGTGACCGGCGTCATCAACAGCTCGATCCGCGGCCTCCTCGATCTGCGGGTGCGCGCGCTGGACGAGCGGCAGCGCGCGGAGCGGAGCCGCGTCGCGGCCATGGCCCAGCGGGTGATGCTGTGGCTGCTTCTCGCGGTCACCGTCGCGGCGGGCGCCGCCGCCCTGAAGGGCCTGGACGTCGAAGGCTTCCTCTTTCCCGTCCTGTTCGCCGTCTTCGTCGTCCACTGGCTGATGCCGCTGTGGGTGGCGGGCCTCACGGTCGCCGACGAGCCGGCCGACGACCCTGTCGACGAGTGGGTCCCCGCCGAGGACTGACTCTCCCGCGCGGGCGGGCCCCCGGCCCGCCCACGCGACATTCCGGTCTTTGCGTCGCCTACGGGGACAAACCCTGTGTCGAGCGTACGTTTGCCCCGAGCGCCCCCACGCGCAGTGACACAGCGCACTTTCGGCCATAGGTTGCGCATGCTTTCTCCGCCGGAGGGCAGGTGCACCCGGCTACCGCGAGTGACAGGCGGGGCATATGACAGGAACGGAAGGCAAACGGGACGTGTCCGCACAACAGACCATCCATGTGGGCGGAGAGTGGCGTGCCGCCACCTCCGGCGCCACCCGCGAGATCCTCGACCCGGCGGATGCCAAGCCGTTCGCTGTGATCGCCGAGGGCGGAGCGGACGATGCGGACGCCGCCATCGCCGCCGCCCGCAAGGCCTTCGACGAGGGCCCCTGGCCGAGCACGCCCGTCGCCGAGCGCGCCGCCCTGCTCCGCCGGGTCGCCGACCTCCTCGTACGCGACCGTGAGGAGATCGGCCTGCTCGAGAGCCGCGACGCGGGCAAGACCCTCGAAGAGGGCCGCGTCGACGTCGACTGCGTCGCCGACGCCTTCCGTTACTTCGCCGACCTGGTGATCGGGGAGGGCGCGGGCCGTGTCGTCGACGCGGGCTCCGACGACATCCACAGCTTCGTCGTGCACGAACCCGTCGGCGTCTGCTCGATGATCACGCCCTGGAACTATCCGCTGCTCCAGGCCAGCTGGAAGGTCGCGCCCGCGCTCGCCGCAGGCAACACCTTCGTCATCAAGCCCAGCGAGATCACGCCGCTGACGACCGTCGCGCTCATCGAGCTGCTCGTCGAGGCGGGGATCCCGGCCGGTGTCGCGAACATCGTGACCGGCCCCGGCCACACCGTCGGCGCCCGCCTCGCCGACCACCCCGACGTCGACCTGGTCTCCTTCACCGGCGGCCTCGTCTCCGGCACCAAGGTCGCCCAGGCCGCCGCGCTCGGCGTCAAGAAGGTCGCCCTGGAGCTCGGCGGCAAGAACCCCAACGTGGTCTTCGCCGACGCGTGTGCCACGGAAGAGGGCTTCGACACCGCCGTCGACCAGGCGCTGAACGCCGCCTTCATCCACAGCGGGCAGGTCTGCTCCGCCGGTGGCCGCCTCATCATCGAGGAGTCCGTCCGCGAGCGCTTCGTGGCCGAACTCGCCCGCAGGGCCCAGCAGATCAAGCTCGGCCGCGGCACCGAGGACGGCGTCGAGTGCGGCCCCCTCGTCTCGCAGCAGCAGCGCGAGAAGACCGAGATGTACGTGGCCTCCGCCCTTCAGGAGGGCGCGGTGCTCCGCTGCGGCGGCAAGCGCCCCGAGCCGAGCGACGTGCGGCCCGCCGAGGGCTACTTCTACGAGCCGACCGTGCTCGACCAGTGCCACCGCGGGATGAAGGTCGTACGGGAGGAGGTCTTCGGGCCTGTCCTCTCCGTGGAGACCTTCCGTACCGAGGACGAGGCCGTCGCGCTCGCCAACGACACCGAGTACGGCCTCGCGGGCGCCGTGTGGACCAGCGACCAGGGCCGCGCCGCCCGCATGGCCCGCCGGATGCGCCACGGCACCATCTGGATCAACGACTTCCACCCCTACCTTCCGCAGGCGGAGTGGGGCGGCTTCGGCAAGAGCGGTGTCGGGCGCGAGCTCGGTCCCGCGGGCCTCGCCGAGTACCGCGAGTCCAAGCACATCTACCAGAACCTGGCGCCGCAGCCGGTCCGCTGGTTCGCCGGCTGACACCGGCCGGGCGGGAAGTACGCGCGGGGCGGGAAGTCCGCCCCGCGCGCAACACGTTCAAGCGCCCCCCGCTCATCACGCGCAAGCACCTTGGCACGACCTCGCAGGAAGAGGAGCACCACGCATGTCTGACCAGACCGAGTTCGACTACGTCATCGTCGGTGGCGGCACCGCAGGATCGGTGATCGCGTCCCGTCTCACCGAGAACCCGGACGTCACCGTCGCCGTCATCGAGGGCGGCCCCAGCGACATCGACCGGGAGGACGTCCTCACGCTGCGCAAGTGGCTCGGCCTGCTCGGCGGTGAGCTGGACTACGAGTACACGACCACCGAGCAGCCGCGCGGCAACTCGCACATCCTGCACAGCCGCGCCAAGGTCCTCGGCGGCTGCTCGTCGCACAACACCCTGATCTCCTTCAAGCCGCTGCCGTCCGACTGGGACGAGTGGGAGGAGGCCGGGGCCGCCGGCTGGAACGCCAAGGCGATGGACCCCTACTTCGGCAAGCTGCGCAACAACATCGTGCGCGTCGCCAAGAAGGACCAGAACCAGATCGCCACCGACTGGGTCGAGGCGACGAAGACCGCGCTCGGCGTCCCCGAGGTCGTCGGCTTCAACGACAAGCCCTTCGACGAGGGCGTCGGCTTCTTCGACCTCTCGTACCACCCGGAGAACAACAAGCGCTCCTCCGCCTCGGTCGCCTACCTGCACCCCCACATGGAGGCCGGTGACCGCCCGAACCTCCACCTCTTCCTGGAGACGTGGGCCACCAGGCTGGAGCTCGAGGGCAAGACCGCCCGCGGCGTCCACATCCGCACCAAGGACGGTGTGGAGAAGCTGTTCACCGCCCGCCGCGAGGTCCTTGTCTGCGCCGGCGCCGTCGACACGCCGCGGCTGCTCATGCACTCCGGCATCGGCCCGAAGAAGGACCTCGAAGCCCTCGGCATCCCGGTCGTGCACGACCTGCCGGGCGTCGGCGAGAACCTCATCGACCACCCCGAGTCGGTCATCGTCTGGGAGACCAACGGGCCCATCCCCGGCAACTCCGCGATGGACTCCGACGCCGGTCTGTTCGTGAAGCGGGACCCGGACCACAAGGGCCCGGACCTGATGTTCCACTTCTACCAGATCCCGTTCACCGACAACCCGGAGCGCCTCGGCTACGAGCGCCCCGAGCACGGTGTGTCGATGACGCCGAACATCCCCAAGTCCCGCTCCCGCGGCCGTCTCTACCTGACGTCGGCGGACCCCGAGGTCAAGCCGGCGCTCGACTTCAAGTACTTCGAGGACGAGGGAGACTACGACGGGCGGACCCTCGTCGACGGCATCAAGCTCGCCCGCAAGGTCGCGCAGGCCGAGCCGTTCAAGAAGTGGCTCAAGCGCGAGGTGTTCCCCGGCCCCGAGGTCACCGAGGACGCCGAGATCAGCGAACTGGTGCGCAAGGCCGCGCACACCGTCTACCACCCGGCAGGCACCTGCCGAATGGGTGCTTCCACTGATGAACTCGCGGTGGTCGATCCGGAGTTGAAGATCCGGGGCCTGGCAGGAATCCGTATCGCGGACGCATCCGTCTTCCCGACGATGCCCGCCGTGAACCCGATGATCGGAGTACTCATGGTCGGGGAGAAATGTGCCGAGATCCTTGGCGGTGACGGCCGATGAGCGAGGCCACCGTGACGCAGTCCACGGACACCGAGGAGACGACCGGCGAGGGCGGCCCCGTCTTCGCCGTCAAGAACCTCTGGAAGGTCTTCGGACCCGGCGCCGAGCGCATACCCGGCAACGAGGAGGTGCACGGCCTCAGCCCCGCCGAACTGCGTGAGCAGACCGGCTGCACCGCCGCCGTGCGCGACGTCTCCTTCGAGGTCAACAAGGGTGAGGTCTTCGTCGTCATGGGCCTGTCGGGCTCCGGCAAGTCCACCCTCGTACGCTGCCTGACCCGGCTCATCGAGCCCACCTCCGGCTCCCTCTCCATCGACGGCGAGGACGTCCTCGCCATGGACAAGGCCCGCCTGCGCGAACTGCGCCGCCACCGCGCCGCCATGGTCTTCCAGCACTTCGGCCTGCTTCCGCACCGCTCGGTCCTGGACAACGTCGCGTACGGCCTGGAGATCCAGGGCGTCGGCAAGGCCGAGCGCCGCGTCAAGGCCCTCGAAGTCGTCAAGAAGGTCGGCCTCGAAGGGCTCGAACAGCGCAAGCCCGGTCAGCTCTCCGGCGGCCAGCAGCAGCGCGTGGGCCTGGCCCGCGCCCTCACCGTCGACCCCGAGGTCCTCCTCTTCGACGAGCCGTTCAGCGCCCTCGACCCGCTGATCCGCCGCGACATGCAGGAAGAAGTCGTCCGCCTGCACCGCGAAGAGGGCCGCACGATGGTCTTCATCACCCACGACCTCAGCGAGGCCCTCAAGCTCGGCGACCGCATCGCGCTGATGCGCGACGGCCGCGTCGTCCAGCTCGGCACGCCCGAGGAGATCGTCGGCTCCCCGGCCGACGACTACGTCCGCGACTTCGTGCGCGACGTGGTGCGCGCCGACGTCATGACCGTACGCGGCGCCATGCGCCCGGCCGAGGACGACGAGGAGACCCGCGGGGCGGCCCTGCCGCCCGACGCCAAGGTCACCGAGGCCATCGAGGCCGTCGCCCGCACCGGCTTCCCGGTGCGCGTGATGGACGGCAAGCGCTGCCTCGGCGTGGTGGACCACGCCGGGCTGCTCGCCGTGGTCGCGGGGACCTCGGCCCCCGCGACGGACACCGCCCCCGACAAGGGCGAGGTGGTCGCCTGATGGCCACCGCCACCGCTACGGGACCCGTAAGGGACACGGGCATCGGAGCGCTCCTGCGCCACCGTGCCGTCGGCAAGCTCCTGCTGCTCGCCGTCGCCGCGGCCGTCCTCGTGCCGATCGTCAACGCCAAGTGGGCCTCCGGCGCCTGGCCGGACGCCCTCACGGTCGACCTGACCGAGCCGCTCGGCAGGACCACCGACTGGATCATCGACAACCGCGACAGCCACCCGCTGTTCATCTACTTCCTCGGGCACGTCAGCAACGCCATCGTGCTCTCCGTGCGCGGCGTCTACCTCGTGCTGCTCGCCGCCGGCTGGGCCGGCGTGACCGTCGGCGCCGGGCTCATCGCCTGGCGCGCGGCGGGCGTCAAGCTCGCGCTCATGGCGTCCGGCGCGTTCGCCGTGTGCGGACTGCTCGGCATGTGGGTGCCGACCATGCAGACGCTGGCCCTGATGATCGTGGCGGTCCTCGTCTCGGTCGCGATCGGCCTGCTGCTCGGCCTCGCGGGCGGCCTGAACGACCGGGTCTTCCGGATCCTGCGGCCGGTCCTCGACACCATGCAGGTGCTGCCCGCCTACGCGTACCTGCTGCCGTTCGCCCTCGTCTTCGGCATGGGCGTCCCGGCCGCCATCATCGCGACGGTCGTGTACGCGGCCCCGCCCATGGCCCGGCTCACCGCGCTCGGCCTGCGGCAGGCCGACGCCGGCGTGATGGAGGCGGTGACCTCGCTCGGCGCGACCGGGCGCCAGCGCCTGTTCTCCGCGCGCCTTCCGCTGGCCAGCAGGCAGCTCCTGCTCGGCCTCAACCAGACGATCATGATGGCGCTCTCGATGGCCGTCATCGCCTCCGTGATCGGCGCCGGCGGTCTCGGCGACCGCGTCTACCAGGCCCTTTCAACCGTCGACGTCGGCCAGGCACTCGCCGGTGGCATCCCGATCGTGCTGCTCGCCGTGGTCCTCGACCGCGTCACCGGCGCGGCCGGTGAACGCGTCGGCGCGCACGCCGGGGACGACTCGCCGCTGCGCGGCTGGCGCGGCTGGTCCGTCGCCGCCGCCGTGACGGTCGTCGCCGCCGTCGCCGCCCGCTTCGCGGACCGCGTGGACTGGCCGACCGACTGGGTCGTCAACATCGCCCCGACGGTCAACACCGCCAAGGAGTGGATGGTCGACCACATCTACACCGGCGTGCCCGTCGTCGGCGGCACCGCCGACTGGGCGGCGCACTTCACCACCTGGATCCTCAACCCGGCCAGGGACGGCCTGCAGGGCCTGCCCTGGTGGTCGGTGCTGCTCGTCGTCGCCGCCCTCGCCTGGCTGATCGGCACCTGGCAGACGGCGCTCACCGCCGTCGCCGCGATGGGCGCGATCGGCGTCCTCGGCGTCTGGGACAAGTCCCTCGACACGCTCGCGCAGGTGCTCGCCGGTGTCGCCGTGACGCTGGTCCTCGGCTTCGCGATCGGCATCGCGGCCGCCCGCAGCACCCGGTTCGAACGGCTGCTGAGGCCGGTGCTCGACGTCTTCCAGACGATGCCGCAGTTCGTGTACCTGATCCCGGTCGTGGCCCTCTTCGGCATCGGCCGCGCCCCCGCGGTCGCCGCGGCCGTCGTCTACGCGCTGCCCGCCGTCGTCCGCATCACCACGCAGGGCCTGAGCCAGGTCGACGCCGCCGCGATGGAGTCCTCGCGCTCGCTCGGCGCCTCCAGCTGGCAGCAGCTGCGCAAGGTCCAGCTGCCGCTGGCCCGTCCGGCCCTGATGCTCGCCCTCAACCAGGGCGTCGTCCTGGTCCTCGCCGTCGTCGTCATCGGCGGCCTGGTCGGCGGTGGCGCGCTCGGCTACGACGTCGTGTTCGGCATCGCGCAGGGCGACCTGGCGACCGGCCTGGTGGCCGGTACCGCGATCGTCTGCCTGGGCCTGATGCTCGACCGCGTCACGCAGCCCACGGCTCGTCGCGTCAAGAAGGGAGCGTGACATGCGCGTTCGTACGCGTGTCATGAGCGCCGTCACGGCCGCCGGTGCGCTCCTCGCGCTCTCCGGCTGCGGCGCCGCCGACATGAGCAAGCAGGCGTCTCCGTACGCGAACGCCGAGGGCGCCAAGACCGTGACCCTCTCGGTGCAGTCCTGGGTCGGCGCGCAGGCGGACGTCGCCGTCGCCGAGTACCTGCTCAAGAACGAGCTGGGCTACCGCGTCGACAAGGTCCAGATCGACGAGGTGCCCGCCTGGGACGCCCTCAGCCAGGGCCGCGTCGACGCGATCATGGAGGACTGGGGCCACCCGGACCAGGAACAGCGGTACGTCAAGGACAAGAAGACCATCGTGCCCGGCGGCGACGTCGGCGTGACCGGTCACATCGGCTGGTACGTCCCGACGTACTTCGCCAAGAAGCACCCGGACGTCACGGACTGGAAGAACCTCAACAAGTACGCGGACCAGTTCAAGACGTCCGAGAGCGGCAGCAAGGGCCAGCTCATGGACGGCTCCCCGTCCTACGTGACGAACGACAAGGCCCTGGTGCAGAACCTGGACCTGGACTACCAGGTCGTCTTCGCGGGTTCCGAGGCGGCGCAGATCACCCAGATCGAGCAGTTCGCCAAGCAGAAGAAACCGTTCCTCACCTACTGGTACAAGCCGCAGTGGCTGTTCGAGAAGGTGCCGATGACGGAGGTGAAGCTGCCCGAGTACAAGGAGGGCTGCGACGCCGACCCCGCCAAGATCAAGTGTGCCTATCCGCACACGCCGCTGCATAAGTACTTCAACGCGGACTTCGCGAAGAACGGCGGCGACGCCGCGAAGTTCCTGAAGAACTTCAGGTGGTCGGAGGAGGACCAGAACGAGGTCTCCCTGATGATCGCGGACAAGAAGATGTCGCCGGACGACGCGGCGAAGAAGTGGATCGACGACCATGAGTCGAAGTGGAAGGGGTGGCTGCCCAAGTAGGCGGCTGTTCCGACCCGGTGCCGGGCGCCCGTACGGACGGGGCGCCCGGCACCTCCGCGTCCACGTGTCCCGGCGTGTTCTCCGCGGCGCTGTACGTCCGGCGGCTACGCCAGCCCGTCGGCGATCCCGCGCAGGGCCGCCATGGTCCTGTGCAGCAGCCCGGGGCCGAACGTGATCCGCGTGGCACCGAGCTCCCCGAGCTCCCTCGGCGAGGGCCCGTCCGGCCTCGCCACCACATTGAGCGGCCCCTCAATCCCCGCCCGCAGCGCGGGAATCGCCTCCGGCGGCGCCAGGATCGGGTAGACGCAGTCGGCGCCCGCGGCCACATACAGACGGGCCCGTTCGATGGCGGCCGCCGGGTCGGCGACGCCCCTGATGAACGTGTCGACGCGGACGTTGACGAAGAGCCGGTCGCCCGCGGCCTCGCGTACCTCCGCGAGGAAGGCGGCCTGCTCGGCGGGGTCCTTGAGGGCCCCTGCCGGGCCGTGGCCGCCGACGGAGTCCTCCAGGTTGCAGCCGACCGCCCCGGTCTGGAGGAGCCGCTCCACCAGTTCCTTCGGCGCGATGCCGTAGCCCGCCTCGATGTCCGCGGTCACGGGCACGGAGACCGACCGTACGATCCGCGCGATCGCCTCGAACATCTCCTCGGGCGGCACCTGCCCGTCCTCGTACCCGAGGGAGAGCGCGACACCGGCGCTGGGCGTGGCCAGCGCCTCGTACCCGGCCTCCTCGAACACCCGGGCGCTCGCGGCGTCCCACGGGCCCGGCAGGACCAGTGGTTCGCCCGGCGCCCGTCCGTGGTGCAGGGCGCGCAGGGTCTCGACGGGGTTCACCATGCCGGTCCTCCGGGTGCGATACGGCGGCTGACCATCAGCCGGTTCCAGCTGTTGATGACGGTGATCACGCCGATGAGATGGGCGAGTTGCCCCTCGTCGAAGTGTTCCGCCGCCTTCTCGTGGACATCGTCGGGCACGAAGCCCTCGGTGAGAACGGTGACCGCCTCGGTCAGCGCCAGAGCGGCGCGTTCTCGTTCGTCGAAGAGCTCGCCCGCCTCCTGCCAGGCGTTGAGGAGGGCGATGCGCTTGGGGCTCTCGCCGTTCTTGAGGGCGATGTCCACATGCATGTCGAGGCAGAAGGCGCACGCGTTGATCTGCGAGGCCCGCATCATCACCAGTTCGGCGAGGACGGGGTCACCGAGCCCCTTCTTGGCGGCGGCACCGAGCGCGCCCATCGCGGCGGCGACGCCCTGGTCCAAGTGCGTGGTGCGCACGCTCACTTGGCGCCCTCCGCCTTGTAGTGCCCCGGCACCTGGCGGGTGCTGACACCGAAGCGGTTCCAGGCGTTGATGACGGTGATCGCGGCGATGAGCTGGGTCAGCTCCGCCTCCTCGAAGCGGGCGGCCGCCTTCGCGTACACCTCGTCGGGCACGAAGCCGTCGGTCAGGACGGTGATCGCCTCGGTCAGTTCGAGCGCTGCGACCTCCTTGGCCGTGTAGAAGTGCTGCGACTCCTCCCAGGCGCTGAGCTGGATGATCCGCTCGACGCTCTCGCCCGCCGCGAGGGCGTCCTTGGTGTGCATGTCGAGGCAGAGCGCGCACCGGTTGAGCTGCGAGGCGCGGATCTTGACGAGCTCGTAGATCACCGGGTCGAGGCCCTTACGGGCGGCCGCGTCGAGTTTGATCATGGCCTTGAAGACCTCGGGCGCGTGCTGGGCCCAGGCGAGGCGGGGGGTGTGCTCGTGGACGTACCCCTCGGGGGTGGTGTCCGTGCTGTCGGCGGTGTCCGTGCCGTCGGTGGCGGCTGTGCTGTCGGTGGTGGTCCGGTTCGTGGTCATGAGGTCGACATTACGGACGCGGTAGCCCAGGGGTATGGTCCATTTCCATGGGAGAAACGTGGGCCACTCTGGGCGTCGACCTCCATCTGGAGACCGGCGGCGACGCGTCCCGCCACGGCGTCCGCAAGGGCCTCACGGACGCCCTGCGCGCGGCCGTGCGCAGCGGCCGCCTCACCCCCGGCACCCGCCTGCCGTCCTCCCGCTCCCTCGCCGTCGACCTCGGCATCGCCAGGAACACGGTCGCCGACGCGTACGCCGACCTGGTCGCCGAGGGCTGGCTCACCGCACGCCAGGGCTCGGGCACGCGCGTCGCCGAACGCGTCGTCACGCCACCCGTGCGGCCCGCGACGCCCCGCAGACGGGGCGGGGCCCCGGAGTACGACCTCGGCCCCGGCGCCCCCGACCTGACGTCGTTCCCGCGCTCGGAGTGGCTGAAAGCGGCCCGCCGCGCGATGGCCGCGGCACCGAACGACGCCCTCGGGTACCCGGACCCGCGCGGCCGCATCGAGCTGCGCACGGTCCTGGCGGCCTATCTCGCGCGGGCCCGCGGCGTGCACGCGGACCCAGGCCGCATCGTCGTCACCGCCGGGTTCCTGCACGCCCTCGCGCTCCTGGGCCGGGTGCTGCGGGCGCGCGGGCTGCCGGAGGTCGCCGTGGAGTCGTACGGCCTGAACATCCACTGGAACCTGCTGCACCGCGCGGGCCTGCGCACCACGCCGCTCGGCTTCGACGCACTCGGCACGGACGTCGCGGGGCTCGGCCCCGACTCGCCCAAGGCGGTGCTGCTCACCCCGGCGCACCAGTTCCCGATGGGCGTGCCGCTGCACCCCGACCGGCGGGCGGCCGCCGTCGACTGGGCGCGGCGCGAGGGCGGGGTGATCCTGGAGGACGACTACGACGGCGAGTTCCGCTACGACCGCCAGCCCGTCGGCGCGCTCCAGGGCCTGGACCCCGAGCGCGTCGTCTACCTCGGCACCGCGAGCAAGTCCCTCGCCCCCGGCCTGCGCCTGGGCTGGATGGTGCTGCCGTCCGGCCTGCAGGACGAGGTCCTCGACGAAAGACACGCCGCCGGGGCGTACGGAAGCGCCCTGGACCAGCTGACCCTCGCGGAGTTCATCGAGTCGGGCGCGTACGACCGCCATGTACGCGCCGCCCGCCTCCGCTACCGCCGCCGCCGCGACCAGCTCGTGGCGGCGCTGGCGGCAAGGGCCCCCGAGGTGCGCGCGACCGGCATCGCGGCGGGCCTGCACGCGGTCCTCGAACTCCCCCCGGGCACCGAACAGTCCATCGTCCAGGCGGCCAACTGGGAACGCCTCGCGGTCCACGGCCTCTCCGGCTTCCGCCACCCCGAAGCGGCGGTGCGGCAGCGGGACGCGCTGGTGGTGGGCTACGGGACTCCTGCGGAGCATGCGTGGGCGGGGGCGTTGGAGGCGTTGTGCCGGGTGGTGGGGTAATGAACCAGCTCCTGCGGGGTGACAATTCAGCCCCTCCGGCACAGGCAGGCCGTGAATTCCAGCCTCTCCGGCGATTGAGGAGCGGGGTCCGGGGCGGAGCCCCGTGGCGGCTACCGAAAGCAGGCCGTGAATTTCAGCCTCTCCGGCGCAGGCAGGCCGTGGATTTCAGCCCCTCCGGCGATTGAGGAGCGGGGCCCGGGGCAGAGCCCCGAGACGGCGGCGAAGACACCCCGCACATGAACGCCCCCCAGGCACAGGGAAGGCTACCGAGCCCCGTCCCCCGCCAAGGCCGGCGCCTCGCCAAACCGCGCAAGAGCCAACGCCCCCGCCACCGCCACCGCGAACCCAAGAACCGCCAGCCACTCAAGGCCACCGCGCGTACGGTCCCCCAGCCACACCACACCCACCAGCGCGGGCCCGATCGTCTCACCGATCACGAGCCCCGCCGTGGCCGTTGTCACCGACCCCCGCTGCAGCGCCGACGTGAGCAGCAGGAAGGCCGCGCCACCGCCCACGAGCAGGGCGTACGTCGCCGGGTTGGCGAGCAGCGCACCCGGCGACACGTCGTCGATGAGGCGTACGGTCACCTCGACCACCCCGAACCCGCACCCCGCCCCCAGGCCGAGCGCGAGCGCCCGCCCCCGTCCGGGCAGGCGCCCGGCGACCGCGCCGACGAGCAGGACGCCGACGGCGACCGCGAGCATCACGTACCGCAGGGTCGTCGTACCGGTGCCCTCGCCCTCGTCCCCGGACGCCAGGCCCAGCATCGCGAGCCCCGCGCAGACGACGCCCACCGCGCCCCACTCGACGCCGCTGAGCCGCACCCGCAACAGCCGGGCCGCGACCACCGCCGTGACGGCGAGGCTCGCGGCGAGCGCCGCCCCCACCGCGTAGATCGGGATGGAGCGCAACGCCACGATCTGCAGCAGGAACCCGAGCCCGTCGAGGCCGAGCCCCGCGAGGTAGCGCCACTGGCGCAGGGCGCGCAGGAGGAGCGCCGGGTCGACGCCGGAGCCGGTGCCGGGCGCGGTCGCGCGCGCGGCGACCGCCTGGAGAACCGAGGCCGTGCCGAAGCAGACCGCTGAGCCGAGTGCGCAAATCATCCCAAGAGACACGGAGCGACTGTAGAGGAAGGCGAGTCGGTGAAGATCCAAGGGGGCGCCGGCCCGGGCTGCCGACCCTTACCTACGCTGAGGTCCGGTCACGTACGACAACGGGACCACGTACGACGACGGGGGAGTGCCACATGGCGGAGAAGCAACGACGCCGACTGAGGTCGAGCACGGTCGCGCTCGGCGGAATGGGCGTCCTCGCGGCGGCGCTCACCTCCTGCGGCTCGGACCCGGACCGCCGCTGCGTGGACCGGGACAGCTACGACTACGTCAACGGCTACCGCGTCGTCAGCGACAGCAAGTGCAAGACAGGCACGCCGGGTTCCTCGGGGAAGTCCCGCAAGAGCCCCTCCGGCACCGGCACCGGCACCGGCACCGGCAAGACGACGGGCCGTACCGAGCCCGCCTGGTACTACGACGCCGACGTGGACGGCCGCTACGCCGACAACGGCACGTTCAGCCGCAGCGAGGCCGTCGACCGGGACGGCTTCGGCTGCTCGGGCAACGGCAGCGGCGGCGGCTGAGCGCACGGCACAGGACACGTACGCCATGGAACGCCGCACCATAGACCCCCGCCCCGGCTGGCAGCAGACCGTCGAGGACCAGGGGCTCATCTACCCCCTCACGCGCTACCCCGACGACACCCTGCGCCCCTACTGGGACGAGAGCGCCTACTACGTCTTCTCGCTCCCCGAGGTCGAGGCGCTGGAGGAGGTCGTCGAGGAGCTGCACGCGATGTGCCTCGCGGCGGCGGCGCACATCGTCGAGCACGACCGTCTCGCCGACCTCGGCATCACCGATCCGCGGGTGGCCGAAGCCGTCACGGAGGCCTGGCTCCGCCGCGCCGAACTCCCCTCCCTCTACGGCCGTTTCGACCTCCGTTACGACGGTGCGGGCGGCCCTGCCAAGATGCTGGAGTACAACGCCGACACCCCCACCTCACTCGTCGAGGCGGCGAGCCCCCAGTGGTTCTGGATGGAGGAACGCTTCCCCGGCGCCGACCAGTGGAACTCCCTCCACGAGCGCCTCGTCGACGCCTGGAAGAAGCAGGCCCCACTGCTGCCGCCGGGCAGCCCGCTGTACTTCGCGCACTCCGCCGCCGACGAGCTCGGCGAGGACCTGATGACGGTCGCGTACCTGCGCGAGACGGCGGAACAGGCGGGCCTCGCCGCGGAGTCCATCGCCATGGAGGACATCGGCTGGGACCGCCTCTCGCGCCGCTTCGTCGACAAGAGACTCCGGTTCATCCGCAGCTGCTTCAAGCTCTACCCGTGGGAGTGGCTGACGACGGACCGCTTCGCGCCGCACGTCCTGGAGACCCTGGACAACGGCGGCGGCACGGGCTCGACACTCTGGATCGAACCCGCGTGGAAGATGCTCCTCTCCAACAAGGCGCTGCTCGCCGTGTTGTGGGAGCTGTACCCGGGCCACCCGAACCTCCTCCCCGCCTACCTGGACGGCCCGCGCGAGCTCGCTTCCGGCCGTGGATACGTGGCCAAGCCGCTGCTCGGCCGCGAGGGCGCCGGAGTGACGGTGCACGAGCCGGGCTCGGCTCCCGTAGTCCGGGAAGAGGGCTGTTGCTACCAGGAGTTGGCGCCGCTCCCGGACTTCGACGGCAACCGCGTCGTGCTCGGCGCGTGGGTCGTGGAGGACGAGGCGGCGGGACTCGGCATCCGTGAGTCGTCCGGCCTGATCACGGACGAGTACGCACGCTTCATCCCGCACGTCATTCTCTGACCCACGCACACATGGGCGGCGCGGCTACGAGACGGCGCGACGCAGGAAGTCCGCCCAGGCGGTGGGCGTGACGGTGAGGCGGGGCCCTTCGGGGTTCTTCGAGTCGCGGATGTGGACGGCGGAGGGGGTTGGGGCTATCTCGACGCACTCGGGCTCGTCGGCGGTGCTGTGGCTGCTTTTGCGCCAGGCAACCTCGACGCACTCGGGTCCGTCGGCGGTGCTGTAGCTGCTCTTGACCCATACCAGTGTCATGTCTGTCCCCGCACTTTCTCGATGAAGTCCTGTGACGCCCGAGGTGTGAGTGCCTGAGCCCGGATCATCCCATAGCGCATATCGAGGATCTGGAGCTCGCGCGGATCGGTGATCACTCGGCTGATGAGTTGGGTTTCAAGGTGTCCCAAGCTGCTGCCGCCCTTCAGTTTGAACACTGAGAGGGACCCTCCGAGCCCTGCGTTCTCCTCGCAGTCCAGCGGCAGCACCTGGATCGACACGTTCCGCAACTGCCCTACTTCCAACAGGTGTTCGAGTTGCCTCCGCATCACCATTCTGCCCCCGTTGGACCTCCGCAACGTCGACTCGCACTGCACGAAGCCGAAAACCGGCAGTCCAGACGTGTCATTGACGATGCCTTGCCGCGCCATACGACCGGCAACGCGCCGCTCCACTTCCGCCTCGGGGAAGGGGGGTTGCCGGTTCCGGACCTCGGCCGTCGCGTACTCCTCGGTCTGCAACAGCCCGTGGATCACCGAGTTGTTGTACGTGCACAGCTCGACCGCCTGCTGCTCAACCCTCGCCAGGTCCCGGACCTTCTTCGGGTACCGGAGCTTCTCGACGTCGGGCTTCAGCGCCCGCAGGTGACCCTTCGCCCCCAGCACCTCATCCGCCCGGTCCAAGAACTCCGGCCGAGGAATCCGCGCCCCTCGCTCCACCTTGTGGACCAGATTCTCCCCGTACCCCATCCGTTCCCCGAACTCCACGGCCCGCAGCCCCGCCGCCTCGCGCCAGAACTTGATCTGGCGTCCGATGAGTTCGGCGATCGCGCTGGACTCGTCGTCCGAGTCCACCTCCCAGCCGATGTCGTCCTCGCTCACAGCGGACCTCCCCAGGTCACGGGTACGGCCGGTACGCGGCGGGACAGCCCAGTACAGTCACCGTACGTGCAGGCCTCATCACTGTTCAGGCTAAGCGCCAGCGACCACGCTGAGTCACGTGAACTCAGAAATCACCCGAACCGTGCGTTCCGTTCAGAGCGAGCGGCGCTTCCAGGCCCAACTGCCCGCCTCCTTGCGGGGCGCCCACCGGGCGAGGCTGCTCGCCGTGGAACAACTCCGCACCTGGGAGCGCGCGTCCGACGACACGACGGACGCGGCACAGATCATCGCCGAGCTGGCCGCCAATGCCGCCGCCCACGGCCGCGTACCCGCGAGGGACTTCCGGCTCGCGCTCGCCGAGCGGGCGGACGGCACACTGCGGATCGAGGTCGCGGACACGCGCGGTGACCGGCTTCCCGTCGTACGGGACCCGGACGGCGAGGACGAGTCGGGCCGGGGGCTCGTGATCGTCGCGGCGCTGGCGGACCGGTGGGGCGTGGAGCGGGGGCCGGAACCGCTGAAGACGGTGTGGGCGGAGCTGGACGGGCGGCGGCGGTGACCGGAGGCTGGACCGCGTTCGGGCAGGGCCTCGGGCGGTTCGTGTCGCCGTACGTCACCCGCGCCGCACCGCCCTCGGCCTGACGGAACTCCACCGGGCCCGTCCCTGGCTCAGCTCAGCACCGCCCTCAACTGTCCGAGCCCCCAGTCCAGATCCTCCTTGCTGATCACCAGCGGGGGAGCGATGCGGATCGTCGCCCCGTGCGTGTCCTTGACGAGAACCCCCCTCTCCATCAACTTCTCGGAGATCTCCCGTCCCGTGCCGTACGAGGGCGCGATGTCGACGCCCGCCCACAGTCCGCGCCCCCGCACCTGCGTCACCTTGCCCGTACCGGTCAACAGGCCCAGCTCCGCGTGCAGGTGCTCGCCCAGCTCCGTGGCCCGCTGCTGGAACTCGCCCGTCGACAGCATGTCGACCACTTCGATGCCCACCGCGCAGGCGAGCGGGTTGCCGCCGAACGTCGACCCGTGCTCACCCGGCTTGAACACCCCGAGCACATCGGCGTCGGCGACCACCGCCGACACCGGCACGACGCCTCCGCCGAGCGCCTTGCCCAGCAGGTACACATCCGGGACCACGCCCTCGTGCTCGCACGCGAACGTGCGTCCCGTCCTGCCGAGCCCCGACTGGATCTCGTCCGCGATGAAGAGGACCCGGCGCTCCCGCGTCAGCTCCCTGACCCCCGGCAGGTATCCGGGCGGCGGCACCAGGACCCCGGCCTCGCCCTGGATCGGTTCGATGAGCACGGCCACGGTGTCGTCGGTGACCGCCGCCCGCAACGCCTCCAGGTCGCCGTACGGCACGATCTCGAAGCCCGGCGTGTACGGGCCGAAGTCCGCCCGCGCCTCCTCGTCCGTGGAGAAGCTGACGATGGTCGTGGTCCGGCCGTGGAAGTTGCCCGCCGCGACGACGATCTTCGCCCGCCCGTCCGGCACCCCCTTGACCCGGTAGCCCCACTTCCGCGCGGTCTTCACGGCCGTCTCGACGGCCTCCGCGCCGGTGTTCATCGGCAGCACCATCTCCTTGCCGCAGAGCGCGGCCAGGCGCGTACAGAACTCGGCGAACCGGTCGTGGTGAAAGGCCCGCGAGGTCAGCGTCACCCGGTCCAGCTGGGCCTTCGCGGCGTCGATCAGCCGGCGGTTGCCGTGCCCGAAGTTGAGCGCGGAGTACCCGGCGAGCATGTCGAGATAGCGGCGCCCCTCGACGTCCGTCATCCAGGCGCCCTCGGCCGTGGCGACCACGATGGGCAGCGGATGGTAGTTGTGCGCGCTGTGCGCCTCGGCCGAGGCGATGAACTGCTCGCTCGTCGTTCCGGTGGAGGGAGATGACGTACTCGACACGGGGTCTCCGTTCGTCCTGCGGCGTGGGGCGGGTGTGGCGCCCAGTTTCTATCGTCGCTCGCATCGCGGACGAAGAAACCTGCCGAACCGGTGTGCGGGCTAGGCTGGCTCCGACAGCACGGTGACTGGCGCACGGGGAACGAACCCCGATGAAGCCGTGCGAGGCACGACCTTCGAGGTGCCGCCCGCCTGGGCACCCAGGGACCACGACCGGACACTTACCGCTCGCCCCGGAGGACGCCATGACTCTCCCCACTTCTCCCTCTTCCTCGCCGAACCACCCCGCCCTCGCCGCCGAAGACCCCGAACTCGCCGCCCTCGTCGGCGCCGAGGAGCGGCTCCAGGCCGAGACCCTGCGGCTGATCCCCAGCGAGAACTACGTCTCCACCGCAGTCCTCGAAGCCTCCGGAACCGTCCTCCAGAACAAGTACAGCGAGGGCTACCCCGGCCGCCGCTACTACGAGGGCCAGCAGAACATCGACCCCGTCGAGCGCCTGGCCATCGCCCGCGCCAAGGCCGTCTTCGGCGTCGAGCACGCCAACGTCCAGCCCTACTCCGGTTCCCCGGCCAACCTCGCCGTCTACCTCGCCTTCGCCGAGCCCGGCGACACCGTGATGGGCATGGCCCTGCCGATGGGCGGCCACCTCACCCACGGCTGGGGCGTCTCCGCCACCGGCAAGTGGTTCCGGGGCGTGCAGTACGGCGTGCGCCGGACGGCGGACCCCGAGACGAACGGCCGCATCGACCTCGACGAGGTGCGCGACCTCGCCCTCAAGGAACGCCCCAAGCTGATCTTCTGCGGCGGTACCGCCCTCCCTCGCACCATCGACTTCGCCGCCTTCGCGGAGATCGCCCGCGAGGCCGGCGCCATCCTGGTGGCCGACATCGCGCACATCGCCGGGCTGATCGCGGGCGGCGCCCACCCCTCACCGGTGCCGCACGCCGACGTGATCTCCACGACCACCCACAAGACCTTGCGCGGCCCGCGCGGCGCGATGCTCATGTCCCGCGAGGAGCACGCCAAGGCCATCGACAAGGCGGTTTTCCCCGGTCTGCAGGGCGGCCCCCACAACCAGACCACCGCGGCCATCGCGGTCGCCCTCCACGAGGCGTCCCGGTCCTCCTTCCGCGACTACGCCCACGCGATCGTCGACAACGCCAAGGCCCTCGCCGACGCCCTGCTCGCCCGTGGCTTCGACCTGGTCTCCGGCGGCACCGACAACCACCTGATCCTGATGGACCTCACCCCCAAGGACGTCCCGGGCAAGATCGCCGCGAAGGCCCTCGACCGGGCCGGGATCGTCGTCAACTACAACACCGTCCCGTTCGACCCGAGGAAGCCGTTCGACCCCTCGGGCGTCCGCATCGGAACCCCCTCCCTGACCTCCCGCGGCCTCGGCACGGAGCACATGGCGGCCGTCGCCGACTGGATCGACCGCTCAGTCGCCGCCGCGCGCACCGGGGACGAGGACGCCCTGACCAAGATCAGGTCCGAGGTCGCCGACCTGATGGCCGCCCACCCGGCCCCGGGCCTGCCGACCGGCTGACGGACACACCGGCCGTGGCCGATCGGTTCCCACCCGTCACACACCTGTTTCCGAGCTAGGAGAGTCACCTGAGAGAATGGGCACCATGGCCTCTGAACGACCTCGTGTGCTCTCCGGGATCCAGCCCACCGCCGGCTCGTTCCACCTCGGCAATTACCTCGGCGCGGTCCGCCAGTGGGTGGCGCTGCAGGAGTCCCACGACGCCTTCTACATGGTGGTGGACCTGCACGCGATCACGGTGCCGCAGGACCCCGCCGAGCTGCGCGCCAACACCCGGCTCGCCGCCGCCCAGCTGCTCGCCGCAGGCCTCGACCCGGAGCGCTGCACGCTCTTCGTCCAGAGCCACGTCCCCGAGCACGCCCAGCTCGCCTGGGTGATGAACTGCCTCACCGGATTCGGCGAGGCGTCCCGCATGACGCAGTTCAAGGACAAGTCCGCCAAGCAGGGCGCCGACCGCGCGTCCGTCGGCCTCTTCACGTACCCGGTCCTGCAGGTCGCCGACATCCTGCTGTACCAGGCCAACGAGGTCCCGGTCGGCGAGGACCAGCGTCAGCACATCGAGCTCACCCGTGACCTCGCCGAGCGTTTCAACGGCCGCTTCGGTCAGACGTTCACCGTGCCGTCGGCGTACATCCTCAAGGAGACGGCGAAGATCTACGACCTTCAGGACCCGTCGATCAAGATGAGCAAGTCGGCGTCGACGCCGAAGGGCCTGATCAACCTTCTCGACGAGCCCAAGGCGACCGCCAAGAAGGTCAAGAGCGCCGTCACCGACACCGACACGGTGATCCGCTACGACGTGGCGGAGAAGCCGGGCGTCAGCAACCTCCTCAGCATCTACTCCACGCTCACCGGCACCGGTATCGCCGAACTGGAGCAGAAGTACACCGGCAAGGGCTACGGTGCGCTGAAGACCGACCTCGCCGAGGTCATGGTCGAGTTCGTGACTCCCTTCCGGGACCGCACCCAGCAGTACCTGGACGACCCGGAGACGCTCGACTCGATCCTGGCCAAGGGTGCGGAGAAGGCCCGCGCCGTTGCCGCCGAGACCCTCGCGCAGGCGTACGACAAGGTGGGCTTCCTGCCCGCCAAGCACTGAGCCTCAAGGCCGGACACAACAGCACCGCGCTGCCCACGGGCAGCGTCACCCTGCCCATTGACGCGACGACAGGAGTACGACGTGGGGACCGTAACGATCGGCGTCTCGATCGCGGTCCCGGAGCCATACGGCAGCCTGCTCCAGGAGCGGCGTGCGGGCTTCGGGGACCCCGCGGCGCACGGCATCCCCACGCATGTGACCCTGCTGCCGCCCACCGAGGTGGACGCGTCGGCGCTGCCCGCGGTCGAGGCGCATCTCGTCTCGGTCGCGGCGGCGGGGCGCCCCTTCCCGATGCGCCTCTGCGGGACGGGCACGTTCCGGCCGCTGTCTCCCGTGGTCTTCGTGCAGGTGGTGGAGGGCGGGTCGGCCTGCTCCTGGCTGCAGGAGCGGGTGCGGGACGCGTCGGGGCCGATGGAGCGTGAACTGCAGTTCCCGTACCACCCGCACGTCACGGTCGCGCACGGCATCTCCGAAGAGGCCATGGACCGGGCGTACGAGGAGCTCTCGGAGTACGAGGCCGAGTGGCCCTGCACCGGCTTCGCCCTCTACGAGCAGGGCGCCGACGGCGTCTGGCGCAAGCTGCGGGACTTCGCTTTCGGCGGCTCCACGGTGCCCCCTCAGGCCTCGGCCCCGTCGGCCCGGGGCACGCTGCCCGCTCGCTGACCGGGGTGCCCCGGCCGGACGGCCGGTTCGCGAAGGGGCACCTGAGCGCCGGGGCTCAGACGGGCAGGCGCCGGAACACCGGCCTCGGCACGTGCCGCAGCGCCGACATGACCAGGCGCAGCGCCCCCGGCACCCACACCGTCTCCGACCGCCGCCGCAGGCCGGTCTCGATGGCCTCCGCCACCGCTTCCGGAGTGGTCGCCATGGGGGCCTCCTCCAGGCCCGCCGTCATCTTCGAGCGCACGAAGCCGGGGCGCACGACCATCACGTGCACTCCGGTGCCGTGCAGCGCGTCGCCGAGTCCCTGCGCGAACGCGTCGAGGCCCGCCTTGCTGGAGCCGTAGATGAAGTTCGAGCGGCGTGCGCGCTCGCCCGCCACCGAGGAGAGCACCACCAGGGAGCCGTGCCCCTGGGACTGCAGCGCCCGCGCGCAGACGAGGCCCGCCGAGACCGCGCCCGTGTAGTTGGTCTGGGCGACGCGGACCGCCGCGAGCGGCTCGTCCTCGTCGCGTGCCTGGTCGCCGAGGATGCCGAAGGCGAGCAGCACCATGTCGATGTCGCCCTCGGTGAAGATCTTGCCGAGGGACTCCTCGTGGGACTCGGAGTCGAGGGCGTCGAAGGCGACGGTGTGCACCTCCGCGCCCATGTCGCGCAGGCCGGCCGCGGCCTTCTCCAGGTCCGGCGACGGGCGCCCGGCCAGCCACACCGTGCGGGTGCGGCGGGCGACCAGGCGCCGCGCGGTGGCGAGGCCGATCTCCGAGGTGCCGCCGAGGACGAGCAGGGACTGAGGGGTGCCGAAGGCGTCTTTCATGAGTACCGGTCTCCTAGAGGGCGAGGCGGCGGGAGAGGTCCGAGCGGAACACGCCGCGCGGGTCGAGGTCGGCCCGCAGGGCGCGGAAGTCGTCGAGCCGGGGGTACATCGCGGCGAGCATCTCGGGCCGCAGACGGGAGTCCTTGGCGAGGTAGACGCGCCCGTCGGCGGCGGCCACCTCTTCGTCGAGGCCGTCGAGGAAGGTGCCGAGCCCGGGGAGGTTCGCGGGGATGTCGAGCGCGAGCGTCCAGCCGGGCATCGGGAAGGAGAGCCAGCCGGGATCGCCCTCTCCGAAGCGCTTGAGGACGGCGAGGAAGGAGGGGCAGCCGCGCTCCGAGATGCGCTGCACGATGCGGCGCAGGGCCTCCTCCTTGCCGTACCCGACGACGAATTGGTACTGCACGAAACCGCCGCGTCCGTAGATGCGGTTCCAGTGCGGGACGCCGTCCAGGGGGTGGAAGAAGGTGGAGATCTTCTGGAGCTCACCGGTGCGGGAGCGGGGCGCCTTGCGGTACCAGAGCTCATTGAAGAGGCCCACCGAGGCCTTGCCGAGCAGGCCCTCCGGGACGAAGGAGGGGGCCGCGGGGAACTGTCCCGGACGGAACGCGAGAGGGGCTCTACGCGCGCGTGCCCGCTCCGGAAGGGCGTCCAGGGGGGCGTGGTCGCCGCGGGTCAGGACCGAGCGGCCCATGGCGGCGCCGCGGGCGAGGAGGTCGATCCAGGCGACCGAGTAGCGGTAGCGGTGGTCGGTGGCGGCGAGGCGGGCCATCAAGTCGTCGAGGTCCGTGGCCCGTTCCGTGTCGACGGCCATCAAGGACGTCTCCACCGGCAGGAGTTGGACGGTCGCCGACAGGATCACGCCGGTCAGGCCCATGCCGCCCGCTGTCGCGTCGAAGAGGGCGCTGCCGGGCCCGACGGTGCGGACCGTGCCGTCGGCGGTCAGCAGGTCCATCGAGAGGACGTGGCGGGCGAAGGAGCCGGAGACGTGGTGGTTCTTGCCGTGGATGTCGGCGCCGATCGCCCCGCCCACCGTCACGTAGCGCGTCCCGGGTGTCACGGGCACGAACCAGCCGAGGGGCAGCAGGACTTCCATCAGGTGGTGCAGGGAGACGCCCGCGTCGCAGACGACCGTGGCAGCCGGCTCCCCGGTGGCCGACGTGCCGGTGGTGTCGATGACACGGATCCGGTCGAGGCCCGTCATGTCGAAGACGTCGCCGCCCGCGTTCTGCGCGGCGTCTCCGTAGGCCCGGCCCAGGCCGCGGGCGATGCCGCCGCGCTCTCCGCAGTCGCGCACCGCGGCCGCGGCCTCCTCCGGCGTACGGGGCCTCACCAGCCGGGCGGTGGTCGGTGCGGTGCGGCCCCAGCCGGACACGGAGACGGATTGCTCCGTCGGGGCCGGGACCGGGGCGGGGGCGAGGGCATCGGCGGGGGAGTCGGCAGGCATGAGGACGACGGTATCGCCCGCTAGTGGTCGGTTCGCTATAAAACGTCCTTGCTCTCACCGAAATGGGTGATTAAGCGAGTGTCACCCTAGATTGACGTAATTATTACGAGGTTGCCTAGAAGAGTCGAGATGCCCAGCCCTCGGATGTCTTCAGAAGTCTTCGAATGTCTTCGAAAAAGAGGCGACATGCACGACATGGACCACAGGTTGCTGTCGGCCCTGCGCGACTGCGGCACCGACCCGCGCGTGGCGTCCGCCGCCCGCGCCCTCTCCCGAACCGGTGAGCACGGCCTGCTGTGGATCGCCGCGGGCCTCGCGGGCGCCGCCGTCGACCGCGAGCGCCGGAGCGCCTGGCTGCGCGGGACGGCGCTCACCGCCGCCGCGCACCTGGCCAGCATGGGCGTCAAGCGGATCGTCCGCCGCCCGCGCCCCGGCGACCCGGAGGGCATCGAGCCCCTCGTGCGCACCGTGGGCCGGCACTCCTTCCCCAGCTCGCACGCCACGTCGGCGGCGGCTGCCACCGTCGCGTACGGCGCGTTGCGCCCCGTGAGCGCCCACCTCGTCCCGCCGCTGGCCGCCGCGATGTGCGTCTCCCGGATGGTCGTCGGCGTGCACTACCCCTCGGACATCGCCGCGGGTGCGGCGCTCGGGGCGCTCACCGCGCGCGTGGGCGCCGCCTGGATGAACGGAGGCCACAGCGATGCCTGAACGTATCGCCACCGTCCTGGAGCGGCCCCGCCCGCCCGAAAGCTCGCGGCCGGGACCCGTCAGCCTGCCGCTCGGCCTGCTGAAGACCGCGCGCCCCCGCCAGTGGGTGAAGAACGTCCTGGTCGTCGCCGCTCCCGCGGCCGCGGGCGAGCTCTTCTCGCGGCACGCCCTCGGCCAAGTCGCGATCGTCTTCGCGCTGTTCACGGCCGCGGCGTCCGCCGTCTACCTGATCAACGACGCCCGTGACGCGGACGCCGACCGCGCGCACCCCACCAAGTGCCGCAGGCCGGTCGCCGCCGGACAGGTGCCGGTGCCCGTCGCGTACGCCGTCGGAGGGCTCCTCGCCGTCCTCGCGCCCGCGAGCGCCGCCGTCCTGTGCACGCCGCTCACCGCGGCGCTCCTGGCCGCGTACGTCGGCATGCAACTCGCCTACTGCATCAGCCTCAAGCACGTCCTGGTCGTCGACCTCACCATCGTCACGACCGGCTTCCTGATGCGCGCCATGATCGGCGGCCTCGCCCTCGACATCCCGCTCTCCCGCTGGTTCCTGATCACGACGGGCTTCGGCGCGCTCTTCATGGTCTCCGCCAAGCGCTACTCGGAGGCCGTCCAGATGTCCGGGAGCGCGGAGACGCTGGGCGCCACGCGCGCGTTGCTCACCGAGTACACCACCGGCTATCTGCGCTTCGTGTGGCAACTGGCCGCGGGCGTCGCCGTTCTCGCGTACTGCCTGTGGGCCATGGAGGAGGGCGGCACGGCCAGCGGCCTGCTGCCCTGGCGCCAGCTGTCCATGACGGCCTTCATCCTCGCCATCCTGCGCTACGCCGTCTTCGCCGACCGGGGCACCGCGGGCGAGCCCGAGGACGTCGTGCTGCGGGACAGGGCGCTCGCCGTGATCGGCCTGGTGTGGCTCGCGATGTACGGGCTCGCGGTCGCGGACTGGTGAGTCGGTCTTGGCTGGCGAGTTGGCCTTGGCTGGTGAGTCGGTCTTGGCTGGCGAGTTTGCCTTCCCAACGGAACTCCAGGAGGAGCGGCTGCCGGTGAGTGCACCTTCGCTGCGCGAACGGCTGCGGCCGCTCGGTCCCGAACTGCTCGGCTTCGCCGTCGCCGGAGCCTGCGCGTACGCCGCCGACCTCGGCCTCTTCATCTGGCTGCGCGGACCCGTGGGCCTCGACCCGCTGACCGCCAAGGCGCTCTCCTTCGTGGCGGGCTGCTCGGTCGCGTACGCCGGCAACGCGCTCGGCACCTACCGGAGCAGGACCGCGGGGGTCTCGCGGCTGCGCCAGTACGCGGTGTTCTTCGCCGTCAACATCGCGGGCGCCCTCGTCCAACTGTTGTGCATCGCCGTGTCGCACTACGGGCTCGGTCACACCTCGCAGCGCGCGGACACCGTCTCGGGCGCCGGAATCGGTATGGCATTCGCCACTGTCCTGCGGTTCTGGGGTACCCGGACCTTGGTCTTCCGCGGAACGGGCAGGACATCGGGCAGGACAGCAGGCACGGAGGCGTCATGGACTGGCTGAAGAAATTGCCCGGCATCGGGCCGCTCGTCGAGAAGGGCATGCGCACGCACGCGTGGCAGGCCTACGAACGGCTCGACCAGGTCCACTGGGCGCGCCTCGCGGCCGCCATGACCTTCATCAGCTTCCTGGCGCTCTTCCCGCTGCTCACCGTCGCCGCGGCCATCGCCGCCGCGACACTCTCGAAGAAGCAGCAGAACACCCTTGAGGACAAGATCTCGGAGCAGGTGCCCGGCATCTCCGACCAGCTGAACCTGGACGCCCTTGTCGCCAACGCGGGCACCGTCGGCCTCGTCGCGGGCGCCCTGCTGCTCTTCACCGGCATCGGCTGGGTCGGCTCGATAAGGGAATGCCTGCGGGCCGTCTGGGAGCTGGAGGACGAGGAGGAGAACCCCGTCCTGCGCAAGGTCAAGGACGCGGGGGTGCTCATCGGGCTCGGCGGCGTGGGCCTCGCGTCGTTCGCCGCGTCCGCGCTCGCCTCGACCGCCGTCGGCTGGGCCGCCGATCTCATCGGCATCGACGAGAAGGGCTGGGGCACCGTCCTGCTCCAGATCATCGCCTTCGCGATCGCCGTCGCCGCGGACTTCCTGCTGCTGCTCTACATCCTGACGCTGCTGCCCGGGGTCCAGCCGCGCCGGCGCGACCTCATCACCGCCGGACTGATCGGCGCGGCCGGGTTCGAGCTGCTCAAGTTGCTGCTCGGCGGCTATATGAAGGGCGTCGCGTCGAAGAGCATGTACGGCGCCTTCGGAGTGCCCGTCGCGCTGCTCCTGTGGATCAGCTTCACGGCGAAGCTGATGCTGTTCTGCGCCGCCTGGACCGC
This sequence comes from Streptomyces sp. NPDC058308, assembly GCF_042880275.1. Classification (NCBI taxonomy): domain Bacteria; kingdom Bacillati; phylum Actinomycetota; class Actinomycetes; order Kitasatosporales; family Streptomycetaceae; genus Streptomyces; species Streptomyces sp. NPDC058308. The sequence continues at coordinate 93,432 of NZ_JBHVZA010000022.1, forward strand.
GACGCGCAAGGCCTCCGGCCCGGGGGAGGAGGCCGTCGAAGAGCACCCCGGAGACGGCGAAGAGGCAGTCTCCGAAGAGACTGCCTCCACCACCGCGCCCTCCGTAGAGGGCGGTTCCACCAACGCGTCCTCCGAAGAGGGCGCCCGGCGGGTGCGCTGACGGCCGCGTCAGCTCTGGCGGTCCCGCCGTCCCGCCTGGCCCGGCAGCGGCAGCTTGCGCCTGATCACGAAGGCACCCGCGGCGAGCAGGGCGAGCACGCCGCCCGTGATCCCGAGGGCGATGCCCATGCCGTTGCCCCCGCCGTCGGAGGAGTGCGCCGCGTTCTCGGCGGCGTCCGTGCCTCCGCCGCCGCTGCCCGGCGCGCCCTTGCCCGCGCCGCCCGTGGCAGCACCCTTCGGGGCGACCAGCTCACCCACCGGGTCGACCTTGCCCGCGGCCGCGAAGCCCCAGTCGAAGAGGCGCGCGGTCTCCTTGTAGACCGCGTGGGCCTCGGTGGAGGAGGGGTTCATGACGGTGACGAGGAGGACCTTGCCGTCGCGCTCGGCGACACCGGTGAACGTGTTGCCCGCGTTCGAGGTGTAGCCGTTCTTGACGCCCGCGATGCCCTTGTAGGGCGTGACGCCCTCGGCGCCGGTGAGCAGCTTGTTGGTGTTCTGGATCTCGAAGGACTCGCGCTTCGTCGTGCCCTTGTCCTTGCCCTTCTTGATCTCCTTGGTCTCACCGGGGAACTTGGCCGTCGCCGTCGAGCAGTACTCGCGGAAGTCCTTCTTCTGCAGCCCGGAGCGGGCGAACAGCGACAGGTCGTACGCGGAGGAGACCTGCCCCTTGGCGTCGTAGCCGTCCGGGGAGACCACGTGCGTGTCGAGGGCCTGCAGGTCCTCGGCGTGCTTCTGCATGTCCTTGACGGTCTGCGGGACGCCGTCGTTCATCGCGGACAGGACGTGCACGGCGTCGTTGCCCGACTTCAGGAAGACGCCGAGCCACAGGTCGTGGACGCTGTACGACTCGTTCTCCTTGATGCCGACCATGCTGCTGCCCGCACCGATGCCCGCCAGCTCCGCGAGCGTGACCTTGTGCTGCTGCGTCTTGGGGAACTTCGGCAGGACCGTGTCCGCGAAGAGCATCTTCAGGGTGCTCGCCGGGGGCAGCCGCCAGTGCGCGTTGTGCGAGGCCAGGACCTCGCCGGACTCGGCGTCCGAGACGATCCAGGAACGCCCCGTCAGCTCCTTCGGCAGCACCGGGGCACCCGCCTTGAGCTTCACCTGGGTGCCCGCCACGCCGAGCTGGGCACCACCGACGGTGGACATCTTGGAGGGCGGTTTCGGCTGGTCGTTGTCGTCTCCCGGCTTCCCGTCCGCCAGTGCGGGCGCTGCGGTCGACATGGTCAGCAATGCGGCGGAAGCGACCAACATGGCGGTCTTTTTTACGGCAGGCACGGACGAGAACGTACAGGGCCGGACCGTGCGCGTGGTCGCCGAGGTGGGCTGTGTCCCGTCGTCCCCACCCCGGCGGCGGTTCGGCAGGGGAGCTCGCGATACTGAACGTATGAAGCTCAGCCGCCCTGTCTCCTGGTTCCTGCTCGCCTTCGGGGTGTGGAGCTGGTTCATCTGGATCACTTTCGTCAAGAACCTGTGGAAGGACGGCAGTGGGCTGGCCTTCGACGACGCGGACAACCCGACCGGGTACTTCTGGGTGCACCTGACGCTTGCCGTTGTCTCCTTTGTCTTGGGGACGGTGGTAGGGGCCATCGGGTTCCGTGGAGTCCGTGCTCTGCGCAGAACGCCGTCGCCGTGATCGCCCTCGTGGTCCTGGCGGGCCTCGCCGTCCTCGCGGCCTTCGCGGGCCTGCACTGGTACGCCTGGCGCCGGCTGGTCCGCGACACCACGGCCGGGCCCGGCCCCGCCCGGCGCGCCGGGACGGTGGTCTTCGTCGCGGGCCCCCTGCTGATGTTCGCGGCCCTCGCCGCCGAACGCACCGGGGCGCCCTTCCTGCTGCAGCGGGTGCTTGCCTGGCCAGGGTTCATGTGGATGGCGGTCTCGCTCTACCTGCTGCTCGCGCTGCTCGCGGGGGAGCTGGTACGGCCGCTGGTGCGGCGGTGGGGCGAACGCGGGCCCGCGTCCGCGGAGGCGGGAGGGGTCGCCGAGCCTCCCCTCACCGGGGCCGGAGAGACCGCGGAGTCTGCCCCCGAGACCAGGACCGGAGGGGCCACCGAGTCTGCCCCCGCGACCGCCGCCCCCGCCCCCACGACTGCCCTTTCTCCCGCCCCCTCTCTTGCCCCTTCTGTGGCCCTATCTCCGGCTCCTTCCCGCCGCCTCTTCGTCTCCCGCGTCGTCGGGGGGACCGCCGCGGCCGTCGCCGCCGGAACGGTCGGGTACGGAACGTACGGCGTGCTGCGCGGCCCCAAGGTGAAGCGGGTCACCGTGCCGCTGGCCAGACTGCCGCGCGCGGCACACGGATTCCGGATCACGGTGGTCAGCGACATCCACCTCGGACCGATCCTCGGGCGCGGTTTCACCCGGCGTGTGGTCGATACCGTCAACTCCACGCAGCCGGATCTGATCGCGGTGGTGGGCGACTTGGTGGACGGCACCGTCGAGCACCTCGGCCCCGCCGCCGCGCCGCTCGCCGGGCTGCGGGCACGGCACGGCGCGTACTTCGTCACCGGCAACCACGAGTACTTCTCCGGGGCCGAGCAGTGGGTCGACCACGTACGCGAACTCGGTCTGCACCCGCTGCGGAACGCGCGCACCGAACTCCCCGCCTTCGACCTCGCGGGCGTCGACGACGTGGCGGGCGAGAGCGAGGGCAAGGGCCCCGACTTCGCCAGGGCGCTGGGCGACCGGGACCGCTCGCGGGCCTCCGTGCTCCTCGCGCACCAGCCGGTCGTCATCCACGACGCCGTCGAGCACGGCGTGGACCTGCAGCTGTCCGGCCACACGCACGGCGGCCAGCTCTGGCCGGGCAACTTCGTCGCGGACCTCGCCAATCCGACCCTCGCGGGCCTGGAGCGGTACGGCGACACGCAGCTCTACGTGACGCGGGGCGCGGGCGCCTGGGGGCCGCCGGTACGGGTCGGGGCGCCGTCGGACATCACGGTCGTGGAGCTGGCGTCGCGACAGGCCTGAGAGCCTGTGTCCCGGGCCGCGGGCGGTGCCGGAGACCGGACCCGGCCTCATCCGCCGCTGAGCCGCCCCGCGTGCGCCATCGGGCGGCAGGGAACCAGCCAGATGTGGGCGGGCTCCGAGGTGCCGCAGTGACACCGTGTAATTCCCCTGTGCAGCATGGAGTGTCGACTGTTTGTGCGGTTCGGGACGCGTGCCGCGCCGACGTGTGCCGCGCCGACGTGTGCCGCGCCGACGTGTGCTGTGCGGATATGTGCCGTACGTCGCGCGTCGCGCCGGAGGGGGAGCAGGGTTGTCGAGACGTGATGCCTTCAGGCTGCCGCCGCACCCTGCTTCGATACCGCTGGCCCGGACGCGGGTGCGGGAACATCTGGCCGCCTGGGGGCACACGGCGGACCGCGGCGTGTTCGACGACACCGTGCTCCTCGTGTCGGAGCTGGCGACCAACGCGATCCTGCACGGGGTCGTCGTCGAGCGGGAGTTCGAGGTCGCGGTGACCGTGCTCGCCGACGGCTCCTGCTTCATCGAGGTGTCCGACGACAGCCCGGCCGAGCCCGCGCCCCGCACGTCCGACGCCTGGGACGACGAGAGCGGCCGCGGCCTGCGGCTCCTCGACACCGTCGCGCAGGCGTGGGGCGTCCGGCGCCGCGGCCGGTACGGCAAGACGGTGTGGGCGCTGGTACGAGGGTGAGTGCCCGGCGCCGCCCGGCCGTACCGCCGTACCGGGCTTCAGGACTTCCGCGCCAGCTCCGGCCGCTTGAGGTAGTCCGTGAACCCGACGACGTTCCCCCACGCGTCGGCGATCTCCACGGTCCACCCGGTGGCCACGGAGAACGGCTCGGCAAGGAGCGGGATCCCCGCGGCCGCCAGGGCCTGCCCCTTCGCGCGGGCGTCGCGGACCTCCAGCCAGACGCGCGGGGAGGGCCACGGCGGCGTACGCGGCACGATGCCGTCCTCCACGCGCAGCAGCAGGCCCGGCGTCTCCTCGCCCACCTTCAGGATGGCGAGCCCGATCTCGTCGAGCCGGAACGCGACCGGGAAGCCCGCCCGTTCGTAGAATCCGACGGCCTCGCCGAGGTCGCCGACGGGGAACAGCACGTTGTCGAAGCCGAGCAGCGCCGCGGACGGGTCGTCGAGCAGTGCGGTGGACTGGTCAGCGGACAGGTCGACCGACTGGTTGTCTGACATTCCGTCAGGGTAGGTCGGCGGCCGCGACGCGGGCGCAGGCGCGCATGGGCGGTGCGGCGAAGGGGCGATTCTTCGGCCGTACGGCGGCTTCCGACCGCGCCCGGCGCCCCCTTGGGGCGGGGCGTCGGCGGTTGGGGCGGGGTCCCTGTGGAGATCCGGCCGGAGACGTCCGTGGGCCCCGCCCCTCGAAAGGAGCGGGGCCCGCGGACCCGTACGTACGGCGAGATCAGAAGCGACGCGTGATCAGAAGCGACGCGTGATCAGCGCGCGCTTGACCTCCTGGATCGCCTTCGTGACCTCGATGCCACGCGGGCACGCGTCCGTGCAGTTGAACGTCGTGCGGCAGCGCCACACGCCGTCCTTGTCGTTGAGGATCTCCAGGCGCTGCTCGCCCGCCTCGTCACGGCTGTCGAAGATGAAGCGGTGCGCGTTCACGATCGCGGCCGGGCCGAAGTACTGGCCGTCGTTCCAGAACACCGGGCACGACGACGTGCACGCGGCGCACAGGATGCACTTCGTGGTGTCGTCGAAGCGCTCGCGGTCCTCGGCGGACTGCAGACGCTCGCGCGTCGGCTCGTTGCCCGTCGTGACCAGGAACGGCATGACGTCGCGGTACGCCTGGAAGAACGGGTCCATGTCGACGACCAGGTCCTTCAGGACCGTCAGACCCTTGATCGGCTCGACCGTGATCGGCTTGCCCGGATTGATGTCCTTGATCAGGGTCTTGCAGGCGAGGCGGTTCTTGCCGTTGATCCGCATGGCGTCCGAGCCGCAGATGCCGTGCGCGCAGGAGCGGCGGAACGTCAGCGTGCCGTCGAGCTCCCACTTGACCTTGTGGAGGGCGTCGAGGACACGCTCCTTCGGGTCGATCTCCAGCTGGAAGTCTTCCCACGTGGCGTCCGCGGAGACCTCGGGGTTGAAGCGGCGGACCCGCAGGGTGATCGTGATGTACGGGGAGTCGGCGAAGCCCGCCTCGGGCTTGGCGTCTTCCTTGTCGAGGGTCGGGGTTGCCATCAGTACTTACGCTCCATCGGCTGGTAGCGGGTCTGGACGACCGGCTTGTAGTCGAGGCGGATCGACTCGGCGCCGTCGTCGCCGACCTCGCGGTACGCCATGGTGTGGCGCATGAAGTTGACGTCGTCGCGGTTCGGGAAGTCCTCGCGGTAGTGACCGCCGCGCGACTCCTTGCGGGCCAGGGCCGACTGCGCCATGACCTCGGCCAGGTCGAGCAGGTTGCCCAGCTCGATGGCCTCCAGGAGGTCGGTGTTGAAACGCTTGCCCTTGTCCTGGATCGAGACGTTGAGGTAGCGCTCGCGGAGCTCCGCGATCTTCTCCACCGCCGTCTTGATGGTCTGCTCCGTGCGGAACACCATGACGTTGGCGTCCATGGTCTCCTGCAGCTCCTTGCGGAGCTCGGCGACCCGCTCGTTGCCCGTGGCGTCACGCAGCCGCTCGACCTGGGAGACGACCAGCTCCTCCGGGTTCTCCGGGAGCTCGACGAAGTCGTTCTTCGCCGCGTACTCGGCGGCGGCGATGCCCGCGCGCTTGCCGAAGACGTTGATGTCCAGGAGCGAGTTGGTGCCCAGGCGGTTGGCGCCGTGCACGGACACGCAGGCGACCTCTCCGGCCGCGTACAGGCCGGGGACGACGGTCGAGTTGTCCGCGAGGACCTCGCCCTCGACGTTCGTCGGGATGCCGCCCATGGCGTAGTGCGCGGTCGGCTGGATCGGGATCGGGTCCGTGTAGGGCTCGATGCCGAGGTACGTGCGCGCGAACTCCGTGATGTCCGGGAGCTTGGCGTCCAGCTGCTCCGGCGGGAGGTGCGTGAGGTCGAGGTAGACGTGGTCGCCCTCGGGACCGCAGCCGCGGCCCTCACGGATCTCCGTGTAGATGGAGCGCGAGACGACGTCACGGGACGCGAGGTCCTTCATGACCGGCGCGTACTTCTCCATGAAGCGCTCGCCGTCCTTGTTGCGGAGGATGCCGCCCTCACCGCGGGCGCCCTCCGTGAGCAGGATGCCCATGCGCCAGATGCCGGTCGGGTGGAACTGGAAGAACTCCATGTCCTCCAGCGGCAGCCCGCGCCGGTAGCAGGCCGCCTGGCCGTCACCGGTGAGCGTGTGCGCGTTCGAGGTCACCTTGAAGAACTTGCCGGTGCCGCCGGACGCGTAGATCACGGACTTCGCCTGGAAGACGTGGATCTCGCCGGTCGCCAGCTCGTACGCGACGACGCCCGCGCTCTTCTTGACTCCGTCGACCTCGACGATGAGCTGGTCGAGGACGTAGAACTCGTTGAAGAACTCCACACCCTCCTTGACGCAGTTCTGGTAGAGGGTCTGGAGGATCATGTGGCCGGTGCGGTCCGCGGCGTAGCAGGACCGGCGCACGGCGGCCTCGCCGTGGTTGCGGGTGTGACCGCCGAAGCGGCGCTGGTCGATGGTGCCGTCCGGGGTGCGGTTGAACGGCAGGCCCATCTTCTCCAGGTCGAGGACCGCGTCGATGGCCTCCTTCGCGAGGATCTCGGCGGCGTCCTGGTCGACCAGGTAGTCGCCGCCCTTGATCGTGTCGAAGGTGTGCCACTCCCAGTTGTCCTCCTCCACGTTGGCGAGCGCGGCGGCCATGCCGCCCTGCGCGGCGCCCGTGTGGGAACGCGTGGGGTAGAGCTTGGTGAGCACGGCGGTGCGGCTGCGCTTCGTCGCCTCGATGGCGGCGCGCATGCCGGCGCCGCCCGCGCCGACGATGACGGTGTCGTACTTGTGAATCTTCACGGAAGTCGCCTCGGCTTTAGCGGATGTTCGGGTCGAAGGTGAAGATCACCAGCGTGCCCAGAAGGATGGTGAACACCGTGGCGGTGTACAGCAGGCCCTTGAGCCACAGACGCGTGTTGGGGCGCTCCGCGTAGTCGTTGATGACCGTGCGCAGGCCGTTGGCGCCGTGCAGCATCGCGAGCCACAGCATCAGCAGGTCCCAGACCTGCCAGAACGGCGAGGCCCAGCGGCCGGCGACGAACGCGAAGCCGATCTTCGAGACACCGCCGTCGAGCACCAGCTGGATCAGCAGGTGGCCGAGGACGAGGACGACCAGGACGACGCCGGACAGGCGCATGAAGAGCCATGCGGCCATCTCGAAGTTGCCGCGGGTCGAGCGCGGGGTCTTGGAGGTGCGCTTGCGAGGCGCCTCGATGACCGGGGCCGGGTTGTCGGAGTCGTAGAGCGAGGCGCCCTCGACGGGGCCGACGCCCGGCGTACCGGACTTCTCAAGCGTGGTGTCAGCAGACATGTCTGGCGTCAGCTCCCGAAGACTTCGCGGACGGCGTGGCCGAGGACGGGGTAGAGCGCCCCGACCATCAGGACGACCCAGATGCCGACGACGGTCCAGAGCATCTGCTTCTGGTAGCGGGGACCCTTCGACCAGAAGTCGACGGCGATGACGCGCAGGCCGTTCAGCGCGTGGAAGAGGATGGCGGCGACCAGGCCGTACTCGAGGAGTCCGACGAGGGGCGTCTTGTAGGTGCTGACGACATCGTCGTACGCCTCCGGGGAGACGCGGACGAGAGCGGTGTCCAGCACATGCACGAACAGGAAGAAGAAGATGAGGACGCCGGTGACTCGGTGAGCCACCCAGGACCACATTCCTTCCCGGCCGCGGTACAGCGTTCCAGCCGGCACGGCAGAACCCTCCGGGAGCAGGGATTGGGGCCAGCCGGCTTGGGTGGTCGGACGGGCCCGGCCGGGTACGGTCCACCGGCCGCTCGTCATCGTATCGACGAGTTGTCGGTGTCCCTGCCCCGGGTCCGCAGGTGTGATCAAACAGGCAATCAAACAGGCACGTACGGGCTATCGGGACGCGATTGCGGCCGACTCTCCCCGGCGGCGTGTCCCGCCCTGTGTCCGCCGCTGTTTCCGGCGGTCTGACACAGGGTGAGCCGCGCGAGACGGCCCCGGGCGAGGCGGCGCAGTTCCTCGGCCGAGACGGCGCGCTCGTCCTCGGGATCGTTGCCGAGGCGTGACCGGATGCCGGAGAGCAGCTGGTCGAGGGCCTCGTCCGGCGCGACGTCGTCGAGGCAGATCACGAACGTGTGTCCGAAGCGGCTCTCGTACGCGGCGTGGGCGGCGTGCAGGGCCGTACGGGCGGCGGTGCGGGTGGCGTGCGAGGCGCTCTGCCGCGGCACCACGGGATCAAGGGGCTCGCAGGCCAGCGCCTCGATCAGATCGCCGGGCGACAGGTCGTACGCCGCCTCGTCGGCTGCCGCGAGCAGCGCGTCGAGGTCGGGGTAGGGCCGGTGGGCCGCGACGCGGCGGGCCCAGTGGCGGCTGCCGCAGCAGGTGAGCAGGGCGGCTTCGGCCGCGTCCGGCGTGGCGGCGTTCAGCTGGTGCGGCACGGGGGTGGCGCGGCCGGCGGGACGAGGGGAACGGTGCGGGGACAGCGTGCGCTCCTGGGCAGCGGGCGGCAAGGGCGGGGCACAGCGTGTGTGGGGGTGGCGCAACGCTATCGAGACGCGCTGGAAGCCGGACGACGGCTGAGCGAATTTCACTCGAATGGGAGAGTTTGGCCACCTTCTGTGGACGAGCCGCCCGCGAGAGCCCGTCGTAGCGTGGCGGCATGGCTCTGATTCTGGCTCCGGATTCGATGTCAGACGCGACGCGCCCCGCGATACGGGACGAGCGGTGAAGCGCGGCCCCGTGGCCGCCGCGGGCGGCGTCGCCGTGGTGGGGGCCGCGGTCCTCGCCGTGGGGCTCTGGCCCGGCGGCGACGGCGACGGCTCCGCGAAGGCGACGCCCCCGGACGGCCCGTCCGCACCGTCCTCGGCGAGCCCCACCAAGAGCTACGCGCTCTCCCGGGCCCCGGCCACCATCCCCGCCGTGCGCGAGCACACCGCGGCCCGCGGCCCCGGCTGGCGCCCCGCGGAGGGAAAGGGGCGCGTCGTCGTCCGCGACGACGGCCTGGCCGACGAGGCGCGGCTGCTCGCCGGCGAGCTGAAGCTGAAGTACGGGGGAGACGCGCGCCCCGGCAAGGGTGATGTGGAACTGGCGCTCACGGACGGCAAGGACGGCGGTGCGGACGACAAGGACGGCGGCGCGGACGGCAAGGACGGCGGCGCGGAGTCCTACCGCCTGACCGTGAAGGACGAGCGGGTGCGGATAGCCGCCCCCGCCGAGGCGGGCGTCTTCTACGGGACCCGCACCCTCAAGCAGGAGGTGAGCGGCGGCAAGGCCGCTCCCGAGGGCGAGGTGCGGGACCGCCCGGCGAAGCCGCAGCGCGGATTCATGATCGACATAGCCCGCAAGCACTTCGACGCGGAGTGGATCGAGGACCGCATACGCGAGCTGGGCGACCTCAAGTACAACCAGCTCGGCTTGCACTTCTCCGACGACCAGGCCTTCCGCATCGCGTCGGACTCGCACCCCGAGATCGTCTCCTCCGACCACCTCACCAAGGACCAGGTCCGCTCCCTCGTGAAGCTGGCGGAGAGCCGGCACATCACCGTCGTGCCCGAGATCGACTCGCCCGGCCACCTCGGCGCGGTCATCAAGCAGCACCCGTCCCTCCAGCTCCGCGACGCCCGCGGCGTCGCCACGCGCGGCGCCGTCGACATCTCCAGGCCCGAGGCGGCGCGGATCGTCGACGATCTGCTCAAGGAGTACGCCGAGCTGTTCCCGGGCGGCTTCTGGCACCTCGGCGCCGACGAATACCAGGCCCTCACCGTCAAGGACCCCCAGTCCTCCTACCCGCAGCTGGCCGCCGCCGCCCGCGAGCGCTACGGCGCCGACGGCCGCGTCCAGGACCTGGCGACGGGCTGGCTCAACGACCGGGCCTCCACCGTGCGTCCGTACGACAAGAAGCTGAAGGCCTGGAACGACGGGTTCTTCGAGGGCGGGAGCGCGGACGCGGCCGACGACCTGGAGGTCGCCTACTGGACGGGCAAGGAGATCGGCGCCCGCGACCCCGTCGCCTACCTGAAGGCCGGCCGCAAGCTCACCAACTACAACGACGAGTACCTCTACTACGTCCTCGGCCAGCCCAACGACTTCCGCTATCCGACCGGTCAGCGGATCTACGAGAGCTGGACCCCGCTGGTCGTGCGCGGCACGAAGCCGGTGAGCGAGCGGTACGACGACCAGATCCTCGGCGGCACCTTCGCGGTCTGGGGCGACCTCGCGGGAGCGCAGACCCAGGAGCAGGTGGCCGCGGGCATCCGGATGCCGCTGCGGGCCACCGCCCAGAAACTCTGGGACTCCAGAAAGCCCGCCCTGGCCTGGAACGACTTCGTGAAACTCGCGGATACCGTCCGGTAGCCGCCGGGGCCGCTCGCCGCCCCCTGAATTCGGCCTTTTGGTGGCGAACCACCGACGTCTGTGGTGTATTCGGCCTGGGAGCACGGCAGGAGCACAACGGGGAGCGGGGCATGGGCTACTGGGGGTACTACGTCGTCGGCAGGAGCGAGCGGCCGCTCGCCGAGCTCGCGGCGGTGGCGGGCGTACGGGACGAACTGAGCCTCCTCGACCGGCGGCCCGACGGCTGGCAGGTGTGGGAGGTGCCCGGCGGCGGCGACGGTGCGCGCGACATCGGGAACATGAACACGCTCGCCCGGGAGACGGACGCGCCCGCGCTCTTCGGCTACGTGATGGACAGCGACTGCGTGGTCGTCGAGGCGGCGGCCCCCAGGAGCGGGTCGTGGACCACCTGTCTGGCGCGGGGTGCGATGGCCAAGTATCTCGGCGATGCCGAACTGACCGTGGAGGACTACTTCCTGGAGCCGCGCGACGCCGCGCAGCGGGCGGTGGCCTGGGCGGCCGAGTCCGGCCGGACGGTGTCGTCGGGGCCGCTGCTCGACGTCCTGAAGGCGGATGCCGAGCCCTCCGCGGAGGAGCTCTTCTTCCGGCTCCTCGACCGTCTCGGAGTGGTCCCCCAGTGACCCAGGGTGGCTGACGCAGTGACGTTCCCGGGCCGGTGCACGCAGTAAGGGGCAGTGCAGGGTCCGGGACGGGAGACATAGAGCATGAGCCTGGTGGAGCTGATCGCGCAGGCCGACGAGAGAGGCCTGGCGGCGAGCGGGCTCGCCTGCCTCGACCGGTGTGTCCCGGTGCTCGGCGGCGACGACGACCTGCTGCGCCCGCTCTGGGCGAGGCTCGCGCAGGGCGCCGACTGGGACGGGCCGTTGGCCGACGCGCGCTCGGCGCTCGACGCCGCACCGGGAGAGCCCGGCCGGCCGGACCGTGCGGCTTCCGGTGAGGCGGTGGCGCTCGCCCGGCGGATGCTCGACGCGGTTCCGGGGGCGTACGCGGGCGCCGAGATGCGGGAGTGGGCGGACGGCTGCTCGGTCGCCGCGCTCCAGGTGCACCGGCTCCTGGACACCGCGCCCACCGGCGGCGGCCGCTCCGTGGCGGCGCGCCGCGAGGGCCGCACGGACGGCATGACGCCGCTGGTGGCGGCGGAACTCCGGCGCCAGGTAAGGATCCTGGAGCTGCTCTCCGACAAGGGCGCGGGTCCGGCCGGCGGCCTGCGGCAGGCCCTGGACGTCTCCATGGAGGGGCGGCGGGTGCTGCGGGCGGTGGTGTCGCGGCGGGCGCGGGGGCGGGGCTGACGGAGCGGGCGGGGTGGACGGCGGGCGGTCGGTCCTACTCGTTGAACCACTCGGAGGTGACGGTGGCGCCGCCGCCGTTCCACTTCAGCGTCATCTGGTACCAGCCGTCGTTGCCGACGTTGTAGGGGTGCTTGTCGCAACCGTTGTCGCCGCCGTCCCCGTCGGTCCACATCGTGGCGATGTTTCCGGCCACGTACTGCTTTTTCAGCGTGCCGGTGACGCCGTTTCCGTCGGCCTTCGTGTCACAGATCTCGAAGACGTCTCCGTCGTCGTGGAACTTCATGTAGCCGCGACCATTGGGAAGAGTGATGGTTTTGTCGCTGGTCTGAGCGTTGGCCAGTGCCGGGCCCGACGAGACGGCGAACAGGGTGGCGGCGGCCGCACCGACGACGGCTATGCGGCTGAACGTGGATCTGAGCATGGGTTTTCCATTTCTCTGCGGGACCGCACGAAGGCCCGGGCGTGGTGAAGGATTTCCGCCAGTAGTGAGAGTGCCGTGGCGGGAAGTGCACGGTAGCCCGGTGCGGACATTGCGTCCTTGAATTCCGGTGGAGAAAAGCAGCCCGTTCCGGCGAGTGTTCCGATGAGCGTTCTGCCGACGCCCGGCGGGTTGCGCTGTTGTCTGGCGATGGCTCACCGATTGTCCGTAATGCCAATGTGGTTGACATGGCACTCACCGGCTGCGTAGAACTCACGCCTGCTGATTGATCCGCGTTTCCGCACTGCTCCTGAATTCCTTGAGCAGTGCTCGGTCCTGCCCTTTTCCAGTTCGGCGCCACAGGCTGCGAGAACAAATGGAAGAGGGTTTCGAAAGGGTGGTTCGCACGGTGAGAACAGGATATCGACGGCTGTGTGCCGGCCTGGTGGCGTCGGCGGTGGTGGGCGCCGTCCTGCCCCAGGCCGCCGTCGCGAGCACGGCGGAAAAGAGACCCTCCACGCAGGCGGAGGAGGGCGAGGCCGGGAGACCACCGGACCGCCCGAAGATCCCGAGAACCCCACCCAGGAAGTACCCCGCCAACTCCGCCGAACCCAAGGTCACCTACGGCGCGGGCGGCACGGTGATCGACGTCCCCACCGTGGTCCACGGCACCGGAGCCGAGCTGTCCTGGCGGAAGGTCACCTCCGGCCCCGGCAAGGGCGACGACCTGGTCGGATACCAGCTGCACCGCTCCACCCGCCCCGACTTCAAGGCGACCCGCGCCACCCTCGTGGCCCCCCTCGGCAAGGGCGTGACGTCCTACACGGACACCACCGCCGAGCCGACCCGGCAGGGCAGCGCGACGGAGACGGCCCGCCGCTACTCCTACCGCGTCCTGGCCGAGACCAGGGACGGCCGTCTGCTCGCCTCTCCGGTGCGCCGCGTGGGCGTACCGAAGGCCGGGCACACGGTACGAATACTGCGGGGCAAAAGCTCCGACACCACGCTCTCCTCCGCCGAACCGGGTACGAACCTGGACGGGAAGTGGCTGCGCGTCGGCGCGGGCGACGGTACGTACGGCACCACCCGCGCGGCCCTGAAGTTCCCGGTACGCGGCATCCCGAAGAAGGCGACCGTCCTTCAGGCCGACCTGACGCTGCGGGCCGCCGACAAAGGCGACAGCCGGCTCGTGGAACTGAGCCCGCTGAAGCGGGAGTTCACCGAGAAGTTCGCGAGCTGGCGGCGTTCCGGCGCCGGGACCCCGTGGCGCGCGGGCGGCGGCGACGCGACGGCGGCCGTCTCCGACACCACAGGACGGCACGGGACGTACGCCTGGGACGTCACCTCGCTCACCCGCACCTGGCTGAAACACCCGAGCGCCAACAAAGGCGTTCTGCTGACGGCCGCCAAGCCGTCAGCTGCCAAGAGGCCAGCTGCCAAGTCGACAGCCACCAAGTCGACAGCCACCAAGGGAACCGTCCGATTCGCGTCGAGCGAGGCGGCCGACGAGACGCGGCGCCCCCAACTCCGCGTCATCACCGCCGAGCCCACCCCCTGGGACACGTACTACGCGCCGGCCACGCCCGCCCGCATGTCCGAGAACAACACCTATCCGGTGGACGTCACGGTCACCAACACCACGACCGAGGCCTGGCCGACGGACCAGCGCACGCTGTCCTACAAGTGGTCCCTGCCCGACGGCACCGACGCCACGACCGCCGACAACCAGCTGAAGGCCGACATCCCGGCGCTCGCCCCCGGCGCGTCCGCGACCGTGCGGGCCACGGTCAAGTCGCCCTACACGGCCGACGGCAACCGGCGTTCGGGGTACACGCTCACCTGGGACATCCTCAACAAGACGGACAACAGCTGGCTCTCGCAGAAGCCCGGCATCGGCGGCCTGGCACAGACCACCGCCGTCGAGGACCCGACCGCGGACCGCGTCGGCCTGGAGAAGCAGCACGCGTACACCGGCAAGAACACCGGTGCGGGCTCGACCCTGATGAACAACGTCGGCTCCGGCAACGCGGTCTGGTCGTACAACGCCTTCAGCAACCCGGGCCGCGGCATCAACACCTTCGCGCGGCTCACCTACAACGCGCAGGACACGTCGGACAGCCAGCTCGGGCACGGCTGGTCGGGGCAGGCGGCGGGGCCGCTGCGGCTCGGTGCGATGCTCGACTTCCACCCGGACGCGGACCCCGGCGAGGCGTACGTCATCGACGGTGACGGCACGCAGCACCTGTTCCGCAAGCAGGGCGACGGCAGCTGGAAGCCCTCGGCGGGCTACCACTACCGGCTCACCGCCAAGCCGGACGTCACGTCGGTGTGCCGGACGGGGAGCAGCCCCGAGGTCCCGGACGCCTGGACGCTGACCCGGCCCGACGGCACCCGGTTCGTCATCGGCTGCGACGGCTATCTCACGTCGGTCGTCGACAAGAACGGCAACACCCAGACGTACGTGTACGAGCTGCGCGACGCGGGCAACCGGCGTGTCAAGTTCCTCACGGAGATCAAGGACCCGGCCGCCCGCACCTCGCTGAAGGTCGCCTATTACCGGGCGGGCGACGCGACGTACGACTACATCGACGACAAGGGCGAGAAGGTCGCGGGCAAGGACCTGTGGAACCCGAAGATCTACGACCACGTGAAGTCCATGACGGACGTCTCGGGGCGCAAGGTCTCCTTCCACTACACGGCGAAGGGGCTGCTCGGCCGCCTCACGGACGGGGACGGGTCGGCGCAGCCGAAGGTCTTCTCCTTCTCGTACGACACGGCGCAGGGCAACAAGAACACCAAGCTCACCAAGGTCACCGACCCGCGCGGGCACGCCACCGACGTCGAGTACGGCGACGGGCCCGAGTCGAGCTGGTCGACCAAGACGATCACGGACCGGAAGCGCACCACGACGGGCTTCACCTACGCGTCGGCGGCGGGCGGCGGCACGGAGGCCAAGGTCACCGACGCCGAGAAGCACACGACGACGTACGAGACGGACAGCCAGGACCGGCCGGTCAAGATCACCAACGCCAAGTCCGAGCAGACGCGCATGACGTGGGACGGCGAGCACAACGTCACGCTGCTGGAGGAGGACAACGGCCCGAAGACGGAGCGGACCGCGTACTGCTACGACGAGAAGACCGGCTATCCGCTCTGGGAGCGCTCGGCGGAGGAGAACAAGGACGGCATCCCCTCCGCGGCGGACTGCGCGCCGGGGAAGTTCCCGCCCCACGCGGTGCGCTACGAGTACAAGACCCGCGCGGACGGTTACGCGGCCGATCTGGTCGGCAAGACCTCCGCGGAGAACCGCGTCTGGCGGTTCGGCCATGATGCCAAGGGCAATCTGAAGACGGTCACGGACCCGAAGGGCGTCGCCACGTCGGTGGACGGTGACTACACGACGTCGTACGAGTACGACGCCTACGGCCAGTTGATCCGGGCGACGGACGCCAACGGCAACGCGACCGCCTACAAGGACTTCGTCGCGACGGGCTACCCGCGCATCACGACGGACGCCCTGGCGAAGGTCACGACCACGGAGTACGACGTCCGCGGCCAGGTGACCGAGGTCGTCGACGCGCTGGGCAAGAAGACGACCCAGACGTACGACGCGTTCGGCCGCCCGCTGGTGTCGAAGGCGCCGAAGGACCAGACGGCGGGCGTGTTCATCACGGTGCCCGCGCCCGAGTACGACGCCAACGACAACGTCACCGTCTCGACGGCACCGAACGGTGCGGTCTCCAGCGCGACGTACGACGACGCGGACCAGGTCGTGGCGGCCACCGCGCCGAAGGACACGGCGACCTCCGGCGAGCGGAAGACGGCCTACACCTACGACGCGGTCGGCAACCTCAAGACGACGACGGAACCGAAGGGCACGGCGACCCCGTCGGACCCGGACGACTACGTCACGACCAACAACTACGACGAGGTCTACCAGCTCACCTCGGTCGTCAACGCCAAGAAGGAGAAGGTCAGTTACGTCTACGACGGCGTCGGCAACGCCGTGCGCGTGATCGACCCCAAGAAGAACGCCACCGCTGACCCCGACGACTACACGACCAAGACCGACTACGACATGAACCACCGTGTCGTCGCGGTCGCGGACGCGACGGGGCGGACCGTCAAGCAGTCGTACGACAAGGACTCACTGGTCGTCTCGACGACGGACGCGGAGAACAACACGACCCTCAACCACTACGACGAGCGCGGCAAGCTCGCGGTGGTGGAGTCCCCGCACGCGGCCGGCACGGTCCGCACGGCGAAGTTCGGCTACGACGAGGCCGGCAACCGGATCAAGGTGTTCACGCCGCGCGGCGTGGCCACGGAGGCCGAGCCCGACGACTTCGTGGCGGAGACGACGTACGACGCCCTGAACCGGCCCTCGCGGCAGATCCAGCCGTACGACCCGAAGGACGCCCGCTACAACAGGAAGGTCTGGACGGAGACGACGTACGACGCCGTCGGGCGGGTCGAGAAGGTGTCGGCGCCCCCGTCGTCGGGCGAGACGACTCGCAACGACACCACGTACGCCTACTACGACAACGGCTGGGTGAAGTCCGCGCAGGACGTGTGGGACATCCGCACCACCTACGACTACAACGACCTCGGCCAGCAGAACGCGCGCCAGCTCACGTCGGCGGGCGGCTCGACGAGCCGGACCATGCGCTGGGGCCACTACCCCGACGGCAAGCTCAAGTCCCGCGACGACGACGGTGTTCCGGTCGGCGCCAGCGAACTGGTCGCTTCCGAGGCGCAGGCCCGGACGGGCAAGGGCACGAAGGCATCGCCGCACGCCTGGACGCTGAACGTCTCGAAGGCGGGCACGTACACGGCGTACGCGAAGGACGGCGCGGACGCCAAGTGGACCAAGCTCGGCACGGACACCTACAAGAAGGGTGAGAACGCCGACCTGAAGGCGGCCGCGGACACGGTGAAGCTGGTCCGCGACCACTCGGCGGACGCGGACGCCGAGCGCAAGCGCTTCGCTTATGCCTACGACGTCAACGGCAACCTGACGTCCATCGACGACACGTCGACCGGCACGAAGGTCGACGCGTACACGATGACGTACACCGGCCTGAACCAGGTCGACAAGGTCGTGGAGGCGCTGGCGGGCCAGGAGAAGAAGGCCACGTCGTACACCTACGACGCGAACGGCCGGCCCGAGACCCTCAAGCACCCCGACCAGTACGCCAAGTACACCTATGACCTGCGCGAGCTGGTCAAGACGGTGTCCGTCGGCAAGTCGGCCACCGACGCCTCGCCCAAGGTCACGTCCTACGACTACACCTGGCGCGGCGAGCGCAAGACCGAGACCAAGGCCAACAAGAACACGGTCGCCTACGACTACTTCCTGGACGGGGCCCTCAAGTCCCAGACGGAGAAGAAGCCGGACGGCACCACGCTGGTCGCCTCCCACGCCTACGCCTACGACGCCAACGGCAACAAGGCGCAGGACACGGCGAAGAAGATGAACGCCGACGACCACGCGAAGTACCTGTCGTCGACGACGGACTACACCTACGACCCGGCGGACCGCCTCGCGAAGTCGGTGCGCACCGGCGCCGGCGCGGGCACGGAGACCTACGTCCACGACGACAACGCGAACGTCGTGTCCCAGACGGTCAAGGGCAAGACGACGACGTTCGGCTACGACCGCAACCGCCTCCTGAAGACGACGGTGGACGGCGCATCGGCGACGCACACATACGACGCCTTCGGCCGTCAGGACACGGTGACGGCGGGCGGCAAGGTCATCGAGCGCAACGCCTACGACGGCTTCGACCGGGTCAGGCAGCACGAGCGCGCGGACGCGTCGACGGGCGCCCTGAAGACGACGAAGTACGCGTACGACCCGCTGGACCGCACGGCCACGCGCACGGACGCCGGGGGCAAGTCCACGGACTACACCTACCTCGGCATGTCGGGCGAGGTCCTCGGCGAGGAGGTCGCCGGCAAGCTCACGAAGTCGTACCAGTACGGCCCGTGGGGCGAGCGCCTCTCCCAGGTGAAGCACGGGGCCGACGGCGCGGCGGGGGAGTCCACGTTCTACGGCTACAACGGCCACACGGACGTCGAGACCCTCACGGACAAGGACGGCAACGCGAAGGCGACGTACGGGTATTCGGCGTACGGCTCCGACGACAAGTCCGACTTCACGGGCATCGACAAGCCCGACGCGGGTGATCCCGCGAAGGACGCGTACAACCCGTACCGCTTCAACTCCAAGCGGTGGGACGCGGCTTCGGGAACGTACGACATGGGGTTCCGGGACTACAGTCCGGGGCTCAATCGGTTCACCACGCGGGACATGTACAACGGGGCCCTCGCGGACATGGGGCTCGGGAGCGACCCGCTGACGGGGAACCGGTACGCGTTCGGCGGCGGAAATCCCATCGGGAACGTCGAGTTGGACGGCCACATCCCGATTCCCGGCGTCGAGCAATTCCTCGGCGGCATCCAGAAGCACATGAAGGGTGTGCTGTCGGGCGGCGCGAAGACCGTCTCGAAGCGGAATCCGGTGGGCAGCGCCGTCGAGGGGGCCAGCTGGCTCTTCGGTTTCGACAACCCCATCGACAAGGCGCTCGACAAGGCCATCGATGCGGCCACGGGGGGCGGGAAGAAGGGGTCCTCGAAGACCCGCAGAGGCTCCGGCGGCTGCGGCGCGGGCGCGGGCTGGGACAACTTCGACGACACCGACTCCGCGAACGGCGGCCGGGCCGCGGGCATGGAAGCGTGCCTGACACAGGAGTACGTGGACAGTCACGAAGGAACGTCGACGCAGAACAAGAAGGTCGCCCCGCCGGGATACCAGTGGGCACGCCGGACCGCGCGCTACTTCGGATTGGATGCGAGGTCGAACATCAACGCCTGCCATCTGCTCGCGAAGGAACTGGGCGGAGACGGGCTTGACGAGAGGAACATCGCCACGTGTTCCCGAGGCGCGAACACCTACCAGGACGACTCGACGCAAGGCGGCGAGAACATGCGGAAGTACGAAACGAAGGTCAGCGACGCCGTGAGCGGAGGGCAATCGGTGTACTACCGGGTCACCCCGCGCTACAAGGGGAACCGGACGGTGGCCACGGGATTCCGCATGACGGCCGTCGGAACGTACGCCGACGGCAGCGGGGGAATCCGGTTCAGCGTCTTCATCGACAACGAACTGACGAACGGCAGAAACCTGGGGGGATTCCGGTCCCCGGCAAGCGGCGACCCCGTCCCGACAGGAGGCATGCGTTGACGCGTCGGATACCGCCCCATAGGTTCCTCGGCGCAGGCGCACGCTGCCGACCTGAGGAGAACGGATGCTGACGGAGCTGAAAAGGCTCACCTCCCTGCTGCCGCCGCCCGGTGAGCCGACGAACGTGTCGTGGGCGGGGACCGAGGAGTCCTGGGGCAGCCGCTTTCCCGCCGACTATGTCGCCTTCATGGACCTCTACGGACCCGGCGCGATCGAGGACTGCCTCGTCGTTCTGGGCCCCGAGGTCCAAAACGACGAGCCGGGTGACGGAATGTCCTCGGAATCGAGAACGGCTCGTGTCACCTGGGACAGGGAGCCGAAACGGCTCTTCACCCCGTCGGCCGCCCCCCGGCTCGTCGCCTGGGGAGTCACCGACAGCGCGGACGTGCTGTGCTGGGACGCGGCATCGGGGGCCCCGGAGGAATGGCCGGTCGTCGTCTGGAACAACGACGACGGACGCTGGACCAGGTTCGAATGCGGCATGGTCCAGTTTCTGGGCGACCTGATCGAGGGGCTGGCCGAGCCGTGCCCCCCGGGGGCCGAATCGCTCTCCGGCGCCCAGATCGCACGGTTCCTCGCCAAGGCGGAGGAGGACCGGCTGTGGGCGCAGGGCATCGACCCGTGGGAGGAGTGAGGCGGCCGGCCTGACGCATGACCGCGTCCCATGGTTGTACGTGCCGGGGGAACAGGTCGTGTGAGAAGCAGCATGACGGGTCCCCGTCACAGGAGGGCATGGCCTCCCGCTTGGTAGAGGGAGGGAGCGGTCTGCTCCCTCCCTGCTGCCGAGGCGAAGGGGTGGAAGTCATGGACGGTGAGGGTAGACAGGCGGCGAGTGCGGGGGAGATGCGGGAGCAGGCGCGGGGGTTCGTCGCGCAGGCGACCGCCCGGAACCGTCTCCCTCTCGACTTCTCCGTCGCCAGTCTGCGTGTCGTCGACTTCCTCATCGAGGGCCTCCGCAAGGGAGGCCGTGCGCACAGCGACATCGCGGGAACGCTGTGGGGACTCGGGGCCTACGTCGGGGAGGTCCTCGTGCGCCGCGCCGGTGCCGTCTGGGTCGATTTCGACGCCGAACAGCGGGAGTTCTTCGGGCAGACCGTCGGTGTCCGCATGCCGGACGGCCGCGTGTGGAACCCCCTCGGCAAGGTCGTCAATTGCCTGGAGCGGGGCGGAATGAACGGTTCCGAAGCCTCGCTCCAGACCTTTTACCTCACACTGCCCGGCCGGGTACGGCACGCGGCGTGAAGCGGGCTTCGGCCGGTTGTCGAGCGGGTACTGCACAGCACGGGCGAGACAGGGCACGGGCACGGTGGGCAGTGTCAGCGGGGGCCAGGGCCCTTCTGACGGCTCTCCGCGGGGTCGCGACGCCCGGCACGCACGCTCGCCGCACGGTGGTAAGGGACAGGTGGCTCCGCCACATGACCCTTACCACCGCACGCCGATCGCACGCACCGGACGCCGCTCCTCCTCCCGCGGAGAGCCGTCAGAAGGGCCCTAGGAGGAGCGCGTGGCGCAGGGTGGGGAACATCGCCGTTCGGCGGCTTGTGACGACGAGCTGACGCGGGCTCTGAAAGAGGCGCGGGAGGGGAACGAGAGGGCTTTCGCCGCCGTCTACCGGTGCGTGCATCCCGGCATTCTCCGATTCCTGCGCGGGCTCGTCCGCGACGACGCGGAAGACGTCGCCTCCGAGGCCTGGCTGCAGATCATCCGGGACCTGGACCGCTTCCGCGGGAACGGCGCCGACTTCCGCCGCTGGGCCGCGACCGTCGCGCGGCACCGCGCCATCGACCACCTGCGGCGCCTGGGCAGCAGGCCCCGGGCCACGCTGACCGAGCAGGACGTGCTCGACGTCCCGGCCGTCGACGACACGGCGGGCCGCGCCCTGGAGACGCTCTCGACGGAGCACGTGCTGGCCCTGGTCGCCGCCCTGCCGCCGGGCCAGGGCGAGGCGGTGCTGCTGCGGGTGGTCCTGGGTCTCGACGCCCACGCCGTCGCGAGGGCCCTTGGCAAGCGGCCCGCGGCGGTGCGGTCGGCCACGTACCGCGGACTGCGCCGCCTGGCCCGGCAACTGTCGCGCGGGAGCCCGGTGATGGCCGGCGCCCCCGGCCCCTCCCGCCGCCCCCGCCTGCCCGTGCCCCGGCGCCGCGCGGCACGCTCTCGCCAAACGGGTGCCCCCTCGTTAACCTGACGAGCCATCATCCGGTGACCTCTGCCGCCACGCCCACGGAGGGCCCGTGCCAGATGAACTCGGTTTCGACGAGCTGCTGGACGACGGCGGCTTGATCGCCCGGCTGCTAGGGAGGACCGCGGCCGGGCGCAGACGGGATCCGCTCTACGGGCCCGACCTCCCCGTGGTGCTGCTCGTCGGCGGACCGGGCACCGGCAAAGGACGCCTGCTGCGGTGCGTACGGCGGCACTTCGGGCCGCGCGTCCCCGTCGCGTACGTCGACTGCGCCCTCACCGACTGCCGTGAGCAGGCCGAGGAGCGGCCCGGCAGCCGCTCGGAAGTGACCGAGGTGCTCCGCAAGGTCGCGCTGCAGTACGGCGACTGGGGCGGCGACGGCGGCGGGATCGACGTGCCGCGGCTGTACGCCGGGCTCGCGGCCGTGGCGGCGAGCGACCGCCTCGCCCGGGCCGCGCCCCTGGTCGACGAGGTGGGCCGCCTCGAAGGCATCCTGCCGCCGGGCTCCTTCTGGCGCGGGGTGCTGAAGGGGACGGCGAAGAACTACGTGGCGTACCTGACGGGGCTCGTCACGAGTCCGCTGGCCGGGCCCTTCCTCAACGCGCTGCTCGACGGGCTGTTCGCCCGCGCCTCGGCCGAGGGCCGGGCGGCCCTCGCCGCCTGCTACGGCGAGTACCCCGGCGCCGGCGGCCACCCGCTGTCCGGACTGCGCGCGCTCGGCGAGGACTTCCAGCAGGGCGGGGAGGCACGACGGATCGCCGAGGGCTTCCTCTTCCGGGCGCTGCGGCAGGACCTCGACGCCGCCTACCAGTCCGTACGCGGGCGCATGACGCGGGTCGGCCGGCCCGCCCTGCTCCTCGACCACGCGGACAACGCCCTCGGCCGGCGGCTGCTGAAGCCTGCCCTTGAGGACCGGGAGCGGGGCCGCCACGACCGGCTCGTCGTGTTCGCGACCGCCCGCCGCGAGGACGGCGGCCGTTACCTGCACCGGGCGGGCAACAGCCATGACGGGACGGCGAGTTGGCACCCCCACACGGGGACGCTGCCCGAGTGGAGCCGTCCGACGGGCGGGGTGCCCGACCACGCGCCCCTGTGGCGCGGTGTCCTCCTGGTCCGCATGCCCGCCCTCACCCGCGACCGGCAGAAGGACGAGCTCAGCCGGTTGCGGGGCGGCCACGAGCAGCCCGACAACGCCGTACGGCTCCGTATCCACAGCGGTGTGCACCGGCTGAGCGGCGGCCGCCCGCTGTTCGTGACCCGGCTCGGCCAGGCGACCGCCGCGGCCGTCTTCCCGGACCCCGAGGAGTGCACCGACTGGGCGATCCTGGACGCCCGGGTGCCCGCGGGCGAGGACGACCTGGGACGCCCCGTCGCCGACCGCCCGGTGGCCGACGCACTCGTCGACGAACTCGTCGTCCGCCAGCGCCCCGAGGAACTCCCGCCGGAACACCGCGGCCACTGGCTCGACCTGCTCACCCACCTCTCGGTCGCGCACGACGTGGAGTGCGCCCAGACCCTGATGCGCGCCGTGCAGGAGGGACGCACCGAGCAGCTGAACGCCTACCGCATCGCCGAACTCCTGGAGGACACCGGCTGGCCCCGCTGCCCCCGGCACTTCATCGGCGACCTCGGCCTGCGCCGCCTGCTGACGCGCAGGCTGCACCGGCTGCGCGACGGGGGCGCCGCCTGGCACGCGGACCACGCGCTGCTGCAGGGCCACTACCGCGACCTCGGTGACCGCCACCCCGACGCCCTGTTCGTCACCGCCGGGGCGCACCGCATGCACCACCTCCTCGCCTCCGACGGCGCCGACCTCGTCACCCGGTACCTGGCCGAGGCGTTCCGCACCCGCCCCATCGCCCAATGGTGCGAGGAACTGCTCGCCATCGCGGACGCCGCGCTGATCGGCACGGCCGACGACCGGTACGCCCACGCCCTCGGTGAGACCCAGGTGCGCGGCGACACCCTGCGGCGCCGGATCGACCGGCTGCTGCACGCCGTGTGGCTCACCGAGGACCGGACGCGGCCGCTGGACGAGACCGTGCCCGGGATGCTGCGCGGGCCCCTGCGGGAGCTCAGCGAGGAGCTGGCGCGCGCCGCCGACGAGGCGGTGCGCGACCAGGGGCCTGAGGGCGCCGACGTGGCCAGGGCCGCGGACGGGGCCGCGCTGCTCATCCGCATGGCCCGCGACTGGGGCGACCGGGCCGAGGACAAGCAGCCGCTGCAGCGGTGCGTGTGCACGGAGCACATCGGGTTCGGCTGACCGGGCCGGCCAACTGGGGCAGGACCAAGGGGAGGGCAGCGTTGAGACAGTTCGGGAACTGGCTGTACAACACGTTCTTGGCCAACTGGATGCGCAGGATCCTCACGCTGCTCGGCCTCGCGGCCGCGGGCGTACTTCTGTACGTGTTCCTGCCCCCGATCGGCGAACCGGAGAGCTGCGCCACCGGCGTCGAGAAGCACGGCGGCGAGTGCATCGGCGTCAACGGCACCGGGTACGCCTTCGGCACGCCGGAGATCGACAAGGTGGCCCGGGCCATCGCGAAGGAGAACGAGGAGTTCGTCGGCGACAAGCCGCACGTCACCGTCGCCCTGATGCTGCCGCTCCAGCCCGACATCGCCGCCGAGCGCAAGCAGCTCCGCAGCGAGGTGCAGGGCGCCTACCTCGCCCAGTACCGGGCCAACCGTGAGGAGAACACCCCGCTGCTGCGCCTCGTCCTCGCCAACCCCGGCGACGCGTATGCCCAACAGGAGCGCGTCGTCGACCAGTTGGCGGGCATGACGGACCGCGAGCACGGCAGCCTCCGTGCCGTCACGGGCTTCAACCTCAGCCTGGACGCCACCGAGAAGGCCATCGCGCGGCTCACCCGCGAACTGCACATCCCGGTCCTGGCCGGCCGGGTCAGCGCGGACGGGCTCGCCAACCCGGAGAAGAGCTCCGGCAAGGACCCCTATCCGGGCCTCGCCCGCATCATCCCGACCAACCGCCAGCAGGCCGCCGCGCTGGCCAGCTTCCACGGCAGACTCAAGGACGAGGAGACCGTCCTGGTGCGGGACAGGCGGCCGCACGACATCTACAACAACTCGCTGGCCCAGGCGTTCAGCCGCGACGAGAGCGGCCCGCCGGGACCCAAGGACCAGACGTTCGACTCGCCCTCGATCACCGACCCGGGGGACACGGGCAACGACTTCACCCTCATCGCCCAGAACATCTGCCAGTCCACGGCGCGGTACGTGTACTTCGCGGGCCGCCCCGTCCACCTGCGGCTCTTCGCGCTGAAGCTGGCCGACGTGCAGTGCAGGGGGAAGAAGTACACGATCGTCAGCGGCTCGGGCGCGGCGACGCTCGACCGCTACATGAAGGGCGACGACTGGGCGAGGCTGCGCGGCGGCGGCACGGAACCCGTCGTCAAGGTGCAGTACGCGGCGCCCGGCCACCCCGCGGCCTGGAGCAGGCAGCTGAGCGGCAAGGACGGCGCCAAGGGCGGCGGCCCGGCCTACTTCACCGAGCCGAAGGCGGAGCTGGACGCGCTGCGCTCACTCATGAGCAAGGGCAGCGCCGGGGACATCGGGCCGACCGGCCTTGACGACTCCCGCACGATGCTGCTGTACGACGGCACGCGGACCATAGCCAAGGCCGTGCTGCTCGCCAACGCCCAGACCTCGGGCACGGTGCCGCCGCTGAAGCGGGTCTCCGACATGTGGCAGCGCATCGAAGCGGTCAACCGCGTGCGCGGGACCAGCGGCTGGATCTGTCTGACCAACGCGGGCAACGCCTATGACAAACCGGTCGCCGTCGTCGAACTCAACCCGCGTACCGAGGCGTTGGAGTTCGTCGGCATAGGCTGGCCCGAGGGCAGGCACCAGCCCGACGAGTGCAGGGTGCCCAGCGACACCGGATGAACCCGGGACGCGGGGGGGCCCCCCCGGGGGGGGGGGGGGGGGCCCCGGCCCCGGGGGCGGGGGGGGGGCCGCCCGGGCCCCCCCCGGGGGGCCCGGGGGGGGGGGCCCGGGTTTGAGCCCCGCCGCCCCCC